>CAYFGW010000312.1:0-4400 GCA_964342365.1 uncultured Candidatus Sericytochromatia bacterium | reverse complement strand
CTGTCTTACCTTTTTCATGATTTAACTCCTTATTTTACGCGTAGCGTCACTTCGTTATCGTTCGTGACTTGCGCATTTACAATTTTATTATTTCCTATCAATATTTTAACCCGCACCATCTGATTGCGGGAGGCAGAGGCCAGAGCCTCTCCTTTGGTCACAAGGCGAATACCCTTGTGAAGCAGAATAACGCTAACTTCGTTACCGCGCTCTACCAGAAGCCGCTCTTTGAGCATATTAGGCTGTAAAAAAGAGCCTTGCGGAATGTCTCTTAACGTGACAAAATCTTCGATACGGAAGGGCGCTCGAAGATATTGAACCGGCAGCTCAGATATTTTGGTACGGGTGGCTTCAACTCCGTGTACCGGCAAAGGTTGATTTTTACTCAAAGGCATAATCGCCTTATAAACTTCCATCCAACCATCTATCTTCAATTGGATGGGGATACGCCCTTTATAAAGGTCACCATCCATCACCTTAAACGAAAAATTTTTGCGTTTTACAGCGTTAATAAAGTCTGAGTCCGTCAGCTCGATGCTGGCATTACTGCCGTGCTTTTTGAGCTTATCTTCCAGTTCCACATCATTCCAGAGAATCAGAATATCGTGGGCGGGCACCTGATACTGCGCCTGCAGTTTTTGGCGAATTAGCTTCACCATTTGGTCCGTCTCTCGAACGCGAATATTTTGCGCAAAAGAAGCGGTGGGCATTCCCAAAAGTAAGAACACCAGGAGAAACGTCCACCACTTCTTAAGCATATTCATAATTTAACGAGAGAGGTTGTTGGCGGTATCCATCATCTTATCGGCCACGTTAATCACTTTTGAATTGGTATCAAAAGCTTTCTGCGTGGTGATGAGATCCACCATTTCAGTTACGATCTGTACGTTAGAAGCTTCCAGCGCACGGCCGTGAATCTGGCCTAAACCTTGTTGGGTAGGAATACCCTGAATGGCGTTACCAGAAGAAGTGGTTTGACTATACATGCTGTTACCACGAGCTTCTAAACCTGAGGGGTTAGGGAAGGTGGTCAGGTTCACAACACCCAATTCCGTCAGAAGACCGGTACCGGGCTGTTCTGCCCATACAGTTCCGTTTCTGGCAATGTGGAAGTTGGTGGTTCCAGGAGGAATCGTAATGGCCGGATCTAAGATAAATCCGTCTGCGGTCACAATCTGACCGTTGTTGTTCAGCTTAAAAGCACCTTTACGAGTAAACAGGCGCTCATTGTTACCGGGATCAATCACAGAGAAAAAGCCCTGTCCATCAATGGCCCAGTCCAGATTGTTATTGGTGATGGTCAGAGAGCCCTGAGAGTGCTGCACGTTGGTGGCCGCAATTCGCGCACCCAGACCGTGGCTAACCCCTGTAGGGTTATCGATAGCACCCGGCTTACGCCAGTACTGATAAAGCAAATCGGTAAATTCAGCGTCGGTTCTTTTAAAACCGTCGGTTTGTGTGTTGGACAGGTTGTTAGCGATAACGTCAATTTTGAACTTTAACGCTTCCATCCCTGATGCAGCGGTCCACAATGCATGCATAATTTTTTCTCCTGGTTTTTATGGTTTTCTTTTTATATCAACGGTTACTGAAGTCGGCCCATCTCGTTGATGGTCTTATCCAGTACTTTATCTTCTGTAGAAATTATTTTCTGTGACATGTCATAATCTTTTGAGGTCATCATCATGGCAATCATTTCAGAAGTAATATCTACATTAGATTCTTCTACATAACCTTGCATTACGTTCACACGAGGCTGACCATCGGGAGTGGTCGGTAATGCGTAATTATCTAACAGAGCGCTATCATTGGAAACTTCGAGACCATATTTTCTCAAAATCGCCATCATTTCACCACGATCGTTGGCCTGAGTGGGGTCAGCGTTATACTCTACCATTTTGATCTGAGCCAGTGGCGCGTCAGGACGACGGGTGTCAAAAATCTGGCCTTTGGTGTCAATTTTAATAAGATTAGAGGTTAAAGAAGGTACCTGGCGGTTTGGATCTACCGGCGCACGGGTATTGGGATTATCCAACATGAGGCGAATGCGCTGATTGTTACTATCTAACACATAGTCTCCGGTATTGTTGGTGAGATAATTGTTCTGGTCAATCATAAAATGACCGTCACGGGTGGTGGTGTACTTGGTGGGAGTGCCTTCCGGACGCTGGTTATTATTCACCTCAAGCTGAAAGTAAATGCCCTCACCCTTGATGGCGAGATCCAACACATTGCCGGTTTGACGAAGGCGACCTTGCTTCTGACGAACGCCCGCAGAATCAATATAAGAACCGGTGGCCACAGGAAGACTTTCCTGTTTGCGCTTAACACTATTGGGGTCGGGAACGTTGACCAACATATCTTCAAAACTATGCACCGCATAGGTTTTCTTTTTGTAACCCGTGGTCTGTGAGTTACTGACATTCTGAGCAAAAAGATTCATTTTTTGCATCGAGACATTCATGGCATTCGCTGCCGAGTAAATTCCACGCAACATAGGTGATTAGAAGTCCTCCAAGACCATTTCAATTTCTTTTTTATGCGCCTGATCCACGCTATATACAAAGACCAGTACTTCTGCTACTGCTTTATAAAGCTGCTCTGGCACGGCACTTCCCAATTCAAGCTGACCCAGGGCACTGGCAAGTGACGGATCTTTATAAATTGGAACTTCGTTTTCAGACGCAACCCTTACAATTTCTTCGGCAACTTCTCCACTGCCGGTGGCCACAATCTCAGGAGCACTTTCTTTTTGGAGGTCGTACTTGAGAGCTGTAGCTTGTCTGACATCTTCTTGAGGCATATCCTGTTCAGGAAGATTCTCAGATTGCACGGGTTTTTACCTCTATTCCTTTATTAGCTTAGCAAATTTTAGAACCGATACACAAGGGATCTTTACATTCCTTAAACGGTTACGTCAATACTTATTTCTTCTTCGTCCTGACGGCGTCTTTTTTTACCGCCGCGACGCTGAATTTGTTTTTGATCTTCAGCATCTCCCCGCTCATTATCAGAAGAGTTAAAAGACTGACTCTGACGGGCTGCAGGGACCCCTTGTTTCACAACAATTTGCCCAGCTCCGAACTGAGTTGTTCCCAGAAGGTTCTGGATTTCCTGAACGTATGCCTCCAGCTTGGCAACGGTGATAACAGACTGTGACAGTAACGTGATATTCACCACATTCTGAGCATTCAGCTGGAATTCCGCGGTAATTTTGCCCAGAGAATCAGGAGAAAGTGTTACCTGAACGGACTGGGGTTGCGCCACAGTGGGCGGCTGAACCTGTAGAACTCGGGTCACAAAAGCAGGAAAGTCTGCAATATGGATAGGAATATTTTGGTTAATGGCCTGAATGACCTGAGAGGCAGATAAGTTAAGCGAAGACAACTGTGAGGCTGAGCGCGTCTCGACCTTTTCCAGAAGAGGCGCCGCATCCCGAGGCGCCACTGCCTCTGCAGATGGTGCGGGTTTCGATTCAGGAGCAGTCGCTGCAGGAACGGATACTGCTTCCACTTGAACAGAGCTGATGGTCACATTTTGCGTCAGCTGTAGCGGAGATGCCGCTCCGGACTGCGTAGCTTGTGTGGCTGCAGAAAGATTAGGTAACTGAAATTGTGGATTAAACTGAGGTGCATTTCGGGGTGCGTTCATGTTTCGGGGTCTGGGCAGAATATCAAACACCTCATTAAAGATTTCGTGCTTGGACAAGAAATCTGAGAAACTTGCAACCTGGGCTTTAGGCGCTTCGGACCCTTTAGACTCAGGCTGCAGAGCCACAAATACTTCAGGCTGATTTAAAATAGAATTTATCGCACCTGTTTTGAGACTCTGACTCCTTAAAGGCATTCTAAATGCGCGATCTTGTTTTTCGGGCTTGAAAAACTTATCCTGACTCAGAGCCTGAACAAACAGCGCACCAAAAGTCGCTCTGGTGAAACTCAATTCCGGCAATTCCGGTTTCAGGACAACAGGCTGCTCACCCCCCGTATTCCAGGAGAGAAAAGATTTCAAGGACTTTTCAGCGGGATTTTTTTGAGGCGCAGGCACCAGAAGAGCATGCACGAACAGATTTTGATGCAACACATCTTTTACAGGCTCTACAGCATCATTCTTTATTTGAACTGGCTGAGGCTGCACAGCATAAAACGCTAGAAATGGTGTTTCCCAGACAGTTTCCACAAAAGAATCTAGCGCTTCTTTAACTTCAGGGGCCGGGGCATTGATGACAGGAGAGACTTCCCCTGACTCATCTTGAACAGCCGCAACAGGAGCCTGAGGAACTTCACTCACCACGGGAGCATCAGTCACGGGAACCTGAGGCGCTTCACTCAATACAGGAGCATCCACTACAGAAACTTGAGGTGCTTCACTCACCACGGGAGCATCCGTCACGGGAGCCT
>CAYFGW010000311.1:0-4404 GCA_964342365.1 uncultured Candidatus Sericytochromatia bacterium | reverse complement strand
GGTGGATTACAGCCGGGAGGTGTTGACCACCCGCAATCAAATGACCGACTGGCAGAGCTACGATAAGAGCTATGAAAAGCTCAAGGCTCACGCCAAAAAAGTCATTGCTCAGGATCAGCCCGCCTTTGAAGCGGTACACGATCGTCTGGCCAAAGGCGCTGAAGACCTGCTGGATCGCCAGCTCTTTAAAGAAGTGCAGCAAAAAGCGCAGCCCCCTGTGGATTTACCTCCGCCACCCCCACCAAAGCCCGCTAAACCTCCTACCCTTGCGGACCTGCACGTGCCTGAGGCAGTGCAAAAGACCAATGAGGCGGACAGTCAGGAAAAAGAGCTGGGGGCGGTGGCCGTGCAACTGGAACCCTTGCGCGGTACGATGACGCGTCATAATATAGAAGAAGAACAATACACTCTGGAAGATCGCATGGGTGATTTATCTGAGTTTGTCAAAGAAAAAGGCGGAAGATAGCCATGTCGGTAGAAGAAGAATTCACGGAATACCATCAGGATTCCTTCAGCTTTGGTGAGCCAGAAAAGCCGGAGAAAAAACCAGCCCAATCGCCCGCCAAATCTCCAGCCGGTCAGGCAAAAAAAGCCCCCGGAGCACCGTCTAAAGAGGGCAATTTAGACGATTATGTGCCCGAAAAAGTGGGCGAAGTGGTGGACAACGTTTTTGGCAAACTCGATAATCTGGTCAACGATGCGGCCGACTACTTATTTGGTGGCAAGAAAAAGGGCAGTTTGCTGGACAAAGAACCCCGCAACGCTCCCACGCAAATTCCGCCGCTCAATCCCCAGGTGCAGCCCCCGCTGACCCAGAAACCGCAGCAAAAAGCCGCTCCTGTGCAAAAAAAAGCGCAGCCGGTCCAAAAGCAACCGCCCGCTAAAGCCCCTCAAAAGGCGGCTCCGGTGGCCAAAGCTCCCGCCAGGCCCCCTACCACCATTAAAAAATTATCCACCTTACAGGGTTCTCGCCAGCCGGAGATGATCCGGCCCGTGATGCCAGAGAGCAAACCCAAATACGACGGTCCTGTGATCAGTCGGACCACCTCCATTTCGGAGTTGGAAGATTTGCCTTTGGAGCTATTAAGCGATCCCGATTTAAAGCGTTACTTTGATCAAATGAAGCTCTATGAGGTCAAAGTGGTGACCGGCGGACTGTGCAATATGCCGCAGTTTGAGGCGGTGATGTACCTCAAAAAAGGACTCTGGGGACGCAAATTTGAGATTAAGTTTGAAGATCTCAAAAAGATCAACCCCGGTATTTATCCGCTGGAAATGGCCCGCTCCCGTTTTGGAGGTATGCGTCCGGTGTACAAGGCCCAGGGCTTTCACTTCGGGGGCAAAGAGGCTTTGATTCGCGCCATTGAAACCGATATTAATTTGTATTTGCTGGGCAAAAACAGCAAAAAAGATCCGTCACCTTTTCACACGTATATTTACCAGGTGGTGTCTACGGTGATAAAATAAGCCATAATTGGGTATATATAAATAGAAGTACCTATTTGGGTTCAAAAGAGTATAAAGGGAGAAAAGATATGGAAAGCAATTCAATTCAGGCCACAAGCGCCGCTGCTTATGAACAAACACAAAAGGTCCGTGACAACGCCGAAGAACTGGCCCCGCTGATTCTGGGCGGCCCCGGTCTGGTGAACGAAGCACAGGCCCCGGCCCAGGATGACGGCCTGCGCCCTGAAGATGTGGTGGAATTGAACGGTGCTGAACCCGCTCCCGTTTCTCCCGTACAGGCGCCTGAAGTGGGTGCCGAGGTGGCCCAGGAAGCCGGAGATATCGCTATTCCCGTGGACGGTCGCGGTGCGGCTGTGGCCCTGCAAGAGTATTTAAGTGAACTGCGCAGCCAGGAAGACGGCTCCTTTGAAAACGCCGCTGCCGCACTGGGAGTCGCGGATGTGAATAGCTTTGCTGAGGCTGTGGACAGCGGTGCAGCACTGGCTACCTTTGCCCAGGTGGACAGCAACCGCGTGCTCTTTACGGATGCCAACTCCAACGAAGTGTCTCCTGACAATCTGTCGGCGGTGGCCAATGCCCAGCTGGTGATCAAACCCAATGTGGAAGCCGCGGTGGACATTGAAGTGGAAGCGCCTGAAGTGGTTCTCCAGAATCCAAACGAACGCTTACTGGACAAAATTGAAACTCCCGTTATTCAGGATCTGGCCACCCAGCAGAATTTGAAGCAAACAAACCCTGCCGAACTTCAGCAAAACGACGCCAGCGTCACCGTCGGCTAGGTTTTTTCGCCGGTTCTTTTGCAGTTGCAGCAACTCGCTTATTTTGAACTGGCCTGCGATTTTTACCCTTTTCAATCTCGTGCGCTGTCTCACCTGGAACACTGTTTTCAGGCGGGGCAGCGTCAGCTGCTTTTACTGGCCCCGCCGGGCAGCGGAAAAACCCTGCTGGGCCTTGAATGTGCTCTGCGTTTCGGGCTCCCTACGCTGGTTTTAACCCCCAATACCGCCCTGCAACATCAGTGGGTGAATCAGTTTAAAACCTTTGGTGTTCCTCTGGTAGACGGTGTAAACCCTGAAGAAGTCGTGGGTACAGATCCCGCCACCGCACCCAATATTTTATGTATCACCTATCAACGGCTGGCCAGTTCCTATCGGCAGTCCAGCGCGTATCGACAGGCGGAAAACGGGGAACCTCACGAAGAAAATCCGCTATACCCGGATTTGGCCCCTTACCAATTTGTGATTCTGGACGAATGTCATCACGTTTTGCAACAGTGGGGAGAAGCACTGCTGCACTGGATCTCTCACCAGGCAGAAACCGGCAGCCCTGTGACCACCCTTGGACTGACCGCCACGCCCCCCATCGAACGGCGCAATAGCGAACAAAAACGGCTCTGGCAACTGGTGGGGCAGGTGGATTACCAGATCAGTTTACCTGCCATGATTCGCTCGGATCATCTGGCCCCTTTTCAGGATCTGGTGTACCTGGTGCGCCCCAACGCCGACGAAACCCGATATATTGCCTCGGCCCACGAATCCCTTCACGATTTCAAAGCCCGCTGGGAAGTCGCTGACGTGGTGAACTCCGCTTCTCAACCCCCTTTAGCTTTGTTTGCGGAGAGCTGGCTGCTGGAGCCCTCCGACGAGGATAAGACCCTCGACCCCTGCTATATCAGCTGTTTGCGCTATTTACACCATCAGGGCTTGCGACCGGTGGATATTCCCTGGTTTCCTGAACAGGAAGAGCCCATGACCATGGATAACTGGGCGGCACTTCTGGGAGCTTATGCGCTGCGGTTTTACCTGGATAACGAAGATAATGAAGACAGCGACATCTTTGAGGCCTTCAAACACACGCTGTCTTTGCTGGGGTATCGCTATCGACAGGGGAAGTTTTTTCCCATTCAGGGAGAGGTGGAAAAGGTGCTGGGGCTTTCGCTGGCAAAAATTGAGGCTTTGCACAGGATTCTGAAAGCTGAGTTTGCTGCACAACAGGATCAGCTAAAAGCGCTGGTGCTAACGGACTTTGCTTTGACCTATCGTCCCGGTGAGCGGCGGGCGCTGCAGGGGCTACACGACCCGGACGTGGGCGGGGCCATGGGGGTATTTCGCTATGTGTGTCAGCAATTGCCCGAACTTAAACCGCTGATGATGACAGGAGCTTACGTACTCTGTCATGAGGCATTACAGACAGCACTTTTACAAACCTTGCAACAGGCCATGCCTCAATTTGAGCTGGCGGCGCGGCCCGTACCGGGAACGCCCTGTGTGGAAGTCACCGCAGTGCCCGATTGGTCCCCCCGGGATTATGTGGGCATCATTACCTCATTTTTTGAAGCCCACGGAGCCTGTCTGGTGGGCACACGCTCGCTGCTGGGTGAAGGCTGGGACTGTAAAGCCCTCAATACGCTGGTGGATCTCACCCGGGTGACCACCTATGTGAGTGTGAATCAGATTCGCGGACGCAGCCTGCGAAAAGACCCCCGCAGCCCGCTGAAGGTGGCCAATCAATGGGATATTGTGGCCCTTTTGCCGGAGCTGGAAAGCGGTTTTAAGGATTTAGAATACTGGCAAAAAAAACACCGTCACTTTTACGGGCTTTGTGACGACGGTCTGATTGAAAAAGGGGTGGGTCATGTCCATGCGCTGTTTGAGCGGTTTGACCCCAAAACCCTGCACGAACACATTCACAGTTTGAACGAAACCATGCTGACCCGAGCCGCTGATCGCATGCGCACCCACACCGGTTGGAATATCGGAGAGCCCTTTCGGGATACGGAGCAGCATACGCTGCAAATTGCGCCTTCTTCTGCTCAGCGTTTGCCCCGTCTTTCTCTGAGGCATTTGCCTGCAGAGGTGCACCAGCAGCGGGAACGCTACACTGCTTACGTGCTTCAGTGTCAGCAGACCGCCTCGCGTACGCAATGGGCTTTGCAGA
>CAYFGW010000310.1:0-4429 GCA_964342365.1 uncultured Candidatus Sericytochromatia bacterium | reverse complement strand
TATATCTAAGATTCTTAATTAAATTACTTTCATTTTCAATTAAAACTTCAGGTAAAACTTGAAAGGCGGTCATTTCGTGAAAATTTTAATCCTTACCGTGGGAACCCGTGGAGACGTACAGCCCTACGTGGCCGTGGGCAAAACCCTTGTGGAACGGGGGCACGAGGTGATGATTTGCGCACCGGAAACCTTTGCTACTTTTATTACCGATCACGGCTTGCAGTACGGCCCCATGCCCAACGACATTCTGGATCTGCTGGACACCCAGGCCGGACGCGATGCGATGGAAAACACCAACGGCGTACTGGGTGCCGCTCGCACTACTCTAAAACTCATCAAACGGGTCAAACCCATTCAGCAGGGCATTATGCAAGCCTGCTACGACGCGGCGCGGGATTTTGCACCGGAGGCATTATTGTGTCATGTGAAAACCCTGTGTGGAGTGCATCTGGCAGAAAAATTCAACATTCCGGTGGTGCTCACCCTGCCTCTGCCCGCCATGGTTCCCACCGCCGAATTTCCTGCTCTGGGCATGCCCGCACTGACTTTACCAGGACCCTTACAAAGCTCCTACCACCGTTTCAGTTATCAGCTGGTGAAACTGGGGCTGGCCGCCTACCGTGGCCTGATTCAAAAGTTCCGCACAGACGTCTTACAGCTTCCGGCTCAGCCCGGAGATGTGGACTTTTTACATCATACGGACGGTAGAGCAGTGCCCTTTTTGCATCTGTACAGTTCTCATGTGGGCCCCGTGGCTTCCGACTGGCCCGAGAGCACAGCAGTCACCGGATACGCTTTTTTGGCGTCTCCTCCCTGGGAAATGCCGGAGGATCTCAGGGCTTTTTTAGCCCATCCTGAAGCCCCTGTTTATATCGGTTTTGGCAGCATTGGCGGTAAAGATCCCGCAGCCACCGCAAAAACCGTACTGGAGGCGGTACGCCGGGCAAAGGTGAGGGCAGTGCTGGCCACGGGCTGGGGTGGGCTGAAGCCGGAACAGGTGCCTGAGAACGTCTTTGTCATCGAACACGCTCCTCACGAACACTTATTTCCACATATGGCAGCGGTGGTCCACCACGGCGGTGCTGGCAGTACCGCTGCTGGACTACGGGCCGGAAAACCCACGCTCATTTGCCCTTTCTTTGGGGATCAGCCTTTCTGGGGAGAGCGGGTGCGTCAGCTCAAGGTGGGCCCGGCACCTATTCCGCAAAAACAGCTCACCGCGGCTAAACTGGCTCACGCTCTGCGCCTGATTTGTTATAACGAAACCTTTCAACACAACGCCCGCCAGTTGGCCACACAACTGCAAGAGGAGCAGGGCAATCAGCGGGCCGCGGACTTTTTAGAAACCCACTTTGCACTGGCGGCGCATCGTGCCTGAGCCTCGCTTTTTTGCCCTGTCCCCGGAACGACAGCAAAACATTGTGACCGCGGCGCAGCAGGAATTTGGCCAGAAGGGGTACCAGGCGGGTTCCACCAATCACATTGTGAAAGCCTGCGGGATTTCGAAAGGCAGTCTCTTCAATTATTTCCGGGACAAGGACGATGTGTATATGTACAGTCTGCGCAAGGCCCATGAAGAGATCATCGCCCGTATTGAAGCAGAGGCCTGCCCCCATCAGGAACTCATGGAGCGCTTTGCTTACTGGGCCAGACGGGTGTTTTTAATGCTCAAAGCACGTCCCGATGTTTATCTTTTGTTTCAGGGGCTGGCGCAGGCCCCGCCGGCCATTCAGACACGCTATGCACAGGAAAATGCGGCTTTTTTCGAACGCACGCGCCGTTTCTGGTTACTGCCTGAGGGGTCTTCAGAAAAATTGCAGGTGCTTTTATGGTGCCACACGGGACTCAGCCAGGACATTCAGCTTCGGGCCCGAGAGGGCGTTGCACTGGATGAGCTAGAAAGGTATTTTGAGGAGCGTCTACAGCTGCTTTTGCGCGTCTTTAAGAGTCTTTAAAGATCTTTAAGGGTCTTCAAACAGGCCAATGCCTCGACTTTCAGCGCTTCCCGTTTGGGATCCCGGGCCGCTTTTTCTAAGGATTCAAGGGCCTGTGCTGAAACTTTAAAGTCCTGTTTTGGCAAAAGAGCACGCAAAAGGGAATGCGCCCATTGCACAAGACCTGCACGGTGACGCACGGGAAAATCCGTCAATGTTTCCAGGACCTGATGGGTCCATTGCCAACACCAGTGAATAGACTCTGGATACTGCTCAGTGAGAGCCTGTAAACCGTCTAAGAGGTATTTAAACCCTTTACTTTGTGTAAGTTCACGGGTGAGTAAATCCTGTGTCACTCTTTGCTGCAGGTTTTCGTTTCGCTGTATTTGCGGCCAGAGCAGTCCCCAGGCGCTGTCACGGTGTTTTTGACGGGTCAGCTTCCAGAGCAAATCCAGGTCCTCCGTTTCCAGCACCGCTTCTTGATACCCGCCCAGCGCCAGAAAACCCAGTACACTTTCCTGTTTTTGCAAGCGGCCGTAATCCAGACGATGGCGCAGATTTGCCAGCGCAAAACGCAGAAACAAGGGGGCACTAAAGGGCACGAGGCTGATCCGCTGAAGAATGATACGACGGGCATCTTCAAGAGAACCCCAGAACAGCGGGTTCACCGCCGGGGGCAAAAGACAAAGACACCAGAGGCTCAGATAATAGGGCAGCACCACGTAAACCTGACCCGATGTTTCCGCAAGGTCATCCATCAGCGGCTGATAATGAGCCACGTCTGTGCTTTCGGCCATCAGCAGATCCCACCACAGGGAATCTTCTTGTAGACGGCACTTTTGCAATAGCGGCGACGCGTATCTTTCTCGCCAGCGCTGCTGTTGTGGAGCGTCCAGACGACGCCAGCGGGCCTGACAGGCTGCCAGCGCCAGTTTTAAAGACGCATTAGGGGGTTCTACAATGTTTGCCTGTATCTGCCCGGAGGGAAAAATGCTCTTTTCTAAAACGGTTTCGGCCTCCGCCCCGGCCAGTAGGGCATCCATGACGGACACCGCTTCCGTTTCAGCAGCCAGCACCACCGTCAGTGCCTGACGTACACACTCCGGCCATGAGTCAATCACAGGCACGGCTGGCACCTGCGTTATCTCTGGTGGCACCTGCAAACGGTGCAAAAGCGAGTGTATCTCAAAGTAAGTAGGCTGATAACGCAACTGCGCCAAACGCTCCACAAACCGCTCCCATGACACCCATCCTTCCTTATGATCTGGCTGAGCCAGATAAAATTCTTGCTTCACCTTCAAAGGCTCCAGAATCTGCTGCAGCCAGCAGGTCAACACAGGCTGCCGCTTCCCCAGAAACCGCCATTGTTCCGGGGTGATGGACAAAGGATGCTCCAGCCAGACACAGGTCATGATGCCCAGTGCCAGACGAAAAAGATCCACAAATTCTGTTTCAGGAAAAGGCTGCGACAGCTGTTCCTGGGTCCACACTGTCAATGGAGATAAAAGGCTTCGCCGTGTTTCCAGAGCTTCGGCCTCAACCTTGTCACCAAGAGCATGAGCCAGCATCTGCGTGAGCATTTCCGTTAAATCATCCCAGTGGGGCGTGGTGTACAAAAGCTGAAGCTGCTTTTCAAAAAATGTTTGTTGAGACACAGGCCCATTATCTATAGACATATCTGCAGAAGTATTTATGGAGGCATAAATCGGGGGGAGGTTTTCTGATAAGTCCATCACCTCTACCCCCGTTTCAGCAGAGACTCCCAGTTCCTCTAAAAGTTCCTGTGCCAGCGGACCGGGCTCAGAGAGCGCATAATCCCGCAGGGCTTGATCCATCTCAGGCGTGCGCAAATGAGGCGCTTTGAGCAGGATTTTGAGCAGGTCTTCACAAATTTTGGCGTGAGGAGAGAGCAGAATTTGCGAAAGATTATCCGGAAGCGTTGCGCCTTTCTTTTTGATTTCTTTTTTGAGCAAATTCCAGGCCTGTTTGGCTATTTTTGCCACCGAAAAAGACGTCAGCCGCACCCACCGGCTTAAAGCATTCACGTTAACCTGAAACACCTTATTTTTAAAAGCTTGCAGCGGTATCTCCACGGCTTCAGCCGTTGCCGCGTCCAGCAGTTTAAGCACCGCCTCTTCGTGGCGCAAGATTTCTGCAGGAGTCACCTGGAGGGCAATAAACACCTTTTTCCAAGGTCTGGCCCGCTCAGGCTTATGCTGTTCTTCTAAACGGTGCAACAGTGTATGAATCAGGTGTTCCCGCTGAGGGTGTTCCTCAGTAAAATGCTGCTGCACGTAGTCTGCCAGAAGCTCAGGCTGTACATACTTTGGAAAGCTAAAATCGGGGTCTTCAGACACGTATTCTAAAGCCCGTATAACGTGAGTTTCACCCATCACATCCCAGTCATACTGATACTGAACCATTTCGTAAAAGGCCGCTTTGCGCACATAAGGAGTCAGTTCCAGATGAGGCTTGAAGTATTGAGCGGTTTTCAG
>CAYFGW010000309.1:0-4435 GCA_964342365.1 uncultured Candidatus Sericytochromatia bacterium | reverse complement strand
ACTCAGCGTGCCCGCATCTTGAAGCTTTTCCACTTCTGCCAACACCGCGTCATTGGTGTCTAAGGTGGGGGTAATATCCAGAGTGACGGTCGCATTTGAGGACGTCACAGAACCAGGTGTGCTGCTGGCTGCTGGGGTGATGTCGTCTGTGGCAGTGCCGCGTGTGCCGCAGGCGCTGGCACTCATTAAAGCAATGAGTGTGAGGGTGAGTAGAACTTTAGGCATGGGTTTCTCCGGGGTCTATTTTGTATTTTTTTGAGGTGTGGGCTGTAGATCTCTGGCTTTCAAAACATAGCGCCAGTTTTCTTCTCCAGTGGCAGAATAGCGCTTCAAAATCAGCTGGCGGTTATCAACAGGGCCCGTTACTTCTACCATACCAAAATTACGCTTCGTGTATAAAGAACCTGGAATACGTATTTCTAAATCTTGCTCTACGGGAAACGGAGGATAGGCGTTGCTGGTTAAGGGAGAAACACACCATTCATAAAGCGGGTAGCTTCCGGGGCGTTCCTTTTTTAAGAGTTCGGTATGGTGTCTGTCACCGCTGAGCAGTACAATGCCGGGGATTTCGGAGGTTTTTAGCCAGTCCAAAAACTCCCGGTAAGCGCCCGTATAGCTGTACATGTTTTCGCTGGGAGTTTGGGTGTTGAGGGTTTCATTGCCCAGTACGATCAATTTGAAGGTAGACGTGCTGGAGCTCAGGCTGTCTTTCAACCATTGCCACTGGGCTTCTCCAAAAAAAGTGCGCGCCGGATCTTTCAAACGGTTGGGCGCACGGTGATAACGGTTGTCCGTTAAAAAGAACTCCACGTCACTCTTCTCAAATCGCGTAAAAACTCCCGGCGTGCCGGGCAGGCCAAACGAAGGATTGGGCCAATAGCTTTTAAAGACGTTGTAAATGTTTTCGCGCATGCGATAGCTGCGGTCACCGTCGTTTCCCCCATAATCGTGATCGTCCCAAATGGCGTACTGGGGCACATTGGCAAAGAGAGCCTGAAGTTCTTTGGTGCGTCGGGGCGTCTGATAACGACGGGCCATGGCCTGTTCTGAGTACAAATCGGTCGGGCGTAAATAGACGTTGTCTCCCATCCATAACATCATCTGGGGGTTTTGGCGATAAATGCTTTCAAAAATACCGTAGGCTTCCGGTTTCATGTAGGCACAAGAACCCAGCGCGAAGCTAAAGTCAGGGGGCGGGGTGCGCTTTTGCCAGTAGGTCAAAGTAGAAAAAGAAAAGGGATGCATCCGTTGCACCGGCTTTTCATCTACCGAAACCCGGTAATCGTAAGTCTGGCCGGGAGTGAGTCCCTCTATCTCAAAAACGCCACTCAAATGTTTGTTGCGGGTGTTCAGGGTTTGTTTTTGATGGGGGCCGTTATCCCTGGCCCAGTATTCTACCTCCACGGTGGCGGGGATGTCCGTCTGCACCCAGATTTTGATACTGGTCATTTCAGCGTCTCCCAGTACGGGGCCGTACAGCTCTGTACCCAGAGCTGTGGCGGGCAAGGTGACAAAAAAGGCCAGTGTGGCCCCCAGAAAAGCTTTAAAAGCCATAATCAACGTCCTTTTTTGAGAAGTTTAACACAGGTTTTTTGCTATCATAGAATTATGGTGAATCGCCCGAGCCTTGTTCAACCCTACGCCAATCATTTGCATGTGCTGGCACAACAGCTGGATTTTTCCCGGCAGGAAGTGCTGCACTTAGAGCCCGATATTAAAGAAAAGTTTTCCTGTTCTGCCTGTGCAGAGTGTTGTCAGCGTCCCTGGATGGTGTCCGTTACTCAGGATTACTACGAACAGTGGAATCCTATTTTTGAAAGTCACCCTTCAGGTCGCTTTAAAGGGGCGTTACTAGCTTACAACAATCCACATAGTGAAAAATATGCGGAGCTTCAGCGTAAGCCGGGTACCCACGAATGCGTTTTCTTAGACGATGACCGCATGTGCTTTTTGCAAAAAGAGTATGGCCCTGCCGCGCTCAGCTCCACCTGTCAGCTTTACCCCCGTTACAATTTCTGGCAGGGCAGTTCCATGGGCTCCTATTTGAGAACCGGCTGCCCGGATGTGGCAGAGCTGATTCAGGAGCCTATTCAGCTGTACTATTTGAGGGTCAAACTCGCTGATAAAGCCTGGGAGCAGGGGATGTTGCATAAGCATCCGTTGGGTATGATTGAAGGCTATAGCTGGCTGGGTATGACCCTGGACATTGTCGAAGACACGCGATTTACGGCCGTGGAAAATATGCTCCGGCTGGGGCAGGTGCTGCGGTGGACCCATGCTCAATCGCAGGTCACATCGGAGCAGTTGCTGGCGGTTTCAGCCCAGGCCCGTAGGGGAGATTTACCCTATCGTAAGCGATATGCTCCTGAACAGGGTTATCAATTGTTAAGGCGCTTTTCGGTCATGTTGCCCCTGGTGCAAAAGTATTTGCGCCAGATTTATCAGCGTGCCTGCCCTTTTCCCCAACTGAATGACCAGGAACGGGAGCTACTGCGTCACTTTACCTCTCGCTTTTTATTTTACGGCTGTTTGAATCTCCATCTAAAGCAAGACAACGTGGAAAGAGACTTTTATACCTATTATTTTTATCTGGCTTTGCAGCTGATTTATATGCAGTGGTTGGCTATGTATTATCGCTTTCGGGCTCGGGATGAGTTAAATTTTCATCATCTGGCTCGTGCCATGGCTCAGGTGGGCTACCGTTTTGAAAACGGAGCCAAAATTGCCCAGAAGCTAGAGCTAGATCCCATTGATATTCCCGTGCTTTTAGAGATGATGGATGCCTTACTCAGTCACGATTTTTCAGAGGTGAAAGCCGCCGCATGAATACCCTTGAAGCCCCCTTTTTTGAAAAGTTTTCTGCACTGGTGCAGAGCCCTGAATTCAGTGATAAGGTGCTGCATGTGGAGAGTGGAGCCTACGAAAATTTCGCCTGTACTCTGTGTGGCGACTGTTGTAATTCTCCCTGGAAAATTAGTCTTCACCAGTCTTATTATGAGGAATGGTTTGATTTTTTTAATACCCACGAAAACCCGCGTTTTCATGAGCCCTTTGTAAAACGGAAAAAGCCCACGGAATCTGATTATGCGGACATGCGCCGCGTGGAAGGGACTCATCGCTGCATATTCTTAGAGCCGGACAACAGTTGTTATATTCATGCCCATCACGGAGAAGAGGCTCTGAGTAGCGTTTGTCGCGAGTATCCACGGGGCCATAAACGTATTCAGGACATGCTCAGTTCCCGTATTTTGCTGGGCAGTTGTGAGGCAGTGGTGGACGTGTGGAATCAGCCCCAGCACTTTTTTTATGAGTGGGTAGATCGTTCACCGGAAAAAAAAGTTCACGCTAAAAATTTTCAACTGCCCTTTCATTTGCGGGTGCCTCAGCATTTTCTCTGGGTAGGGCTATGCTTGGACGTGCTGTCAGCGCCCGCGCCTGCATCTCCGTTACAGCGTTGGCTCGTTCTTCAGGAGGTGCTCCAGGATTTACCCGAAGACGTTTCGCGTCTGGCCGAGGGACACTGGCTTTATTTACATACTCAGACCCTGCAAAAGCTGGCCTTTGCCTTTCCTGTGCCGCCCAATGATGCCGAATATGCAGAGGCGGGTCAGTTGCTTGTGGATTTACTGCCCCACGTGCACGCCACGGGCTGGTTAAATACGCTGATGGACAGAGGTGAACGCTTGCCTTTGCTCACGGAAGCGGAAAAAGAAATCAGTCACCATTATTTCAAAAACTATATGCAAAACCGGGTCTTGTCCATCGGTTTGGGAGACTTATTCTGGGGAGAGGTGAATTTCTGGGAGCAAAATCTGGCGCTGGTAGCGGAGGTGTTAATTATCCAGACCATGGCCAGATACCACGCGATTCAGGAGCAGTTGCCTCTGGCACAGCATCATTTGCAGCGGGCCACGGTGAACGTGGCTAAAATTCTGAGTCAGACCCGTCAAACCCTCGATAATCTAAATATCAAAGGGGTTTCCATGACGGGAGCACAGCACGCTATGCGTATTTTGCTGCGTTTTGAAAACGCCGGACTATAGGCGTCTTCAGGGCACCTGCAAATTGGTGGCCGGATGGAAGCGCTCAATGCGACGAATACCACCCCAGCCAATATCTACAATATAAAGGGTGCCATCGGGGCCAAAATCAATGCCCCGGGGATCTCTGAAGGAAGCCTCTTCTAACGGATTTCCATCTTCAAGACCGCTAACGCCTTCGGGATCTCCGGCAATCAGAGAAATCTGGCCGTCGGGCGTTACCAGATAAATTCCCTTGGCGGGAGAGCCTCCGCTTGCAGAAGGCACAAAGACGTTGCCTTCGCGATCCACGCGGATTTCGTGCATGGTCATGGCGGGACTGTCCAGCGTGTTGGGAGCAGCATTCTTCATATCTGCAAAAATGGTCACTTCATTATTGGCCCGGTCAATGCGGC
>CAYFGW010000308.1:0-4443 GCA_964342365.1 uncultured Candidatus Sericytochromatia bacterium | reverse complement strand
TATTCCCCTGCGGGGCTTCCAAATTGCTGAGCTTCAGGGGTCTACCATGGTGGCCGGAAGTTTTGAGTATCGACTGCCACTACTGAACCCCATTGTGTTAAACCTCGGGCCTCATTATGTGAAAAATCTACACCTGGCGGCTTTTGTAGACGTGGGAGATGCGTGGTTTGCGGATCGTCGGGCGGCCTTTCCCCATGTGGGTACCGGTCTTGAACTGCGTTCAGATATGATTTTAAACAGCCGCAATCGCTTTGAGCTTTTCCTGGGGGTGGGTAAGGCCGTTAGCGCTTACGGTGAAAACGCGGCTCCCTTTGACGTATTCCGCACACGACCCCTGGAGTTTTACGGTGGTTTTGTGAATAGTTTCTAAACCTAAAAACCTTATAGAAGCTGCATTTACATTGTATAAAACCCGCTCTAAAGCTCTTTAAAGCTGCTTTCTCGCGTTGCTAACATAGCAGTATAAAATATAGAAAGTGAGCTTTATATGAAAGCAGAAAACGAACTCAAAAAAGACGGATTTATCGATCAGGCAAAAGGAAAAGCCAATCAGGTGGTGGGCTCTATCACCGGTGATAAAAAGCAGCAAGCCAAGGGGAACTTACAAGAGGCCCACGGCAAAGCCGAATCAAAAGCTGGCGAAGCCATCGATGATGCCAAAACTTACGCCCGCAGCTAAGAATATCTTAGATCAGGCTCCACAGTCCGAGCATTAGAAAAAGAAGTCCCGCACTGCTAAGTATGACCGGGGCTCCCCATAAACCCTTGAACGTTTTATCACGCACATCCTGCATATTTTGCGGATCGTACAAAACTTTCAGGGGTTTTCCCTTATTATCGGGCGGTTCACGATAGCCCACGTTAGTAACGGCACTCACTTCTCCTTCGGGGGTAGAAAAGCTGACCCGGGCGTAATAAGATAAACCGTCGTCTTCGCTGCTATCGTTTTTTAAAACATAGTCCTGAATCACCGCGGTGGTTTCCACGGAACGTAACTGAAAGTCACTGACCGCCTCATAGTATCTCCAACCCAGAAAAAAGCACACGGGGGCAAGAAACAACAAAAACAAACAGACTCCCCGAAATCGGGTTTTCAGGGTTTCTTTAGCCATGTACCGTGTTTCTGAGTTTGCCAATACCCTCTATTTCAAGCTCTACCACGTCTCCGGGTTGCAGAAATTTGCCCAGCTCAAGACCGCATCCAGTGCCTACGGTTCCTGAACCCAGGACGTCTCCGGGGTAAAGGGTGACGCCTTCAGAAGCAAAAGCGATCATTTGCTCAAAGGTGTAATGGGAATCGCCAGAATTGCCTCTGGACCATTCTTCGCCGTTCACGTGGGCGGTCATGGTCAGATTGCGTACGTCTTCGATTTCATCGGCGGTGACCAGACAGGGACCCAGGGTGGTGGCAAAGTCCTTCCCCTTGGCAGGGCCCAGTCCAATTTTCATCACCTGGGCCTGAACCGACCGTGCGCTCCAGTCGTTCATCACCGTATAACCGGCAATGTATTCCGCAGCATTTTCTACGGAAATGTCTTTGCCTTTTTTGCCGATCACGACCGCCAGTTCCAATTCATAATCTCGACGGTCTTCGTTTTTGGGAAAAACGATGCTGTCACCGTAGCCGTTCACAGCCCGGGGGTTGCCATTGTAATAGGCGGGGTAATCGTACCACTCGGGCACCACATCCAGTCCCCGTTTTGCACGACAGGTGCGCACATGCTGCTCAAAGGTATAAAAGTCCAGCAGCGCACCGGGTCTGAGCAGCGGTGAGTAAAGGCGAATATCTTCACTTTCATAAAAGGTGAGCTGCTGGGGAGGGGCCTCGTTTTCCAGAATTTCATAGACGTCATACACCTTATCGAGCCCTTCTTCCAGATAAAGCAGCTTGAGGACGTCATCAGGCAGGGCTTCGGCCTGGGGGTAAAGCAGATAGGAAGCCTCTGCAATATCCACCACGCCGTGGGAGGTCACCAGACCTGCCCGTGGATGTTCCTGCCCGTGGCGAAAGGTTACCAGTTTCATGCGTCTTGCTCCCACATGGGAATACGCACACCGTGCTGGCGAGCGGCTACTTCAGCCTTCTCATAGCCTGCGTCCACATGGCGAATAATGCCCATACCGGGATCGGTAGTCAATACCCGTTCTAAGCGCTCAGCAGCGGCCTGGGTGCCGTCCGCCAGAATCACCATGCCCGAATGCTGAGAGTAGCCCATGCCCACACCGCCACCGTGGTGTAGAGAAACCCAGGAGGCTCCTCCCACAGCATTGATCATGGCGTTTAAAAAGACCCAGTCTGACACGGCATCGCTGCCGTCTTTCATGGCTTCTGTTTCGCGGTTGGGAGAGGCCACGGAGCCGCAGTCCAGATGATCGCGACCAATGACCACAGGTGCAGATACTTCACCACTGGCCACCATGTCATTGATACGCTTACCCAGTTTATAACGGTCGCCGTAACCTAACCAGCAAATGCGAGAGGGCAGCCCCTGAAACGCCACCTGGTCCTGTGCCATGTGAATCCAGTTGGTTAAGCCTTCTTCTTCAGGGAACATTTTTAAAATCGCTTCATCAATTTTAAAAATATCCTCAGGATCGCCCGAGAGAGCGGCCCAGCGAAAAGGACCTTTGCCTTCACAAAAGAGTGGGCGAATGTATGCAGGCACAAATCCGGGAAAGGCAAAGGCGCGTTCCAGGCCGCGGTTATAGGCTTCCTGACGAATATTATTGCCGTAATCAAACACCACAGCACCCCGGCTTTGCATGGTCACCATGGCTTCCACGTGACGGCGAATATTGTGCTGAGCCAGTTGTAAATAGCGTTCCGGGTCGGCTTTTCTCAGATGGGCCGCATCTTCCAGGGTATACCCGGTGGGAATATACCCGTTGAGGGGATCGTGGGCACTCGTTTGATCTGTAACCACATCCGGTACAAATCCCTGATCAATCAGTGCAGGCATGAGTTCAGCCGCGTTACCCAGTACGCCAATAGAACGGGCCCAACCGTTGCGCTGGGCTTCCCGGGCGTGGTCCACGGCCGTATCGAGGTCTTCATAGAATTTATCCAGATAGCGGGTTTCTACCCGACGCTCTAAGCGGCTGCGATCCACTTCAAAACAGAGGGCCACACCACCGTTCATTTTAATGGCCAGAGGCTGAGCACCGCCCATACCCCCCAGACCTGCGGTAACACAAATACGGCGTTCTAGAGTGCCGTTAAAGTGTTGGCGGGCCACTTCTCTAAAGGTTTCATAGGTGCCCTGTAAGATGCCCTGGGTGCCAATATATATCCAGCTACCTGCGGTCATCTGGCCGTACATCATCAGACCTTTTTGATCCAACTCGCGGAAATGTTCCCAGTTGGCC
The DNA here is from genome assembly GCA_964342365.1 of uncultured Candidatus Sericytochromatia bacterium. GTDB lineage: Bacteria > Cyanobacteriota > Sericytochromatia > UBA7694 > UBA7694 > CAXRDE01. The sequence continues at coordinate 1,077 of CAYFGW010000308.1, read as the reverse complement.
CAGTGGGGCACAAGATTAGAATTGGCAATCAGCACCCGTGGGGCGTTGAGGTGGCTTTTGAAAATACCCACGGGTTTACCGGACTGCACCAGTAAGGTTTCGTCGTTTTCCAGATTCAGAAGGGCGCGCACGATTTGTCGAAGCGCATCCCAGTTCCGGGCTGCTTTACCAAACCCACCGTAAACGATGAGTTCATCAGGGTGTTCTGCCACTTCTGCGTCCAGGTTATTTAAAAGCATGCGCAGTGCCGCTTCCTGGACCCAGCCTTTGCAATGTAACGTATTGCCCCGGGGAGCACGCAGAGGAATACGCGATTCGCCTGCAAGCAGGGCTTCAATACCACTGAGATGGAGTTCGTTGTTTAAATTCAAGGGGGGGGATTGATCTGTTAATACCATAGGGGCAACTCCTGAAGTTTTTAGTTTTATTATGACATGGTTTCAGGGGTTCTCAGCAACATGCGGTATGGCAAGTGAAGTCAGAAACGCAAATTTCCTGGGTACTAAGGTTAAGTTTTTCTTGTGCTGAAATAAACAAGGAAAACTTAATATTTGAATATTTGCATTGCCTAAATAGATGCGTATGCAAGTAATAGTCGAAAATTATAATTTTAGCTCGTGCGTATTGATCTAGTTAGATTAAGGTGTAGTTAAGGATTTAATTTTAATATAATGTCAACTTTACATAACGTAATATTTTGTCACACTTTTAGGTGACAGACAAAAATTTAAATCTTTGCTATGGTTTTAGACATACACGTTGCAAAGCGAAAGCGCTTATTTTCGGGAACCATTTGAACCAATATATAGCCTTTTTTTTTGCAATACCTGTTCAACTGAGTATTTCGGGAAATTTGGCAGTGTTACTGAATGTGTTTCAGCACGCTGGGGGGCCTGAGATACTCTTTTTTTATGGGCTGTCTTGTAAGGCTGACAACAGGTGTAAGGTCGCAATTTTACAGTGGGTGTAGCTCAGACCGCCTTGTAAGTAGCCAATATAGGGCTCTCGCAGGGGGCCGTCGGCACTGAGCTCGATACTGGAACCTTCTGCAAAGGTGCCCGCCGCCATAATGACCTC
>CAYFGW010000307.1:0-4467 GCA_964342365.1 uncultured Candidatus Sericytochromatia bacterium | reverse complement strand
CCTTCTTTTTTTCGGCGGGCTTTTCGGTCTTTTTGGGAGGTTCCGGGGGCGGAGCCAGTTTTTCCTTGGCTTCTTTTTCATTCACACTTAGCGTGGACTCAGTTTCTCCACGGGCCCGTTTGCTCATGCTGGAATAAGAACTGGCAGCCTGTTTGGATTTATCCAGCGAAACCAGACTAAATTGTTCGGATCCTTGTTGTTCAGACATGGTAAGTAAACCTATAATTGATCACTCCTCTATCATAACGCTTTTCTCACACAGAAGCCAATTTTTACGGCTTTTTAGCAGCTTTGTGCTAAATTTGTGATATGCATATTCTTTATTCTGATCTCGACGGCAGCCTGCATCATCCTCAGCAGGGCTTTCACCCTGAAAATATAGCGCTGCTCCACCAGCTCGATCCGGCTCACACCCTGCGGGTCATTGCCACAGGACGTTCCCTGTACAGTGCGCGGTTGCTCTTAAACGAGGACTTCCCGGTGGATTACCTGATTTTTTCCTCGGGGGCTGGCATTATGCGCTGGTCAGATCAACATCTGATTCGCCGTCGTCATCTGAGCACAAACGATGTGGAAACCTTATTTACCCTGTTCAACCATCATCAACTGGACTTTTTTCTACACGGCGAAGTACCGGACAACCACTATTTCTGGCATCACTGCCACAGTAAGCATAACGCGGATTTCGAAGCCCGCCGCCTACTCTACGCGGATCTGGGAAAGCCTTTTTGTCATAAACTCCTCTCCAGCGAGCGCTGGGAAACAAAGCAACTGTGCAGTCAAGCCATTGTTTTTGTGAGTCAGGAGCAGACCCTCGCCTGTGAAGAGCAGCTCAAAAAAGCCCTGCCCCATTTGAGTATTATTCGCTCCACCTCGCCTCTGGATCAAAAGTCGGGCTGGCTGGAAATTTTCCCTGGAGACGTGTCTAAAAGTCAGTCAGCCCAGTGGCTCAAAGATCACAAAGCGTATACGGGACGTACGCTAGCGCTGGGCAACGATTACAATGATCGGGATCTGTTACACTGGGCCGATTATGGTTTTGTGGTGCAGAGCGCTCCTGAGGATCTTAAAACGCACTTGATTGAAGTGAGCGATCCTGACGGCGGCAGTCTGTCCGAAGCCGTACGACATTTTGAACGACTCACCACAGCAGAAGCTTCAAAGGTGTCATGAGTTTACCCTTTTCCGGTTTAAAAGTTCTTGAATGCGCCACGGTGCTGGCAGGTCCAGCGGTGGGTGCATTTTTTGCGGAACTGGGCGCAGAAGTCATTAAGGTAGAACCCCCTGGTGGAGACGTCACCCGTCACTGGAAGCGGCCCGAAGAACCCAAAGACACCACGATATCTGCCTACTTTAGTGCGATCAACTGGGGCAAAAAAAGTGTTGTCATTAACCTCAAACATCCTGCTGAACGAGAAGCCTTTTATACGCTAGTTCAGGATGCCGATGTGCTCATTGCCAATTACAAGCCAGGAGCTGCCGAAGCCCTGGGGGTGGATTATGACACGCTTAAAGTCCTGAATCCCGCACTGCTTTACGGCCACCTGACCGGCTACGGCCTGCATAACCACCGCACCGGCTATGACGCCATTGTGCAGGCAGAGAGCGGTTTTTTATATTTAAATGGTCACCCCGGTGGGCCGCCTGCCAAAATGCCGGTGGCCCTCATGGACGTGCTGGCAGCTCATCAGCTCAAAGAAGCATTGCTGGTGGGTTTGTATCAGCGTTTGCAATCCCCGGGGCAGGGCGGCGACTATTTCAGTGTTTCTTTACTGGATAGTGCTCTGGTGTCGCTAATGAATCAGGCCACCAACTGGCTCGTCGCCGGTCACGACCCGGAACCGATGGGCCTGGAACATCCCAACATTGTACCCTACGGCAACGTGTTCACGACTGCTGATCAGCGTCAGATTATGTTGGCGGTGGGCGGTGATCGTCATTTCCAACAGCTATGGGAGCTCCTGCAGCTTACTGCGGACCCGCGCTTTGCCACCAACACCGGTCGCCTTGCCCATCGAGAAACCGTCAATCAGCGCCTCGCAGAAGCCGTATCTACACAAGCGGCGGATCCATTTCTCAAAGAACTCTGGGCCCGGGGCATTCCCGCAGGAGAAATCAAAACCGTGTCCCAGGCATTGAGCAATCCCCACATCGAACATCTGATTCTCAGAGACCGTGGGTTTAAGGGACTACGGCAAAACAGTTTTTCAAGCTCCTTGTGGCCAGTGCCTACGTTATCAGCGCCTCCGGAGCTCAACGCCCACCGTCATTTACTGACTCAGTGACCCTTTATTGACCCTTTACTTTTGCTGAGCCACCAGCGCCCCCGAGAAAGCACCGCCAACGCCAGCGCCTGCACCAATAGCTCCCCAGGTCAAAGCAGAGGCCGCGTCTCCTGACATGAGGCCAATAGCAGCGCCTACACCACCACCCACAAGGGCGCCCCACTTGGCTGCAGCAGCCTTGTCATCGGTAATATTAGCAACCACAGCGCCCGTAACGCCTCCGGCAATGCCGCCCAGAGCACCTCCCATGGGTAGGGCAAGCACCGCATAGTCCGCTCCTGTAGCCACGGCGGCGCCATAACTGCCTACTCCAGCGAGAAGCCCCCCTGAAACCGCTCCGAGAGCTCCCCCTTTTAAGGTAGGTAGCACGCCTTTTTTAATAGAAACCTGATCTTGTGCCATATCAGGGGCTTTGGCAAGCTCCTTTAAGCTGGGTTTTTCAGCGCGTTTTTGTATCCGGGACTCCAGAGAAATGGGGCGAGATGCACCTACAGATAAATTAGACATAATGTATATCCTCTACGAAATAAATTTAAATTTATTATAATAAAATTTCAGACCGCTTCATTTATTAGAACATTAACAAAAAAAGAATTTTTGTTTAAAGTCAGAGGTATTAAAGGCCGTGAACAACGCCCAGTCAATGAATATTGCTCAAACAGAGCGTCTGTTATTACGAACGTGGCACGAAAGTGCAGATCGGGCTGCAGCCCTTACCCTCTGGAGAAACCCGCAGGTGGCCCGTTATATTGACGACGGTAAGGTACCCACTGCGGAAGAAATTCTGGCGTCACTGGCCCACGGTGTGCAACATCAGACAAAATACGGTTGCCAGCTCTGGGCGGTGGAACGCCAGCGCGAGGTGATCGGGTGCTGTGGATTCAGCCATTTTGAAGCCCCGAACACCTTTGAGATGGTTTTTCACTTTTTGCCCTCGCACTGGAGCAAGGGCTATGCCACAGAAGCAGGCCAGGCAGCACTGGCCTATTTTTACACCCAAAACCCCGCTGCAAAGGTGGTAGCGGGAGCCCACCCTGATAACCGGGCCTCGTGGCGGGTGCTGGACAAACTGGGATTTGTGTACCAGGGACTGAAATGGTTTAATGACACTCAACAAGAAGAACCGTTCTTTATTCATAAGCAAAAAAGCAATTTGTAGAATAGAGGTACTTTCACGTGCTTTACGTTTATATTTACTGGCTACTGGCTTCTCGTTTCGCCCCCTGCGTTCCGTTGGATTCGCATTCAACAGAGAAAACGGTGTTTTCAAATTTGCCGGTGCCCGTAAAATTGTCGCACGTGGAAAGAACGCAACACCTGGCCATTAGAAAAAAGTTTTCCTATGAGCCAATCACCCCGGAAGACTATGATTTTTTCGTCACAAGCCTACAAAAGGCCATCATGCTTTATGATCCAAAGCTTGTTAAAAAACATGTGCGGGCCGTAATTCCTGTTTATGGATTCACCTATGACGGCGTTGAGTACGGGGGTTCTTACTCTACGGTCTCCTGCGGGCCTAAAAAGTACATTTACATGAGTATTGGTACACAGAATAATCAACGTAAGACTCGCTACCCGGCATCTTTTCTTACACAAACTTTTCACCATGAGTTCAGCTCATTATTGCTTGATGCTTATGATTTTCCGGCGAAAGAATGGCAAAACATTTCAGGCCCCGATTTTTCATACGCTTTCAAAGACGGATTTGAAGCTTTAAAAGCAGTAACAGAGCCAGGTGGCAATGCCATTCAACTAAAAACGTGTTTGGATTCCCCGCGCCCTAGCTTGCTGGGCCGGAGAGGATTTATAACCTAAAGGTCACAGGTGCCCTATGGGTAGAGCACGTCAGGTCAACGACATGAAGTCAAAATACACCTTGTTATTGATCTGGTAAAAAATGTATAATTGAGTATGCCAATCATCACGCTAACAGCAAAACTAAAACTCACGCTAACACCCGAACAAAAGGCTGCTTTAGATCAGACTGCTTTGACCTATCGTGATGCGTTAAATTATGCCTCTGGCATGGCGTTTGAGCAGGGTAAAACCAGTAGCGCAATGAAGTTGCAAAAGTTGGTCTATTCTGAGCTGAGAAATCGCTTTAAACTACCCTCACAAATGGCCTGTAACGTGCCGCGTGAGGTGAGCGCAAAGTACAAACCGTTCTGGACAAAGCTCAAGC
>CAYFGW010000306.1:0-4490 GCA_964342365.1 uncultured Candidatus Sericytochromatia bacterium | reverse complement strand
AACGTGCCGCGTGAGGTGAGCGCAAAGTACAAACCGTTCTGGACAAAGCTCAAGCAAAACAAAGCGAGAAGAGCAGCAGGGCAGAAGGTTCGCCTATACCGTGGACTCGACAAAGCGCCCAAGTTCGTTTCTCGCACGATGACATACTCATACGGGCGTGACATGAGCTTTAAAAAGGGCCAGATGGTCAGCATTAAAACGCTGTCGGGACGGATCGTGGTGCCATACGAGGGCTATTCTAAGCACCTACAATGGGTTCAGGACTGCGCCAAAATTGGAGCATCCAAGCTCTATTACCAAAAATCTAAAAAGCAATACTATTTGCTCGTATCACTGGAGGTAGAAACTAGCACCAAAAAATACAGTCGGGCGGTGGGTGTGGACGTGGGCCAGCGCTATCACCTAACAGCCTCGGATCAGTCCGGCAAGGCCATGTTTGTATCTGGTAGGCAAGCACGGCAACGGAAAGACCACTACGCCCGGAGACGGCGCGAACTTCAGCAGAAAGGCACTCGGTCAGCAAAACGGCGTTTAAGGTTGTTATCTGGCAGAGAGAGACGGTTCATTGCTGATACTAACCACAAAACCAGTTACCAAACCCTAAAACGCTTCCCCAATAGCATCATCGGCGTGGAAGATCTGACGAATATCCGTGAGCGCACGGAGCGCAGAACTTCAGCAAAAGCGAGCGCAAAACGCAAACGGGCCAACCGCCGGGTGAGTCAGTGGAGCTTTGCTGAACTGCATAGTCTTCTGGCATACAAAGCACCGCTGCACAAGTCCTGTGTGGTCAAGGTAGATGCGGACTACACCAGTCAGCAATGTCCGATGTGCGGTCACGCAACCAAATCTAATCGCAAAGGCGCTGGACTGCTGTTTGCATGCCAAGAATGCGGGTACAAGTTACACGCTGATTTGGTGGGAGCAAGAAACGTATGTATGAGAACGCTGTCAGTGTGGCATGACCAGACTGATACGGGGCGCTTGTCTTTCGTCCCTGTCCCCACAGGGGATAACAATGTGTCGAATGTGGATACCAAAGCCGAACGCTTGCAAAAGTATTCTGAGTTGCGGTGGAGTTCAGACACAAGCCCCGGCTGCACCCTGAAGGGCATAAATACCGTCAGGTCAGCCGTGGGTAATTGACTTTAGAAGGAGATGCTATTATGGCGACCGAACCCACTGAGGTTTCAAGAGCGGCTTTGAAAATTCAGTACGACGAGCAGAGACCCTATCAGGAAAAGCTGGCGGAACTGGTCAAAGAAAACCTGAAGCATCTGCTTCAAGAGCATGACATCGTCTATTCCAATATTGAAACCCGGGTGAAAAGTTTTGAGTCCTTCTTTCAAAAAGCCCTGGTGAACGGCTTTTCCAATCCGTTTCAGGATATTCAAGATCTGTGTGGGATTCGGGTGATTTTGTATTATCTTTCGGATTTGCAAAAACTCACAGAAGTGATTAAGCAGTCTTTTGAAATTATAGAGTCCGTGGACAAATTAAGCGTTTTAGAAGACAACGAGTTCGGGTATCGCTCTTACCATTTTGTGGGGTATGTCAAAGACTCCTGGTTGCAAGATCCCGCTACCCGCTCCCTTAAAAAGAGAGTTTTTGAAATTCAGACCCGGACCCTTCTTATGCATAGCTGGGCGGCCATTGAGCACAAATTGGCGTATAAACCGCTGATTAAAGAGCCTGTAGCACCCGAAGTGAAGCGCAGTCGTTTTCGTCGCGACCTTTTTGCCCTTAGCGCCCTGATTGAGCTTGCGGATAGAGAGTTTGATCAGCTTAAGGCTGAGCAGGAGCGTTTAAAAAACAGTGACTAAGTGTTTTTAAACCTGTGCTTTGAGCCACGCTTCTATAGCATCAAATTGAAACCGCTGTGTTAAGGGTTCTACCTTCTGATAAAACATGGGGTGGGTATGTTGGATCTCAGCCAGTCGGGTTTCAATGGTGTCAGGTTCAAAGCTCTCCAGAGCCTCACTAAACTGATTTAACCACGCCTTATCGGGGAACCGTATTTCTGTGGTTTGAACAGGGGCAGTTGTGTCTTCCGCTTCGTACACGTAGCGCAAGTTCAGAAGGTCTTTTAGCTGTAAGAGCAAATCCTGCTTGCGAAAGGGTTTGCGAATAAAACCGTTGCCACCGGCGTCAATCACCTCCTGTCGGTTTTTTTCAAAGGCGTTGGCGGTTACCGCCACGACGGGAATGTGGTATCCGCGACCGCGTATTTCTTGCAGGGTTTCTAACCCGCTTAATCCCGGCATGGACAAATCCAAAAGCACCACCGCAAAGGCTTGAATCTCTAATTGCTCAAGGGCCATAATGCCACTTTCTGCGTGGGTGATTTTAAAACCCAGAGGCTGTAGCATGTCTTCAATTAACTCTCTGTTTTGAAAATGATCGTCTACCACCAGCACCGAAACTGAATCCTGTGCCGGGTGCAGGGCGTGTATGCGTTCCGAGGCGTTTTTAGAGGTAATAGTGGTGGTGGCCTTTGCCAGGACACAGGGAAAACGTAGACTGAACCGGGAGCCCTTATTTAGCTGACTGTGGACCTTTATATCTCCTCCCATCAGGCGCAGATATTCATGACTAATCACCAGGCCCAGGCCGCTTCCCTGCTTTGTTTTGCGTCCGGATGAAGTTTGTTCAAAAGGCTTAAATAGTCGGTGCTTTTCGTCAGCACTAATGCCGTGTCCGGTGTCGGTAATATTCACCTGGATTTGGTTTGAGGTTTCAAGGTAGTCAATAAAGAAACCGATTTCTCCCTGCTGGGTAAATTTGACAGCGTTGCTTAATAGATTCATCAGGACTTCGCCTAACTTGGTTTCATCGGTCTCGATATAGCGTGGCACACCGGCTTTGCGCTCATAAAGAAACTTCACAGACTTTTTTATAATAGTGTCTTCAAACATGCGCTGAATGTCGTCCAAAAACTGATGGAAATCCAGTGGGGCCGCTTGAATCTCCACGTGACCCGCTTCAATTTTAGACACTTCTAAAATATCGTTAATAAGAGCAAGCAAATGGCGACCGCTGTTGAGAATGGACTCCAGACGATAATGCGCTTTATCATCAAGTTTGCTCTCCTGGGACAGGAGTTCCGCAAAACCCAAAATCACGTTCATAGGGGTTCGTATTTCGTGACTCATATTGGCCAAAAAGTGACTTTTGGCCTGATTGGCCTGAGCCAATTCCTGAGTGCGCTTTTGTACCCGTTTTTCCAGTTCTTCATTGGCTTTGCGAATCGTTCGTTCGGCCCGTCGGGTTTCGGTGTGATCTGTCAGTACTCCAATATATACAGGCTCACCGTTTATATCGTGCAATTCAGCCAGTGTCTCTATATAACGACAGGTGTTATTGTGGAGAATGCGAAAATGGGTGTTGATCCGGGGATCCATGGCCTGAAAAAAATCTGTCGCCCGTTGATATCCGCGGCGATCCTCAGGGTGCAGGTGATCGATGACCCATTGGCTTTGTTCCTCAGCGTCTAAATCCGCTGGCATGCCGTAAATGCGTTTGACCTGCTCATCGCGATAGATCTCGTTGGTGTTCATATTGAGCGACCACATGCCAATACCTCTCAGGGCCAGGGCTGAACGCAAGCGGGATTCACTTTCGAGCAGCTTCTTCTCTGCTTGCTTGCTTTTGGTCTGATCGACAATAACACCCACATACATTTTTGTGTCTTCACGTTCGTGCAACTGACCCCAGGCACGAAAATAACGATACTGATCCTCAACGTACAGACGATACTCTATTTCAAAAGTGGCTTCCTGTGCGGCAATCTGTTCCTGAAGACGACGGTAAAGGTTGACGTCTTCCGGGTGAATGCGTGTTTCGATTTGCTGCGTCATGACTTCAATCGTAGTATCCAGATCAAAACCGTAGAGCTTTCTCAGCTGATGGTTTGCGCGGAAAGAACCATGGGTAAGATCGATTTCCCAGATACCAATTTCAGCAGCATCGGTAGCCAGTTTCAGGCGACTTTCTTTGACGGGCATGATTTGTATTCACCTGCGATCCTAGCTCACGTTGTTTGAGGCTTGGTTATTGTAAGGGCTGTTTCAACTTTCTGTAAAGGCCAATGCCATGACGTACATCCTTATCGCTCTTTTAATCCTGATTTCCCTGGTGTGCCACATTTATTCCTTGCCCATAAACGTTCTGGATATCGTATTAAATACGCTGTGCCTCTTTTTAGTATATGGTCTTTATGCAGGCAGAAAAGATTATCGCAAATATATCAATGAAACCGCTATTTTAAACCTGTCCCCTTTAAAATTCACCGGAATTGCGTTTTTCTTTTTTCTATTATTGCTGACGTTCTCAGGAGTGGCATATATAGGCTATGAAGGGCTCTTTGTTCTCAATCATAGCGTCAGAGGAAGCGTCCACGGGTACACCGCTCTTATTTTGGGTAGTGTTGTATGTATGTATCTTCTATTGGGTTTGTATCTCATGTTTAAAGTGAGAAAAGCCTGAACATA
>CAYFGW010000305.1:0-4527 GCA_964342365.1 uncultured Candidatus Sericytochromatia bacterium | reverse complement strand
GATTGCTAGGGTTGACTAATTTGGTAACGAAAATTTGTATTTCATCAACTACACCGGTATAACCCTGAGCGGTAATCAAATCACCCACCTTATAAGGTTTGAACAGGAGAATCAGTGCTCCACCGGCAAAATTAGCCAGTGTTCCCTGTAAAGCAAGTCCAACGGCGAGACCGGCGGCGCCGAGTACCGCAACAAAAGAGGTGGTTTGGATGCCTATCATAGAAGCAGCGCTAATAAATAAAAGCGCTTTTAAGATCCAACTGGTCAAGTCTGCAACAAACTTAGACAGTGTTGTTTCTACTCTGCTGTTCATGGCTTTATAAACCAGAGTGCGGAGTTTATTCACAATCTTAAGACCTATCCAGAGGACAATTAAGGCGAGAATAACGCGGGGGGCGTAAGCCATAATCATGCCAATGGCAATATTCAGGTAATTTCCAAGGGTTCCTACTTCAACGGATACAGGATTCATATCTTAATTCCTTAAGCTTTATAATATACGGGTAAAATAGCTCCGGACACGGCCCGGGCTTCTGGTGAAGCCAGAAAGAAAATGCTGTGGGCCAGATCTTCCGGGGTCACCCACTTTTCCGTATCGGCATCAGGCATGCTTTCCCGGTTGGCGGGCGTGTCAATGGTGCTGGGTACTACCGCATTCACGGTAATATCGCTGGACATGAGTTCTTCAGACAGTGATTTTGTCAAATTCACCACCGCGGCTTTGCTGAGGGCGTAAATACTCACCTGCGCGCCGCCTTTAAGGGCCTGACGCGCTCCCACGTTAACAATACGGCCGTGCTCACTTTGTTTAAGCAAGGGCAGGAGCTGTTGGCTCATTAAGAATCCCGAACGCAGATTCAGATTTAGCATTTTGTCCAGTTCTTCCAGGCTGGTGTCCGCAAAGGCTCCCATGGCGAAACCGCCCACCAGATTGACCAGCACGTCGGCGCGCTCCAGGGATTCGGCAAAAGCTTTTACGGCTTTTTCATCCAGCACGTCCACCTGATGGTAGCGAACGGAGTCCGGGAGTTGTTTTACAAAGTCGCCACCGTCGGGGGCGTTATCCAGAATGTGTACCTGATGTCCCGCGTCCACAAAACGGCGTACCACCGCTCGTCCGAGTCCACCGGTACCTCCGGTAATAATAACAGAACGTGTCATTTTTAATCCTTACTCAAATCTTTAATCAATATAGGTGTAGTTTTTCAGGGTGGTAAAGGTTCCTACCGCCCGCTTGTAGCCCATGACTTTTTCCAGCGACGCAAATTCGTTATTGCCCACGCTAATATCAATGTCTGTGGCGCGAATCAGGGCCGGGTGTGCATAGCCCGCTGCGTGAGCCAGACTCAGCAATTCCTTGCGGAAACTTTGCACATAACGGGCGAAGCGTTCGGATTTATCTTGCACGTTTAGCCCTTGCTGTAGCCAGGGGTTCTGGGTGGCCACTCCCGCCGGGCAAAAGTCCGTGTGGCAGTGCTGGGCCTGAATGCAGCCGATGGCCATCATGGCCTCTCTGGCCACCTGAATAATGTCGCAACCCATGGCGAAGGCTACACAGGCGCGATCCGGATAACCCAACTTGGCGCTACCAATCCAGACAATTTCTTCGGCAATGCCCGCATGGTGAAAAATCTGATAGACCCGGGCAAAACCCGTCTTAAAGGGCAGGCCTACGTGATCGCTAAATGCCAGAGGAGCCGCTCCGGTGCCACCCTCCCCCCCGTCAATGGCAATAAAGTCGGGACCTCGCTTTTCTGATTTCATGCGGCGTGCGAGGTCTTCCCAGAACTGCGTTTCGCCCACGGCGGACTTGATGCCGATGGGTAAGCCCGTGGCGTCTGCCAGTGTTTCAATGAAGTCGATCATTTCGTCCACGTTAGAAAAGGCGGTGTGCCCATTTGGAGAAAGGCAATCTTTGCCCATGGGTACTCCCCGAATTTCAGAAATCTCCGGGGTGATTTTCTTGGCGGGTAAAACGCCGCCCTTGCCGGGTTTTGCACCCTGAGATAATTTAATTTCAATCATGCGAATCTGAGGGGTTTTTTCCACCTGCTCCACCAGCTTTTCCAGCGAAAAACTGCCGTCTTCATTGCGGGCTCCGTAATAGCCCGTGCCCAGTTGCCACACAATATCTGCACCCTGCTTGTGGTAGGGGCTCACGCCTCCCTCACCAGTATTGTGGAAGCAGCGGGCAATTTTTGAACCCTTGTTGATGGCGGTAATGGCCCGTTCTCCCAGGGAGCCAAAAGACATGGCGGACACGTTGATCACAGAAAAAGGGCGATAAGGACGCCTGCGTTCGTGACGTTCCCCCACAATTTTTAAGCACGGGACAGCAGTGGGGTCGTCTTCAATGACTTCAGCACGGGTTTCCAGATAGGGAAACGCCGCGTGTTTGATCAGCGGATAACCTTCTTCATAGGGGGGCACTTCGGTACTGCCAAAGCCAAAATAGTTGTTTTGGCCCTTGGATGAGGCGTACACCCAGCGGCGTTCAGCCCGGTTAAAGGGTGTTTCCTCTTTGTCATTGGCCACAATATACTGACGCAGTTCAGGACCAATTTTTTCAAGCAAATAGCGGAAATTACCCACCACGGGAAAATTGTGAAGAATGGCATGCTTTTTTTGTAAGATATCTCGCGCGGCCACGGCCCCTACAAGCGCACCACTTCCCAGTAAAAGACGTTTCCACATAGTTGCATTTCCTTCCTGCTAATGTGCTCATTTTAGCACGGACAGGGGTCGTGCCTCTCTGGACGGCGTTCTGAAAGGGGGGTAAACTTATGTCTAACTTAACTATTCTCTCAGGAGTCACCATGTCATTAAAATCCGTATTTGGCCTATTTGGTTTACCAGGCTGTAGTCTGATGCTGGCCGCAACCCTTTCTTTTCCGCTTAACGCTCTGGCGGATCACCATGAAGATCATGCCCCCGCCCAGATTGAGTGCCGTTGTGAAAAGGGGGAAAATCCCCACGGTGAGCATCACGAAGATCACCACGAATACGAAGAGCATCACGGTCGCCACGCGCAGGCTTTTGAAGAGGGAACTCCCAATATCTTTCCTGCGGATACCGTACCTGCGGATCATTTGTATCTGGTGTATTCCCACAACTTTTTCTGGGTCAGTGTGCCTCGCAGCAGCAACCCTGCCTTCTGGGCAAAATACAGTCCCATTGAACATTTTCAGGTAGACGTACTCACTACCCTGCGCAGTCCTTTTGAGTTGGAAGGGGGGCTGAGTTATCAGGTGCTGGATGAAGGAGAAGGGGATTTACTCTCTCTAACACCGCGTTTGTCTTTTAACACCCGGGGCAATGTGTTTGGTGGAGAAGTAACCGCCAGCCGCTATATTCTGGACGACATCTGGCAGGTGGGCGCAGATGTGAGGATTATTAGCAATGCCAGTGCTGATGAATTTGACCGCCCCGTGGCCGCAGCCGGCCTGAATACCATGGTGAGAGTCTGGAAAGACTGGCACGTATTTGGAGATGTGGCTGTGCCCTTTGATGGGGAAATTTTACAAAAACGTTCGGTACTCTGGTCAGCGGGTATCAAGAAAAAAATTCCCGGCCCTCACGTACTGACACTTTATGTGGGCAATACTCAGGAGCAGTCCTTAACGGGTCGAACGGTGTCGCCAGGGGCTAACTTAGAAGACTTCCTGCGCGTGGGCTTTATCTTCTCCATCGATATTCCCAGTTTGACGGAGTTGCCCGGACGTTTGTTTTAGGTTTTCTTAATTCTTTTTGGGCGGCTGATTGGGGGGCGGGAATTGAAAAAACTGCTGCAGGGCCTGCAGTTCCTGCCCCTGTTGAATAAACGCGTGCAAATCAGGGAACTGTTGGAGCGCAGCGGTAATTTCCAGATCAATCAGCTGTCCTTGTTCGGTAAAGCTGGCAAAGGTATGATCCAGAACCTGCTGCTTGGGCAAACGGGCTTCGCCGGGAATACCGTGCAATAACTCAATGCGCAGCAAATTAGCGGGAGCGTCAAAATAAAAGTGGGGCTGGTAATGAGGCGGCGGGCTTTCCTCGCTATCCACGTCCAGACGAATGGTCTTCTCAATGCTGAGCAGGGCTTCTTTGGAGATCTCGTCTGACTGGTTCACAATATGCTGGACCATGTCTTCTACCATTTTATCGAGGCCGGGTTGCTGCATGGAAACCTGGCTGACGGCAATATTAAACAATCGACCTTTTTTATCAAAACCCATGTGCACCTGGGGCATGATTTCGTGGCTTCTTGCCGCCTGTCCCTGTCGACCGGGAATAAAGAAAATGGACAGACTGTCTTCTGTGCCGTTGTAATGAAATCTCACTCACTGACCAGCTTTTTAAATTCGGGATTGCTGCGAATGAACACAAAGAGCTGATCTTTTTGAGCCTTTTCTTTAAATTCGCCGTTGTACTTAATGGCCGTACGCAGAGATTTTAAGGAGGCGGGAAAGTCCTTTTTAAGCGCATAAAGGGCCGCCAGACGGTAGTGGCTCCAGGCATCGTCAGGAATGATTTTGGCCACCTGCTGAA
>CAYFGW010000304.1:0-4543 GCA_964342365.1 uncultured Candidatus Sericytochromatia bacterium | reverse complement strand
CGACACCCAGCATATTGTTTTATTACCGGGCACCGTCGAAGAGTGTTACACCATGGCACAGGAATCCTTTGCCATTGCTGAACGTTTTCAAACCCTGGTGTTTTTGCTGAGCGATCTGGATCTGGGCATGAACACCTGGATGTGCGATCCCTTTGAGTACCCGGAAGCCGCCCTGGATCGCGGCAAGGTCCTGGATGCGGCCGCCTTAGAAGAACTGGAAGCATTTCATCGCTATGCTGATGTGGACGATGACGGGATTCCCTACCGTACGCTGCCGGGCACCCGACACGCGAAAGCCCCTTATTTTACGCGGGGATCGGGACACAATGCCCAGGCCAAATATACCGAAAAACCCACCGAGTGGAAAGCGGGCTTAGATCGGCTCAACAAAAAGTTCAATACCGCTGCCCGTGAGATTCCGGCTCCCATTGTCAAAGCGGGCAACGCCGATCATGACTACGCCCTCATGGCGTTTGGTTCCACAGAGTCGGCCATGCCCGAAATGCTGGACCAACTCAGTGCCGAAGGCCATAGCCCTGACTATATGCGCCTGCGGGCCCTGCCCTTTCATCCGGAGGTGCGCGCCTTTATTGAAGCCCACGATCGGGTATATATTTTAGAGCAAAACCGCGATGCACAGCTACTGCGGCTGCTGGCGGCAGAATTCCCGGATCTGGCCCCTCGCCTGCGATCCGTCACCCACTACGATGGCACCTTCATGGATGCGCTCACCCTGAGTTCCGGGGTCCTTAAAGCCGAAAAACAACTTCACACGGAGGCCTCTCATGCCTAAGACCAAAACCAACCACCTCGGATTGTCCAAAGCCGATTATAAAGGCGGCCCCAGCACGCTCTGCCCCGGCTGTGGACACAACGCCATTTCCAATCACATTATCCAGGCCTGCTATGACGCGGGGGTGGATCCCGCCATGCTCGGCAAATTTAGCGGCATTGGCTGTTCCAGTAAAACGCCGGCCTATTTCATTAGCCAGGCCCACGCCTTTAACTCTGCTCACGGTCGCATGCCCTCCATTACCACGGGTGCACTGGTGGCCAATCACAAACTGGTGGGACTCTCTGTGAGCGGCGACGGAGACACCGCCAGCATTGGCGTTGGACAATTTGTGCACGTGATTCGCCGCAATTTAGACATGGTATACATCGTGGAAAACAACGGGGTTTACGGCCTTACCAAAGGCCAGTTTTCTGCCACGGCGGACATGGGTAGCATTTTGAAAAAGGGCGCTGAAAACCCCTTTGAGCCCATTGACCTTTGCGGTCTGGCCGTAGAACTGGGCTGTGGCTTTGTGGCCCGTTCCTTTTCGGGCGATAAAAAACAGCTGGTTCCTCTGATTCAGGCGGCTTTGTCTTATCGGGGAACGGCCATTATTGACGTGATTAGCCCCTGTGTCACCTTTAACGACCACAGCGGTTCTACCAAAAGCTACGAATACGTCAAAGAAAACGATCAGCCCCTGCAAGAGCTGGATTTTATTCCTCACTTTGAAGAGATTGAAGTGGACTACACTGACGCTGTTGATGTAAAACTGCACGATGGCTCCCACCTGAAGCTCAAAAAGCTGGACGAAGCTTACGAGCCCACGGATCGTCTGGAGGCCATGCGTCAGATCAAGCAGGCCCACGACGCCGGACAGCTGCCCACAGGGTTGCTGTACTTCAACGATAAAAAAGCGGCTTTCGATGAAGTGCTCAATCTGCCTGACACGCCTCTGGTGCAGTCTACTGCCAAAGAACTGCGACCTTCGAAAGCACAGTTTGACAGCATTATGGAACGCTATTTGCGCTAAGTGATTGTCTCAAAGCGTCTCATCCTCAGAGCGCTTCAACCCGCCGACTATGCTGCATGGTTGGCGGGTTATCAGGGAAGTCTGGATCTCCAGAACGATTTTGACGAATCAAAATTACCCGATGAAGCACTTTCTTTAGCGGCTTATCAAGCCCTGTGTGAAGCGGATGAAAAATGCAGAACCGGTAATACCTTTAACTTTTATGCTTTTGAGCAGGTTACAGGCCTTTTTGTAGGCGGCTCTCAGCTCTGGGACATAAAAAGAGGGGATTGCCAACGGGCTGTACTGGGGTTCTGGGTGCTTAATCAATACTGGGGCAAAGGCTTTGGCGGAGAAATTGCCAGATCCACCGTAAGGCACACTTTTCAACAGCTGCAATTAAATCGTCTGGAAGCGGAAATTCTACCGCAGAACACTGCATCCATTGCTCTATGTCAAAAGCTGGGCTTCCAATTTGAAGGCATTAAAAAGGAAGCATTGAGGGTCAAGGGTAAATTCGAAGATCATGCTCTGTATGCGATGGTGGCTTCGCAAAATATTTTGCCCTGAATGATTGCAGTGCAACGCATGTTTGCCTACGGCTGTTAAACTCAGCTGTGAGGACATCTATTATGAAAAAAATCGTATTTTTGGCTCTGCTATTGAACCCAGTAGGTTTAAAAACTTATGCAGCTCCACCGGATTTTGAGCTGACACAAAGCGTTAAGCTCTCAGGAAATATCTCTTTTGCGGACTCCCCTCAACGGCAGATTCTAGCAGTACACCCGCAGAACGCATCCTGAGCATAGATAGTCGGATATATCTTCATTTTATGGAAACCGGTGCGTCCCCCTTCGTGTTTCTTCACGCAGGAAGTGTTCCCTCGGGCCCGTTTCCTCAGATTGATCTGGGAGCGGGTATAGTTTATCCGCTGTTTTCCGAAGTGGATATCGTGGCTACCCTGGGCTTTAGCGATGGGTATGGTGTGGGGGAAACCGTAAGTTCACTGGGGGTTCGTTATGCTTTTTAAAAAAACACAAAAAAAATTAATGGCTTTATCATTGGCTTGTAGGTTGTTTTTTCACATTTGCACCATTTTTTTTACTCACCGCATCATAAAAAGGGTTGTTTTTTGACGCACCGTGTTATAAACTAAAATCATAAAGGCAAGCAAAACGGTTTCAAAAATCGCAAAAAAGCTTCGCAAACGGATAAATCAGGAGATATTAACATGGATATTTTAAAAAGAGCTAGTTTATTAACCGCTGAGTTTGTTTCTCTCAGCGCAGACAAAGTACAAGAAGTTGCAGACGAGTTTGTAAAAAAAGGTACCCTTCACGATAGTGAAGCCAAAAAGTTCGTATCTGAAGTACGTGACAACCTCGAAAGCCGCGAAAAAGAATTCACCCAGCGTTGGGAGCAAATGATTGCCAGCGTACAACAACTGGGCACCACCCTGGGTTTAACCAAAGTGGAAAAAGACAACCTCGACGACCGCATTGAAGAGCTTGAGCGTCACGTAGACGAGCTGAAAAATCGCCGTAACAACCTCAGCAAAGAAATTCAAAAAGACGAAGTTATGGCCACTGCTTCTGCCAAAGCTTCTAGCAAAATCTCAGCTTCTACCCCTAAGAAGTAAGTAAAACGCATTACATTAACCCCCGGGGGCTCCGTCAGGAGCCCTTTTTTTCATGCCTGCGTCTGTGACAAAGATACTGGTTTTTTAGAAAGCGCCCGCTCATACTGAAAAAAAAGCAAATGAGGCACCCTGATGATCTTGTTAACCAATATTGAATCCATTCCCGGCAAACGCATCGTGGAACATTATGGCGTGGTAAACGGCAGCTCCGTGCGCGCCAAAAACGTGGGACGCGATATTGTGGCATCCCTGAAAAACCTCGTGGGGGGGAGAACTCAAGGGCTATACCGAACTGCTTAGTGAAGCCCGCGAGGAAGCCACAGAACGCATGCGAGCTCAGGCTCGCTCGCTGGGAGCCAATGCGGTGGTCAACGTGCGCTACTCCACTTCTTCTGTGGCCGCAGGCGCTGCGGAACTCTACATTTATGGCACTGCCGTAAGGGTTGAATAGTATGGAGTTAATGATCAACCTCGGTATTTTTCTGGGTTTGTTGGCTCTGGGTTACTTTGCGGGGCAGCGGGCAGAAAAAAAGCATTACGAAAGTATTATGGAGCGCGAAAAAGCCTTTCGTGCCCTGCCCCTGATTACGCTAAAAACCCCGGATATTCTGGAGCATGATGTGGAAGAAGCGCTGCTGGTCAAAGGAAACACGGTGATTGCCGTGGATTACTTTAAGGTGTTTGTGGCGGCCTTACAAAATATTTTTGGCGGGCGCGTTACTCAGTATGAACCCCTCATTGATCGGGCCCGGAGAGAGTCCACCCTGCGGATGCAGGAAGAAGCCCGTCAAATGGGAGCCGATCTGGTGATGAACGTGCGCCTGGAAACCAGCTTTCTGGGTGATATGCACAGCCGCAAAAAAGGCGCCAATAGCATTGAGTCTATTGCTTACGGTACCGCCATTCGCTACCGCCGATGAAATACGTGGCCCAGGATGTACCCGAAGACAACGTCAACATTTCCCGGCGGTCGCCGCTGGTGGAACTGGCTACGCTTTTAGGGGGCGCGCTGGCACTGCTGGTGGCCATTTACTTCATTCTGGGCCTACTGGTAGACTTTGTGGCTCCCCGGGTTTCCTTTGAAACGGAAATGCGCCTGGGCAATGCCTTTGCGGAC
>CAYFGW010000303.1:0-4545 GCA_964342365.1 uncultured Candidatus Sericytochromatia bacterium | reverse complement strand
CGTTTACCGCCAGGTATTTTTGGGCGTGTTGGCAGTGGTTCAGGGTTATTTGAAATTACCCGGCGTGATCTTTGCTTCTTTTCTGGGTGTGCTGGGCAGTGATCAGCTCTATTACCATCTGGGGCGCTGGCGGGGGCCGGAATTTATTGCCCGGCGTCCAAAGTTGAAGCAAAAGTCAGAAAAAGCCTTCCGTTGGCTCCAGCAGTATCAACGGGTATTTATTCTGGGGTTTCGCTTTGTGTACAGTGTGCGAGTGGTGACGCCCCTGATCATTGGTATTAGCGGTATCAAACCCTTGCCCTACCTCTGCTATAATTTGATGAGCTGCACCCTCTGGGCCACGGGGTTTGGCGTGCTAGGCTATTATTTGCTCGCTTCTGCTGAACAAATGTTAACGCCCTGAAACCACCTTGTAAGGCAGCAAAACAAAGAAACGGGATTAGATGATGCTGAAAAAGTGGAACGTGATGCTCACCTTTATAACCGTCTGTGCTTCTATAACGGCCTGTGACCCCGTGAATCCCACTACCCCTTTAACAGCTCCAGGCAGTGAAAATATTGAAACAGTGGCCCGCCGTAACGTGCCCTCCGTATCCGAAGCCATTTATGCTGAAGAGCCCGATTTTGCCCTGTCACAACGTCAACTGCTCGTGCTCAACGTCAACACAGAATCCACTTTTCGTCTGGCTACCGCAACCTCTCAGCCGGAACATCAATTGTGTCTTGAAGCGGCTTTAATGTCCCAGGTGCGCTGGAGCAGCACAGACACAGCCTGCATAACGACGCCCGCCAACGTTTCTGAAGATTTGAGTTTACAGCTGCGGGAGTCCGCCTCTTCTCGGGCAGTGTTTATCAGTTACGACAGTGCAGAAAGCCGGTGGCAGGTCCGCCAGGATTGTCCCGACTGTGATTTGAAAAACCTCAAACTAGATGCTTATGTTTTTGAAAACGCTAATCTGGCACGGGCAAGCTTTGAAAATGCGGATCTGAATGGTGCAAATTTCAAGGGAACCGATCTCACCAACACTCGCTTTACGTCAGCCCGTTTACGTAATGCTAGTTTTGTGTCTGCGTTGATGACCCAGACGGTGCTCACCCGGGCGGATGTAACCGATGCAGACTTCACGGATTCACGGAAAATAGACGTGCGTCTGGAAGGAACCATTGGAAACGATTAGTTTAAAGTATGAATTAATTTTGATTTATGCTATAATAAACAAATCTTAACCCAGGTGTTTTCCGATTCAATTCCTGATGACAAGATTCAATTATCAATATTAAGCCTGCGAATCGGTCGTTTGATAAACCTTGACCCGTCTTGAGTTTATAGCGAGCAGCTCACAGGAAGATTCTATGACATTTCAACAACTTGGCCTCAATCCTTTTATCTTAGAAGGGGTCGAAAAAGAAGGCTACACTGAACCTACACCCATTCAGGCCCAGGCAATTCCTCGTGTACTCGAGGGCAAAGACGTTTTAGCCGGCGCACAAACCGGCACGGGTAAAACCGCGGCTTTTACTCTGCCTATGTTACAAATTCTGAGTACGCGTAAACCTCGGCATCGCAATAAACCCCGTGCCCTGATTCTGGCTCCCACACGAGAACTGGCGGCTCAGGTAGGTCAAAGCATCGAAACCTACGGTGACGGACTCAAACTGAAAACCGCCGTGATTTTTGGCGGTGTAGGTATTCAGCCGCAGATTGCCAAACTCAAAGCAGGAGTGGAAATTATTGTGGCCACTCCCGGTCGTTTACTGGATCTGGCCGGTCAAAAAGAAGTAGATTTAAGCAAAATTGAAATGCTGGTGCTGGATGAAGCAGACCGCATGTTGGATATGGGTTTTATCCACGATATTCGCAAAATTATGCGCCTGGTACCTACCCGCCGTCAGACCCTCTTTTTCTCAGCCACCTACTCCAAAGAAATCAAAAAGCTGGCGGATACGATTTTGTTTTACCCCATCAAGGTGGAAGTGGCCCCGGAAAACGCCACCGCCGACCGTGTGGAGCAAAGCCTCTATCACGTGCCGAAATCCCGCAAACGGGAGCTCTTATCTCACCTGATTCGGGAAGATAACTGGGAACAGGTGCTTGTTTTCACCAAAACCAAACACGGAGCCAATCGTTTGGCCAAGCAATTGAATACGGACGGCGTCACCGCTGCAGCGATTCACGGCAACAAAAGCCAGACGGCACGCACACGGGCTTTGAGCGATTTTAAAGCTGGCAAAATTACCGCCCTTGTGGCCACAGACATTGCCGCTCGCGGTCTGGATATTGATACCCTGCCCTATGTGGTTAACTATGAACTGCCTTTTGTGGCTGAAGACTATGTGCATCGTATCGGACGCACGGGCAGAGCCGGTTGTTCCGGGGAAGCGATTTCTCTGGTGATGCCTGAAGAAGGCAAATTACTCAAAGCCATCGAGCGGTTAATCAAGCAAAAGATCCGGGTTAAGACTATTGACGGGTTTTCAGAGCCCCGGCAAACCCAGCAGTCGCAGCAGCCCCGTCAGCGTGCTGCCAAGAATCAGGTGGATCGCCCCGCGATGCTGCGTCGTGCTGAGAAAAACAATGCCAAAAACGCTCAGAAGAAACGCACCCGACGTTCTCAGAAGTCTGTCAAGCCTCAGAAATCAGCCAAAGTCTAGGCCGGGTGAGCTTTTGCATAGGTTTCACGAATGGAAGTTACGGTTTCTGACACAATTTCACTGTCAGCCCGGCTTTCTTCAAAGCTACCACACACCAGTAAGTTGAGATATTTAAGCGCCACCCGGGCTAGTGATTTGTCCGGGTGCTGCACGTATTTCAAAAAAACAGAGGTGAGTTCACCAATGAGTGCGCTGCGTTCTTCTAAGCTCATGTCTCTCACGCGAATTTGTGTATCCAGGGAACAAGCATGTCTGGGAAAGTCTTTGCCTTTATCAAGGGCTTCCTGACGCTCAATGTCATGGTTCAAGTCATTTAGAAGTTGACTGGCCATCAGCGACAAAGGATGAATTAAAAAGTTAGCCATAATCACCTGTCTCCACGTTCACCGTATTTATGTAGTTGTATTAAGTTATGTAAATATCTTGTGAGTATTGGGCTCTGCTTAATAGAGTTTTAACAAATACTTCATATATTTTGGCTTATGCTAAATCCATGAAAGCACTATTTATTAACGGAACCCTCAAACCCAGTCCCCAGACCTCTCACACTGAAGGACTGATTGACATTTCTAAGACCATCATGGAAAAAAACGATGTAGAAGTGGAGGTGCTGCGTGCGGTAGATTATGTGATTGCTCCAGGGGTGTACCCTGATATGACGGAACACGGGGCTGAGCAAGACGACTGGCCCATGCTTTATCAAAAGGTGATGGACTCGGATATTTTTGTGTTGACCACCCCCATCTGGTTGGGAGAAAAATCCTCAGTGTGTACCCGGGTGATTGAGCGTTTGTACGGCAATTCTCACTTGCTCAACGATAAGGGGCAGTGGGCGTATTATGGCAGGGTCGGAGGTTGCCTGATCACGGGCAACGAAGACGGTGCCAAACACTGTGCCATGAATATTTTGTATTCTTTACAGCATCTGGGCTTTGTAATTCCTCCTCAGGCAGACGCTTCCTGGTTGGGAGAAGTGGGCCCCGGTCCTTCTTACAAAGATGAAAACTCCGGGGGGCCCGAAAACGATTTTACCAATCGCAACACCACTTTTATGACCTGGAATCTGATGCACATGGCTCGCTTGCTGCAACAATCTGGCGGTTTACCCGCTCAGGGCAACCAGCCCGAAGCCTGGAAAAAAGGAGAGCGCTTTGGGTTTGAAAACCCCGAATACCGCTGACACAGGGGCCGTCTTTTCAGACTGTGACACCTATCGTTATTTACTCTGGCACGAATGGGCGCCGGAAAAATCCGCGGTGGCGTTTGTGGGCTTAAATCCCTCTTGTGCGCGTGTTCAGGATACAAATCCCACCTTTAAGCGTTGTGTTAACTATGCTAAATACTGGGGTTTTGGGCGCATTTATCTGGTGAATTTGTTTGCTTATCGGGCCTCCACACCTCAACAGCTCAGGCAGGCAAAACATCCTGTGGGCACGGACAATGACAAAACGCTGGTTGAGATTGCCCGTCAATCTGAGCTCGTGGTGGCAGCCTGGGGTAATGATGGTCAATATCTGCAGCGCAGCGCACAAGTTCGAGCTTTGCTGCCCCGTTTACACGTGCTTAAAGTCAATCGCACAGGAGAACCCGCTCATCCACTGTATTTAAAAGCCAGTCTAAAACCCTATGCCTGGAACTTCAATGACGTGTATGCTAAAGAATAAGACCTTAGAAAGTGAAATATTCATGTCGCCGCTTATTCTGGCCATTGACGATGATAAAGATTTACTGGATGTGTTAAAAGTGACCCTGACTCGTGCGGGTTATCGTTTTTCAGGGGTTCATCATGCTCAAAACGCGGTGGAGCACATTGAACGTCATTCCCCCGATTTTATTTTATGTGATGTGGATATGCCCGAAACCAGCGGGATGGACATTCTGGCAGCACTTTCT
>CAYFGW010000302.1:0-4550 GCA_964342365.1 uncultured Candidatus Sericytochromatia bacterium | reverse complement strand
ATTGGGGATGACTGCGGGGCTGCTGGCGGGCCAGGTGCATCACCTGTACCAGCACGTTGCGCAGCGTCCACATGAGCGGCTTCACGGGCAAAAGTTGCCACACCTCATGGCGGTAGTCTTCCACACGCTCTTCCCTTCCATAGTCTGCCAGCAGCGTCTGGGCCGCAGCCTGGATCAGCCCCGCGTCGGGCTCAGGTGTTAAACGATGCAGAACCTCCACGATGAGACCCAGACCGGCATCCTGAAAAGCAGCAGCCAGAAGCGTTTGATGCCGCATGCTCCAACGGTCATTCCAGGCTTGCACCTGGGCCGTTAGCGCAGCGAGAGCGGCTTCTGACTCCTGCATTTAGGCCTTATCTTCTTTGGGAAGCACCGTGGAACGCAGATACAATTCTTCCATTTGCTCATCGCTCACACTGCCGGGAGCTTCTGTCATAAGGCAGCTGGCGGCCTGGGTTTTCGGGAAGGCGATCACTTCACGGATAGTGTCCTGTTTGGCCATCATCATCACCAGACGATCCAATCCAATACCAATGCCGCCATGAGGAGGTGCACCGTATTCAAAGGCGCCCATCATAAAGCCAAATTTTTCTTGCGCTTCTTCTTCACTCAGATCAAGAGCTTCAAACATTTTGGCCTGCATATCCCGATCGTGAATCCGAATGCTGCCGCTGGCAAGTTCTACACCGTTCAAGACCAGATCGTAAGCCTGGGTACGCACTTTTTCAGGCTCGGTTTGCAAAATATCCACATGTTCTGGCAGCGGCGAGGTAAACGGATGGTGCTGCGCCTGCCAGCGGTTGCGCTGTTCATCCCATTCAAACATGGGGAAGCGGTTGATCCAGAGCACGTCCCAGCGGTCTTCGTCGATCAGCTCAAAACGTTTGCCCAGATCCAGACGCAGACGACCCAGCACGTCATGTACCACTTTCGCCTGATCCGCCATCATAATCACCACATCACCGGTTTGAGCGCCGGCGGCCTGCTGAATTTGCGCCAGTTCGTCTTCGCTAAAGAACTTGGCCACCGGTGAGTTCAGACCGTCTTCTTTATAGTTGAACCACACCAGCCCTTTGCCACCGTAAGTGATGGAACGATTGCGCAGCTGGTCCAGCTCGTGGCGAGACATTTGTGAGCTAGCCTCCGGCAGGCGAATGCCCTTGATCACGCCACCTTCTTTGGCAACAGAGGCAAAGGCGTTGAAGCCCACATTCTGCATGATCCCAGTAAAGTTCACAAATTCCAGACCAAAACGGGTGTCCGGCTTATCGGAGCCAAAGCGTTCCATGGCTTCGTCATAGCTCATCATGGGCAGCGGCGTGGGAATATCCACATCCAGCACCTCTTTAAACAAATGCTTCACCATGCGCTCATTGGTTTCTAGCACGTCCGCTTCATCCACGAAAGACATTTCAATATCTAGCTGGGTGAATTCCGGCTGACGATCCGCCCGCAGGTCTTCATCGCGGAAACAGCGCGCAATTTGAAAATAACGCTCCATGCCTGACACCATCAGAATTTGTTTGAAAATTTGCGGGGACTGAGGCAGGGCATAAAATTGCCCGGGATGCACCCGACTGGGCACCAGGTAGTCACGGGCTCCTTCGGGAGTGGTTTTGGTCATCATGGGGGTTTCAATTTCGTAAAATCCTTCGTTGCTCAAAAAAGTACGAATAGACTGGGTGATTTTGTGACGCATTTTAATGCGCTTTTGCAGGGCCGGACGGCGCAGATCCAGATAGCGATACTTTAACCGCAGGCTTTCGTCAACGTTGATGTTGTCGTCAATTTCAAACGGTGGCGTTTTAGAACGGTTAAGCACTTCCAGTTGATGAACTTTTAGCTCCAGTTTGCCGGTGGGCATTTTGGGATTGACGTTGTCTGCGCTACGCTCAGAAATTTGCCCCTGAGCGGCAATCACGTATTCGTTGCGCAAACGGGAAGCGGGTTCACAGACGCTGGCTTCAACGCTGGGATCAAACACCAGCTGAATCAGACCGGAGCCGTCGCGCATATCCACAAAAACAACACCGCCGTGATCGCGGTAATTTTGAACCCAGCCACATACGGTGACGGTCTCCCCCACGGGAATTTCAGTAAGAGCGTTAGCAAAATGAGTACGTTTGAGTGCCATATTATAAATCCTGATTTTTCTTTACCTGTTGCAGGCGATGTTGTTCGTCGAGATAGCTTTGTAAAATACTGGCTGCAGCCAGTTCGTCCAGGGAACGCTTTTGTTTTTTGCGACGTTTTTTGCGTCCCATGCCCATTTCTCTGAGTAAATCACTGGCCTCTTCGGAGCTGAAGCTTTCGTCCCGATACACCACCGGCACGTCTAGCTCTGCCTGAATACGTTCAGCGGCCCGCTGGTTGAAACGAGCTTGTTCAGTCATTTCACCATTACTGCCCAGGGGCAATCCCACCACCAACAGGGCGGGCGCATACTCCTGTTTGAGCTGCTGCATGGCCGCCAGATCTTCCACCCAGCCTTTGCGGTGAATGGTCAGCACCGGGCGGGCGGTCCATCCCAGCGCGTCGCTCACAGCAACGCCAATGGTTTTGGTACCAATATCCAGACCCAGATAACGCGAGGACATAAATGTTGTGATTCACTTTCGATGAAATAGCACCCCATTGTAACATTTCTCGCTGCAATGGGGTGCTGTTTTAGATGGGCTATTGCGTGGATGTCTTTATGAGGTCAGCTCATCAGCTGAAGCGCGTAGTATACATAACTGTATTCAGCCCCGTACTTGGAATACATTTCAATTTCAGACCGCAATTGGCTCGCCAGCTTGCGGGCTTCGGGCATATTCGCTTGCTCTAATTCGGGCAGGGCTTCTTGTATGGGGTTATAATAGGTATCCCACCAGACGGTTTCTGGTAGCACCTGAATTTCCAGAAGATCATAGCCCGCCCGCTGAATGGCCCCCATTTGATTCACCAGGGTGGGCATGCGGGGAAAGTGCTTTTTCCAGTAGGCAGCCACTTCTCTGGAGGGGTCGTCTACGAGCCAGGTTAAGTGACTGAACACCAGAAAACCGTCAGGCACCAGATGTTTTTTGAGGGCATACAGGGCTTTATCGAGCCCCATATTGTATAAAGCGCCTTCTGACCAGATCAGGTGAAAATGATTGTGACGGAAATCGTAGCCGTCAAAGTCCACATTTTCGGTTCTTACCTGTGCTGCCTGAGCGTCTGACAGGTTCTCTTCAAGCTGCACTAAAAACTGTGGGTTAATATCTACTGCAAGAATTTTTGCGGTTTTTAGGGTTTCCAATAGAGCCAGCGTCTGCGCGCCGGTGCCGCATCCGAGATCCAGGATACGAGGAGAGGCGGGCAAATCAAAACGTACCGCATTGAGAATTTTGTGGGTACAGGAGGTATTGCCCGGAGACTGACGGGGCAATTGACCAAAAAAGTTGGAGGCCAGAGAAGACGCTCTGGTTAATTTACAGGACTGCATTTTTTTAGTCTACACAGGACCGTGTTAAAATGGCATAAAAAGCCCCCGTAGCTCAGTGGATAGAGCGCCGGTTTCCTAAACCGTAGGTCGGATGTTCGAGTCATCTCGGGGGCACTCTTTATAACTATCCACCCATCCTTTCGTGAAACCATAGAGCACAGCCACGCCCACGGCCGCGGGCAAAAGCTCACCCATGCTCCAAAGCCCCAAGCGTTTCAGGAGCGCCCCCTGCACATACCCCTGTGTATAGCGCCAGTAGACCACTCCCGGCAAAATTACGAATAGCGTTCCCAGTAACAGAGTCGCCTGCATACGGGAAAAAGAGAGACGTTGTGCTTCTGTGCTGTGACGCCAGCGAATTTTTGACAACCCGCCAGGATAAAGAGCTTCTATGGCCCAAATTCCCCAGAACAGGAGCGAAGGCACCAGGCGTTCCTGGTCCTGTAAAAAAAGCATAAAAGTGAGTTTGTCGTGAAGCCACTGAAAGCCATAAACAAAAGATTGCCACAAGAAACAAACATAGCCCAGTAGGTCCTGCACCGAAAAACCCGCAAGCACTATATCGTAAACACCACGGGCGGTGGCCGCACACAGGCGCCCCCCTGCCAGCAGCAGCACCGCCCAGACAAGACGCTTTTTTATACTGAAGGGCAGTTGCCTGAACCCGTAAGCCAGCATGAGCAGGACCACCGCAGAAGCACAGTAGGGTGCATAGAGCCAGCGAAAGTAGCCCCCCAGTAAAAAGGGCAGCAGCATGAGCACCGTGGGCAGCAACAAAGCGTATCCCGGCGCGGCCAGCGGAGCAACTCCCAGCGCAATCCACGTGCTGACTCCCAATAAAACCACACCGTGATGAAACAGCCAGGGCAGCGTCAGCGCAGCAGAAGGAACGCTCAAGAGCTTTTGCAAGAGACGGCGCTGCACACAAATATCTTCGGGCTCCAGACCGTGATCCGCGCAGGGAGACACCCAGTCCGGCGATTCTGGCTTGTATAAAAACGGTGGGTGCAGGGCATCATAACGGCCCGTCCACCACAACACATCTGAAGCAGAATCTTTTGTAGCAGTTTCCGTGGGCCGCATG
>CAYFGW010000301.1:0-4570 GCA_964342365.1 uncultured Candidatus Sericytochromatia bacterium | reverse complement strand
GAAACCCGCAGTGACTCCCATCGCTGCGGTGCGGCTTCTCTGCTGGCGGCCCATTTTTTACTGTACGGCAGCTTTGATAACGCCTTTAAAAGTCTCAAAATGACCGTACCAGATCTTACCTATCGCAGTTTGCATCTGGCGCAGGATCGCCTGTACAACTACGCCAACACCGACCGCCAACCGGGTCTCGTGACTCTGTTTAAGTACGAATACTTCCCCGACGGACGCATTCAAAACCCCCGCTCAGAGGGCGAGGTAAAACGGGCTGCTGAACTCATGGGCATTCGCAATACGCCGCTGGTGGGCCCCAGTAAAAGTCGGCTTTTTGATCGGAGCGATGCGGTGAGAGCCTTCTGGAAAGAGCACCCCCGTTCCCCTTTACTCGTAGGGGTCCATTTAGATACCAAAACCGGTGTGGTGTACCCGCCAAAAGAAAAGAAACGCCCTCAGAACCATTTTGTAGTGGTGTTTCAGGAAGATGGTCAGTACTGGCTCGCCAACAGCGGCGTGCTGGACAACGGAAGCAATACGGCCCTTTATGTGCTCAACGAACGGAATTTCAAAGCCTTTGTGTTACAAACCCGCGGCACCTTAGAAGCTTTAACTCGCGCCTAGTTTCTCAACGCTAATGGCTATGAGCTGCCTTCTGTGAGTGGTATACTGCTGTTTTACGGGTGCCGTTTGGTGCCATTTCAGCCCACAATGTATCAGCAACGTATCAGAAACCGAAGGAGAACCCCATGAACACCCTGAGCATCATCCGCAAAAAGCGTGATGGCGAGGCCCTGAGTCGTGAAGAAATCGAATTTCTGGTGGAGGGCATTGCCAAAGCCACCATTCCCGATTATCAGGTGTCGGCCTGGCTCATGGCTAACTACCTTCAGGGCATGAATATTGAAGAAACCACTCATTTGACCCGTGCCATGGCCTATTCTGGTGACACGTTAGATTTAAGCGATATTGATGGCTTTAAAGTGGACAAGCACAGCACCGGCGGCGTGGGCGATAAAGTCACGCTCATTCTGGGTCCGCTGGTGGCCAGTACCGGTCTGGTGGTGGCCAAGCTTTCCGGGCGAGGCCTGGGACATACGGGAGGAACCATCGATAAACTGGAAGCCATTCCCGGCTTTCAAACCCGCCTGAGTTCTGAGGACTTTTTTGCCCAGCTCAAACGCATCAACGCCGCTTTAGCAGGCCAGACGCAGAATATTGCCCCGGCGGACAAAAGCCTCTATGCCTTAAGAGACGTCACCGCCACCATTGACAGCATTCCGCTGATTGTGGCCTCTGTGCTTTCCAAAAAAATTGCCAGCGGTGCCAACGTCATTGTGTTGGACATTAAATACGGTTCCGGAGCCTTTATGCCCCACCGCGAGGCCGCCCGTGAACTGGCCGAGTATATGGTCAAAGTGGGCAAACAGCTGGACCGTTCTGTGTCTGTATTGCTCAGCGATATGGATCAACCCCTGGGTCAAAAAATAGGACATACTTTAGAAGTCGAAGAAGCGCTGGACATGCTCAAAGGCCAGGCTCCTGAAGACTTGAAAGAAGTGGTGCTCACCTTAGGAGCCATGCAGCTGGTGTGTGCGGGCAAGGCTGAAAACTTAGACGCAGGAAAACAAATCCTGCAAACCCAGATTGACAACGGTGAGGCGCTGGCCAAATTTAAAGATATTATTGAAGCTCAGGGGGGCAACAGCCAGGTGATTGAAAATTACGGCCTGATGCCTCATGCAGAACACACCTGGGATTTTGTGGCGGAGCAAGCAGGCTATGTGAAACATCTGGTGGCCCTGGATATGGGAGAAGCCACCCGCAGCCTGGGCGGCGGACGCTGGAAAAAAGAAGACGAACTGGATCTGGGTGTAGGCATAGAACTACACAAAAAGCGTGGCGATAAGGTGGCCGTTGGCGACGTACTGGCCACGCTGTACTATAACGATAAAGAAAAACTGGCGGCAGCGCAAAAAGACGTGATCTCTGCATATTCCTTTTCAGATACTCCACCCGCTGCCACCACATTGATTGGAGACATCATATGGGCAGAGTAAATCAGGGAGCCCTGGTGGCCATTGTGGGCCGCCCCAACGTGGGTAAATCCACCCTCGTTAACCGTTTTGTAGGCGAACGTATCGCCATTGTGGATGACCAGCCGGGCGTGACCCGTGACCGGCTGTATTTAAACTGTGAATGGAACAATCAGGAATTTGTGGTGATTGACACCGGCGGCCTGATTTTTGAGAAAGAAGACGATATCCATACCGCTGTCCAACAGCAGGCCTGGCTTGCCATTGACGAAGCCGAAGTCATTGTATTCCTGGTGGACGGCCAGGCGGGCTTAACGCCCGTGGACTACAATATTGCCAAAGAACTGCGCCAGCGTAAAAAGGACGTGATTCTGGCGGTCAATAAAGTGGATGACGTGTATCAGGAAGATATTGTGGTGGCCGAGTTCTTTGAACTGGGCTTAGGCGATCCTCAGCCCCTGTCCGCCATTCACCGCCATCATACGGGCGATTTATTAGACAAAATTGTGTCGCGCATTGACAGCGATATTACCCTTGAACAGGAAGACGCCTTGCGTATTGCGGTGGTGGGAAAACCCAACGTGGGCAAATCTTCCATTGTGAACACACTTTTAGGCGAAGACCGCATGACGGTCTCTAATGTTTCTGGTACCACCCGCGATTCGGTGGACACCCTCTGCAAACACAACGGCAATAACTATATCCTGGTAGACACGGCGGGAATTCGCAAGAAATCCAGAGTGCGTTACGGCATTGAGCGCTTTTCCGTAGTGCGTGCCATTAAAGCCATTCAGCGCGCTGACGTGGTGGTGGTGGTCTTAGACGCCACAGAACCCGTCTCTGAACAGGAGCAGCGCATTGCGGGCATGGCACAGGATATGGGCAAAGCCAGTTTGATTGTGGTGAATAAGTGGGACTTAGTGGAAGATCGCAGTTCCACCACCATGAACGAGTACGCCGACGATATTCGTGACCGGCTGTATTTTATGAACTACGCCCCCATTTTGTTCACCTCCACCGTGAGCAAAAAACGCCTGTTCAGCATTTTTGATCTCTGTCAGGCTGCCAGTGACGAAAACCAGCGCCGCATTACCACGGGCCTCTTCAACGAAGTGCTCAACGAAATTGTGGCCATGAATCCACCCCCGTCCCGCAAGAACAAGCGGCCCAAGATCAGCTACGGTACCCAGGTGTCGGTGGCTCCACCCACCTTCGTAATTTTCAGCACCCACACGGGCCTGATCAACCCGCCCTATCTGCGCCACATTGAACGTAAGCTCAGAGAAAACTTTGGCTTTACGGGCACGCCGCTTCGCATTCTCAAACGAGAAGACGATAAGCGTAAAAAACGCGGGCAGGCCCGTCGGGCCGGACAGCTGGGCGGCAAAAAAGATGTGGATATTACCGTCGATGAAGCCCGGGCCGAGGCGGAACAATAAAGGTTCAGACTCTTATAATCAGGCTCTGAGGGTCATTTCTCCGCGCAGATTGGTGAGCATCAGTTCTCGCACCTGCTCGGGGCGATAGCCCTCAGAGAGCAAATAATAGAGTTTAGCCAGAGCGGCTTCCGTGGTGAGATCCTGACCGCTCACCACGCCGCACGAGGCCAGCACGTGCCCGGCAGCATAGGTGGCCTGTTTCACACGACCTTTGGGACATTGGGTACAGTTCACCAGCACCACGCCTCTGGCATGGGCTTCTTTAAGCACCCGTAAAAACATGGGGTCGTTGGTGGGCGCATTGCCCACGCCAAAGGTTTCTAGAATGAGCCCCTGCAAGGGGGGTTTGAGCATATTTTCCAACACCGAGGCAGAAATGCCCGGAAAAAGTCGAAGCGCACTCACTGTGGCCTGATGTAATGCACGGGTTTTTAAGCTTTTGCGGGTGGGCATGGGCTGCAATCGATCCCAGAAAATTTCAATTTCAATGCCTACTTCCCCCAGCACGGGGTAGTTGGGCGAAAAGAAGGCTGCAAACCCGGTGGCGTCTAATTTAGTGGCCCGGCAGCCGCGCATCAGCTTGCCGCCAAAGTACAAACACACTTCAGGAATGGCGTAGTGGGCTGCCAGCATGAGCGAGGTCACCAGATTTTCCTGGGCGTCGTTGCGAATTTCGCACAGGGGAATTTGAGAACCCGTTAAAATGACCGGCTTACGCAGGTTTTCCAACATAAAGGGCAGTGCAGAGGCCGTATAGGCCAAGGTATCGGTGCCGTGGAGAATCACAAACCCGTCGTAGTCTTCATGGTAGCGCTCAATCAGCTGAGCCAGACTCCACCAGCGGTCCGGATGCATATGGGCCGAATCTATCAAAGGCTGCTGCTCAATAATCTGGTAATCGGGCAAATCCCCGTGGGCAAAGGCTGGTATTTGCTGCATTTGCTGCTGTAAATAACCGGGCACGGGGCGATAGCCTTCCTCAGAGGCCTGCATGCCAATGGTGCCGCCGTTATAGATAATCAAAACGCGCTTCATGGATTAATCATGCCGGAGGAGCAGGCAAAGGCAGAGGCTGAGGAACGGGGACGGGAGGGACCTCCACGG
>CAYFGW010000300.1:0-4813 GCA_964342365.1 uncultured Candidatus Sericytochromatia bacterium | reverse complement strand
CACCGTCGCCCAGTTTTGGCACCTTCATTTCGATGTCATGACTTTCGCCAGAAGTATCTTCAGAGCCGTCTTCAGAGCTGTCTTCGGGCGTGTTGTCTGTGGGGAGTTCTGCAGTCTCTTCTGTAGATGCTTCTGTTTTTTCAGCGGTGTCCTCAGTGTTTGTGGCGTCAGCACCCTCCAGCACGAGGACCACCTGACCTTCGCTCACGGTGTCGCCTTCACTCACACTAATGCTTTTGACCACACCACTGGCGGTGGAGGGCACTTCCACAGTGGCTTTGTCCGACTCCAGTTCCAGAATGGCGTCGCCTTCGGCGATTTCATCGCCCACGCTCACCAGAATACTGAGAATGTCAGCGCCGTCCACGCCGTCGCCCAGCTTGGGGATTTTTACGTCTGTCATTGATGTTGCTCCTTATGGCTGCTTTTAGCTGTTTACAGCGTGATGGGGTTGGGTTTGTCGGGGTTGATCTGGAGGGTTTTCTGCGCTTTTTCCAGCACGTCTTTTTCCAGATCCCCGTTGCGCACCAGTTGGCCCAGGGTGACCCATGTGGTGTGTGCGGCGTCTACCTCAAAGTGGCGACGCAGAGCTTCGCGGCCTTCGCTGCGGCCAAAACCGTCTGTACCCAGTGCCAGAAGCGGTTGCTTGATCCAGCGGGCCAGAGAGTGAGGCAGAATTTTAATATAGTCAGACACCGCAATCACGGGGCCTTCTGCGTCTTTCATCTGAGCTTCCAGATAAGACACGCGCGGCTCAGCGGTGGGATTCAGCATATTAAAACGGTCAGCGTCCATAGCGTCTTCATATACGGCTTTGTAAGAAGTGACACTCCATACGTCCGCGGCCACGCCGTAGTCTTCCAGTTGTTTGGCCGCTTTAAGTACCTCTGGCAAAATCGCGCCAGATCCCCAGAGCTGTACGCGGGCTTTGGCATTGGCCAACTCCGAGCGTTGGAACAGGTACATACCTTTTAAAATACCTTCTCTGGAGCCTTCGGGCATGGGCGGTTGCTCATAAGAATCATTGCCCACGGTGATGTAATAGAACTCATCCTTTTGCTCAATATACATGCGGCGCAGGCCCTCTTCAATAATCACGCCCACTTCAAAGGCAAAGGCGGGGTCATAAGATTTTAAGTTGGGGTGCGGATGCGCCAGGTGGTGGGAGTGGCCGTCCTGATGCTGTAGACCTTCTCCTGCTAAGGTGGTTCGTCCGGCAGTGGCGCCCACTAAAAAGCCCTTGCAGCGCATGTCTCCGGCGGCCCAGGCCAGATCGCCAATGCGCTGGAAGCCAAACATGGAGTAAAAAGTGAAAAAGGGCATGGTGTTCACGCCGTGGGTGGCGTAGGCCGTCCCTGCGGCCACAAAGGAAGACATGGCGCCCGCTTCGGTAATACCTTCTTCTAAAATCTGCCCGTCCTGAGCTTCGCGGTAGCGCATCAGAGAGTCGGAGTCTACGGGCTCGTAGAGCTGTCCCTGGTGAGCATAAATACCGTGCTTATTAAACAGCGATTCCATACCAAAGGTGCGTGCTTCATCGGGAATGATGGGCACAATCAGATTGCCCTGCTTTTTGTCTTTCATCAATCCGGCCAGCAAGCGCACGTAAGCCATGGTGGTGGACACCTCGCGGCCCTTGGAGCCTTCTTTGAATTCGTTGAAGATTTTCTCAGGGAAAGCTTCAATGGGATCCAGTGTGGACTGGCGGGTGGGTACAGAACCTCCCAGTGCTTCACGACGGGATTTCAGATACTTTATTTCTTCAGAATCTTCCCCGGGCTTATAAAAGGGAATACCCGCCTCAATGGCTTCATCGGAAATGGGGACGTTAAAGCGGGTACGGAAGGCTTTCAGCTCTTCTTCGTTAAGCTTTTTCTGGGAGTGGGTAATGTTTTTGCCCTCTGCGTTCTCACTTACGCCAAAGCCTTTGACGGTTTTGACCAGAATCACCGTGGGGGCATCGCTTTGATCTACAGCACTTTGATAGGCGTTAAACACCTTCAGGGGATCGTGACCGCCGCGACGCAGTTTGGCAATTTGTTCATCGCTGAGGTGTTCTACCAGTTTCAGGGCTTCCGGGTGCTTACCAAAGAAGTTCTCTCTCACATACTCACCTGAGCCACTGCCCTTGTACTTCTGGTACTCCCCGTCAATGGTGGTGTTCATGATGTTGACCAGCTCGCCTGAAACATCCTTTTCCAGGATGTCGTCCCAGTCAGAACTCCAGATTACCTTGATCACGTTCCAGCCCGCGCCACGGAAAATGCCTTCCAGCTCCTGGATGATTTTCTGATTGCCCCGCACCGGGCCGTCTAAACGCTGCAAATTACAGTTGATAACAAAGGTCAGGTTGTCCAGCTTTTCTCTGCTGGCCAGCGTAATGGCACCCAGGGATTCCGGCTCGTCCATTTCTCCGTCGCCAAGGAAGGCCCAGACCCGACCGGTTTTCTCTTTGAGCCCCCGGTGTTCTAGATAACGGTTATAGCGCGCCTGATAAATGGCCATCAGTGGCCCAAGACCCATGGAAACGGTGGGGAATTCCCAGAAGTCCGGCATGAGCCAGGGGTGAGGGTAAGAAGAGAGTCCGCCGCCGTCGGCCAGTTCTCGGCGGAAGTTGTCCAGGTTGTCTTCCGTGAGGCGGCCTTCTAAAAAGGCACGGGCGTAAATGCCCGGTGAAGCGTGGCCCTGGAAGTAAATCTGGTCACCGCTCTGATCGCCGCTTTTGCCCTGGAAAAAGTGGTTAAAGCCCACCTCATACAGGCTCGCAGAGGAAGCAAAGGTAGAAATATGCCCACCGATACCGTCCTCTTTTTTATTGGCTCTGACGACCATGGCCATGGCGTTCCAACGGATAATGTTTTTGACCCGTCGCTCCAGATCTAAGTTGCCGGGATACGGCTTTTGCCGATCTCTGGGAATGGTGTTGATATAAGGGGTATAAGCGGAAAAGGGAAGCTTGACGCCGGCCTTGGTAGCCCGGTTTTGCAAGCGCTGAAAAAGCCGCGCCACGCGCTCGGCGGAACTGTTTGCTATGACATAATCCAGAGACTCCAGCCACTCTCTGTCTTCGATGTGTTCAATATCTGCTGCGTTTTGATCTGCGTTGCTCATCAGACACTCCTTAAAACTTTGCCTGTATTGTAACAGGTGTCGCAGGGGATTCTATCAATGATAATATTTCAACTAAAAATGTGTTTGGATTCCCCGATCCCTAGCTTGCTGGGTCGGGGAGGATTTATGCCCTATGGGTAAAACATGTCAGGTCAACGACCTGAAGTTAGCGCGTTATACATCGATACCCTGACTTTCTATATATCGCTTAATTGTGTCGATGGTAACCCCGCCAGTGGTCAGGATGCAATAGCTATCCGTCCAGAATAACGGCTTCCAGTAAAATCGCTTGAGATGATTTACGTACTCCTGACGAACCATGCGGCTGCTGATGGATTTTAGATTGTTCACCAGTTTTGACGGCTGTACTTTTGGATTGAGCGCAGCCAGCAAGTGAACGTGGTCAGATTCGCCGCCGAACTCAAGCAACTCTGAATCCCATTTGCCACAGAGCCGGGAAAACAGTTTTTCGAGATAATCTAGCATCTCAGGTGTCAGGCATTTACGCCTGTACTTGGTCACAAAAACCATGTGAAAAGTTAAACAGAAAATACTATGACTCCCTGTTCTGAAATTATGTGCCATAATAGTAGTAGCTTCTTTCGGAAGTTATTTCCGGCTGATTACCGGATATACTTTGGCTGATTACCAAAGTGCAATTGACTGTCAATGAGTCGATTGGTACACACCGCTTGAGTGATTTATTGCTCAGGCGGTTTTGCCTTTTCCTCCTCAGTCCAATTTATTTTGTAACCAAGATGAGTGGCGATTTCTTGAACTTCACGATACTTGATGCTGTGATTAGATAATTTTTTATTCAGGTTTTGTGGCGTGGTTCCCATTTCTCTTGCAAGCTGAGAGACGCTTTTTCCTTTTTTAACTATGTAGCTGCGAATTTCGTTATTGATGTCCATTTGCTTACTCACCTTCTGATTGTATTGTATCACGAATTGAAACTTTTATTTCTTAATCGTAAACAAAAAGGTTTACATTTTCGATGACAAGGGTTACAATAAAATAGTACCAATCAAACGCCGCTTAATCACCGGCAAAAGGATAAGCTATGAAAAAACTCATTGATGAGCTGGCTTTGGAACTTGCAGTACATGCAGAGTTGGAGCCAAACGACAATAAATACTATTCAGATTCTAAAAAGAAGGCTGAGCAAGCGCGATCACGCATAGAAGATATTATCACTGATATTGTTTCTCCCAATTTGACGAAATGGATTCCATTACGACTCAAACAATCAAAAATTGCTGAATTTGTCTCCAGCT
Source organism: uncultured Candidatus Sericytochromatia bacterium (assembly GCA_964342365.1). Lineage (GTDB taxonomy): Bacteria > Cyanobacteriota > Sericytochromatia > UBA7694 > UBA7694 > CAXRDE01. The sequence goes on along the minus strand of CAYFGW010000300.1, from coordinate 425 downwards.
ATGTGGACAATCGCAGAAAACTTGACGCGGCTCTTGGCGACTACACTGACGCTGTTGAGTGTATGAAATTCTTTGCTATCGACCATGCTTTTGAGCAGGGGTTAAAAGCCGGATTGCGCTTACAGTCTGAACTCAAGAACTGGGCCGAAAAGTAATGCCAAACGCCACGCTAACCGCAAAACTAAAACTCACGCTGACACCTGAACAAAAGGCAGCTTTAGACCAGACTGCTTTGACCTATCGTGATGCGCTGAATTATGCTTCTGGCGTGGCGTTTGAGCAGGGCAAAACCAGTAGCGCAATGAAACTGCAAAAGCTGGTCTACTCTGAACTGAGAGAACGCTTTAAACTACCCTCACAAATGGCCTGCAACGTGCCGCGTGAGGTGAGCGCAAAGTACAAACCGTTCTGGACAAAGCTCAAGC
>CAYFGW010000299.1:0-4970 GCA_964342365.1 uncultured Candidatus Sericytochromatia bacterium | reverse complement strand
GGCGGACGTTTTTGCCAGCGCGCAATATATTGACTCACGGACAGAGACGTCGCGTTATCTTCATCTGGCTCAGAAAAGGCCGCCGCCCGCTGTAACGGCAGCTCACAGCGAAAGGTGCTGCCTTTATTGAGGGTACTTTCTTCAAGATAGAGCGTGCCACCGTGCAATTCGGCCAGGCGACGGGCAATACTCAGTCCCAGTCCCGCACCGCCGTGGCTGCGTGTAGAGGAATTATCCGCCTGTTCAAAGCGCTCAAAAATACGTTCCTGCTGTGTTTCGGCAATGCCGGCCCCTGTGTCACTCACACGAAAATAAAGATGTTCCGGCGTCTGTTCCATGCCCACTTCAATGCGAATATGCCCCTTCCGGGTAAATTTGAGGGCGTTATCCACCAGAATAAATAGCACCTGTCCCAGTTTCAAAGCATCGCCTTCCCAGTAGCACCACAGGGGTTCAGCGTAGTGCACAGTGAGCGTTAAACCACGGGATTCAGCGCGGTTTTCAAAAGTTTTCACACAGGTTTTGAGCAAATGCTTCACATGAAAGGGAGCCGGATGCAGGCTCAGCTTGCCCGACTCCAGATGCGAAAAATCCAGCGTTTGATTGATCAGGGTTAACAAATGTTGTCCGGCGGTGCGCGCAGTTTTTACATAGGTGGATGCCACATCCTCCAGAGACTGCTGCTGCAGCATATCTAACATGCCCAACAGCGCGTGCAACGGAGTACGAATTTCGTGGCTCATAATAGCCAGAAACTCTGACTTTGCCGCAGAAGAAGCCACCGCTTCGTCGCGCATGGACAAACTTTTTTGCTCCGCCAGATAACGCTGGCTCACATCGGTGGCATAAAGCTGGTAGTGGTTTTGAGAAGGCACATAAATGGCCAGCATCTGGTAGTGGCGTTCGCCCACCACCAGGTCTTCAATCAGGGATTCGCCGCGCAATCGGGACTCCACCACGAGCGTATAAATTCGGTCAGGAACGGGTTGATGAAGAGAAATATGCCACTGATCCAACAAATACCCCGCTGCCGTGTTGGCATAGGTAACGTGACCGCGGGGACCTATTTGTAAAATGGGATTGGGATTTTCAGCAGGCAGACGCGCCAGCACCTCGTTTTCTTCACTCACGCGCTGATGCTCCAGAGCCTGCACCAGTGGAGACATTAGTTTTTGCAAAATGCCAGCGTAAACGGGAGACAGCGGCTCACCAAGACAGCACAATAAGGTGTAACCGGCCTGCTGAACGTCTGACTGGTGCTCCAATCGACTCAGCTCCGGCAGGTTCATTTCCCACAGCATTTGCGGATGCAACACATACTCAGGAATCTTGCTCCGTGTTGCGCGCCCCAATCCGGCACTTCCCAGATACAAATAGCCCGCGGGCGTTTGACGCCAGAGACAAATCACCGAAATATGTAAACGGCCGGCCAGCTCCTGTAAAACGGAATCCAGAGAAGCCCGTTTAGAAAACAGCCCCGTGATGCGGAGCGTCAGTTCGTGAAGAACGCTCAGGGTAAATAAGGGAGACTCCTGATTCACGGCACCCCCAGCGTCACAATAGACTTATTGTGCAAACGGGGAATACCACGGGCCTGTGCGCCCACCTCGCCAAAACTGAGGCAACCTAACAAGGGTGCTGTGCCCAGGGTGTCCTTGAGCGTTTGAATTTCCTGATCAAAGTCCGCTTCCCAGATCAACCGTCGCGACACACAGTGAAAGGCAACCACCCCTGAAAGACCCGCTTTTGTGTTGGCCTGATTAACACTGTCTCTGGCCGCCTCTAGTAAACTGTCTCGGGTGCCCCGCATCACGTGAACAAGTGCCCCCGTGGGCACGTCTGCTACACAGTGAATATGTCCCTGTTCATCCACGCTGAGGGGGTCCCGAATCAAATAATTGTCCTGACCCGCGGGAATCCCCAGCGGATGAAAAGCAGCAAAGGCATTAAAGGGCTGCTCAGGATTCCAGTATCCCGCAGCTTGCGCGAGCGAGCGATAAGCATTATAGGCATTCTGATAATTGAGACTGACCACGGTTTTGCCCCGGGTTTCGCTGGCAAGCACCGCCTCACTACAGGGACTCCAGCCGTGGGCCAGACCGCCGGTCCATTCTGCCTGACGCAGGCGAAGTCCCACCGCCACGGTTTGATCTTGAAAGGCCTTTCCCTCGCAAAACAGAGCGGTCTGTAAAAACTGCAAATTATCACCGGCACCACCGCCCACCCAGAGCGCCCCGGAGCCCATTTCGTCCACGGCTCCCCGCAGCACCTCTGCCGGATTGCCTGTGAGCGCGTCGGTCAGCAGCAACCATGCGGTATCCGCTTCCTGTGTGCTATGTACACCTTCAGAAAGGGCTTTTTGCGCCCGACGCAGAGCATGACGTCCCGAACGTTGCGGATCCTGAGACACAGAACCCGCGCGACCGATGCCCACTTCCAGTCGGGGATCTGAAAAAATGCCCAGCGCTATCCCCCGGGGCAGCCAGTGACGGTCAACGAAAACACCTCCCGTGCAACATCCCACCCAGGGCGTATCTCCTAGCAGGGGCTGTAGTTCCTGTGCCAGCACCGTCGCTGGATAATGATCTGTGGAAAACACCAGCACAAACTTTGCCTCTGCCATGACCTCTCTCTCTGAGCGGATTTTTTCCATTGCCGCATCAAGAGTGAGAGCGTCTGTCCACACCACCGAAAAATTTTCCATGACCCAATCCTTCTAAAAAAATGTTAACCAATCTCCATGCAGAATGCAAGGCGGAGCGCACCGGCACGGGGAAACAAAAACTTACCCATAAGAAACGCTGAATTGGTAAATTTAAAAATCTGCAGCCCAGGGGCAAATACCCCAGACAGGTGAGTAACACCATCGGAATAAAAGTACCCAGTGCCACGCCCACCACACCCAGGTAGGGAAATAACCAGAGGCTCAATAACAGGTTAGCCACCGCTTCCAACAGCGCCAGCACGAGCAAGGCGCGCTCCCGCTGGCACATCACCAGGGCCTGGGTCAGCGTACTGCGAAATCCCACCTGTACGGCCATGGCCAGCAGCAGCAAACGACCGCTGTGAATCACCTCTGTACTGTGTAAATCAAAAATGAGGGCCAGCGCCTGCGGAAGGGCCCCATAAAGAGGAACCCCCAATAATAAGGCAATCCAGAATACCCAGCGCTGCTGATGCAAAAGCAACTGCTGCAATGTGGCGGTTTCCCCCCGGGCGTGAAGTCTTGCGCTGCGTGGCCCGAAAGCGTCATGCATTTGTGTGCTGAGCTGACGATACACCTCTGTCAATCTTTGTACGATCTGGTACCCGCCCACCGCCACCAGACCGCCGCCGGCTCCAATCACCAGTTGATCCGTACGAAAAATGAGCAGATTGGTTAAGGTAATGAGCCAGGCCGATAGCCCAAAGCCCAGCAAATCTGGCAAAAGGGAGAAGCGGGGCCGCTGCCATCGCAAGCCGAGGGCTCTCGCTCGCCAACAAAAGCAGACCGCCAGGGCCGCCTGGGTCAGAACGCTATGAAAGAGTGTCCAACAGGTCAGCGCAAACAGAGGGTCTGAGGTCATGAATAGTGCCAGCAAACTTCCGGGTAACTGTACCCCGAGGCTCGCCAGAAGAATCAGGTTACGGCTTCGCAGCGCCTCGATTCCACGCAACAATTCCGCAAAGCACCCCAGAGGAAATGTTAATCCTGTGACCACTCCAAAAATCCGTAGCAAACTGACGTACTGTTCTGAGTCAGCCCCCATGAGTTGAAGGAGTCGTGGAGCCATGTCCCAGAACACCCACGCCATGGCGATACCCGTACAGGCGTATATCATCAGGGCCGTACTTAACAAGGCACCGAAAGGGCGTTCGTGCCCCCCCCGCCACTGACTGGCATATTTCTGTAAAGCCGTACCCAGCCCAAAGTCCAGCAGCAGACCGTAAGCAAATACAGACCATAAAACCGACCAGAAGCCATAATCCATTTCCGATAAGGTGCGAAACAATAGCGGCGTGAGCACAAACATATTGCCCATGCGCAACATCAACACCAAATAATTAGAAAATAAGTAATGGGAAAGAATTTTTTTCATGACACGGGACTTTCTTCAGACGCCACAAGCTCCTGTAGAACCTGTTCCACCTGTGCTTTGACCCGTTCCATGGCAAAATGTTGCCGGGCGTAGTCACGACCCTGAAGCGCAATGCGCTGACTCTCCACCGGATGCGCCACAATATCTTCCCAGACCTGAGCCAAAGCCATCGCATCCTCCGGAGGCGTTAGCCATCCCGTGTGCCCATGTTGCAAAATCTCTGCGGGGCCATAAGCATCTGTGGCCACCACCCCCACACCGTGTACCATGGCTTCGGGAATCACCATGCCAAAGGGCTCCTTCATACAGGTGGGCATCAAAAGCAGTCCATAACGGCCGTAGTATTCGCTGAGATTCTGCCAACCCAGAAAGCGTACCTGCTCTTGTAATCCCTGACGACGCACAAACTCCTGACAAAACGCCAGATAGTCTTTATCTCCCTGGCCGGCCACATCCAGTGAAAAACACAGGCCCCGTTGCTTAAGCAGATCCAACGCTTCTAAGGCCAGATGCAACCCCTTACTTTTATCCAGTCTTCCGGCAAAAAGAGCCCGGTGAAAAGGCCTATCTGTCTCGGGTCTCTCTACCTCGGTTTTGGCAGAAGGGAGCATAACGCCGTTGGGAATCACCTCAAGCTGTCCCACATCGTAACGCGCATGAAAAGCGTCCGCCAGCCACTTTGACACGCTAATCACGTGTTCAAAATGCAGCTCACGCTGCTTCAAGCCGGGAAGTAAACCTTTCACACGGCGTCGTAAGGCCGCTTTTTTGCCGGGTTTGATATAGCTATCGGGCCAGAGATCCCCCAGTTCGAACACAACGGGAACGTTACTGTCCTGCGCGGCGTACATGGGAGTCAAACTCACACAGCGTAAGGACCACACATAGATA
>CAYFGW010000298.1:0-4986 GCA_964342365.1 uncultured Candidatus Sericytochromatia bacterium | reverse complement strand
TTTAACGATACGCTCATGGAACAATTGGCCAATCAGGGCGATGGGAACTATGCCTATATCGATACCCTGGCAGAAGCAGAGCGTTTGCTGGTGGAACAGCTCACCAATACACTGCAGGTGATTGCGCGAAACGTGAAAATTCAGGTGGCTTTTAATCCTGAAGCGGTAGAACAATACCGGCTCATGGGCTACGAAAACCGGGACGTGGCCGACGATGACTTTCGCAACGACAGCGTAGACGCCGGAGAAGTGGGGTCCAATCACAGCGTGACGGCCCTTTATGAAGTGCGTCTAAAATCAGAGATTGAAGACACCAGCACCGTGGCCACCGTCAACGTGCGTTACGAAGACGTGGAAGACAATAACCGCGTAAAAGAAATCAACCAGACCATTAACGCCAGTGATTTTGTGGCCTTTAGCAATACCTCCGCCTCGTTTCAGCTGAGCACGGTGGTGGCTGAATTTGCGGAAATTCTGCGAGACTCTATCTTTGCCCGCGAAGGCAGCCTGGCGGAAGTACAGCAACAGTTAGAACGGCTCAAGCCCGCTTATGAGCGCCCCGACGACCTGGCTGAGCTTCAGGGTCTTGTGCAGCGCGCTCTGCAAATTGAGCAGGGTCTGCCCGCGTCTCCCCCGCCGAAGTCTCTGGAAGAAGTGGTGGATACCAGCGAGAACCCCCGTCAGCTGGAAGACTGGAAGAGCTTCTTGATTAAACAGCTCGGCGGTTAAGCGTGATGCACTTCAGAGGGAAGCCTTTCAGGGAGAAACCTTAAGGGGTGGCACCTTGAGTAAGCGAGCAATGCCCATGGCCTCGGCCACGGTTTTGTAATTGAGTACTGCACAGGCTCCGGTGGGAATAAAGGTGCCTTTAAAGGGCAAAAGACGCACCACCGCAAAAAAGCCCGGGAGCAAGAAGCGTTTGGCGTCACCGTCTTTGAGGGTCACTTCACTATGATCCAGTACGTCTTGTAGCACCACACCGTCAGGCCCTTCGTGGCGCAGCACCTGAAAACAATCAAAGCGCTCTGCCTTGAAGCCTCTGTATACGGCCCGCTGCTCTGCGGTCATGACCTCTTGAAACGTGGTCATAAAATGATCCAGGGGCGTCTGACCGTCAATATATGTATTAAAAATCAGCTGATCCACAAAAAATGGCATCAGTTCAAGATCTTCAGGAAGCGCCTCTCTGTCGTACTGGGCCGCAATACGCCGCAAGTAGCGCGCATACTGCGGATCGTAAATAAATTTAGTGAGTTCCATAAAATACCCCAGCGGGGTTTCGTCTTCTAAGGCAAACTTTTTTTCCATGAGGCCTCCGAAGTCATTATACGCCTTATTGAAACCTGACTTTGAGAAAGGTGATATAAAGGTTTCTTTCACGAAAAGCACCCACAAAAAAACCTCCGAATAAATCGGAGGTTTTCAATAAGTTGCGGCGGCAGGACTCGAACCTGCGACCTTCGGGTTATGAGCCCGACGAGCTACCAACTGCTCCACGCCGCGTCGTTTAACGTGTAACTAGTATAGGCAACCCGGGCCTCAATGCCTAGTACATAGGTCTAAATTTTCTGAATTTTTTGGTTTTTGTTATACTGAATTTAGGATATATATCCCTTTTGAAACCCCACGCCGTGTACAGCACGGCCTGAACAAGAAGATACCCGAAAGTACATCAAATCATGGCCCGAATAGAAGTCAAACTTAAATCCGACACCCACCCCGACTGGGTGCACACCGTTCTTGAAAATTTCGATGAATTTATGCAGGATCATGCCAATTGCGAACGAAAAGCCTCGGCCCTTGCTCTGAGCATGGTCATGAAGTACCCCGATCGTAAAGCGATGATCCCTCACTTGATTCGTCTGGCCCAGGAAGAACTGGAGCACTTTGCGGAAGTTTACGCCCTCATGGAAGCCCGTGACCTGCCCATGGGTAAGGAAGAAAAAGACCCTTACGTGAACCAATTGCTGAAGCATTGCCGCAGCACCCCTGAGGAACGCTTTTTGGATCGCATGCTGATTTCTTCAATTATTGAAGCCCGCGGCGCAGAACGTTTTGGCATTATTGCCGACGCTCTGGAGGAGCCAAAACTCAAGGCTTTTTACAAGGAACTGTGGGCGGCGGAAATGAAGCACGGCCATTTGTTTGCCAATCTGGCCAGCTACTATTTTGACGAAACCGCCATTTACGCGCGACTTGACCCTCTGTTAGAAGCAGAAGCGGAAATCATTGAAAAACTGCCCTGGCGGGCGTCTTTACACTAAACAACTAAGGAGAGCCCAATGTCACATTATGGTTTAAGTCGTTTTATTAACGACATGGATTTTTTTGTAGAAAAATACCCCGAGGATCAAAAAGCACTGGTGGAGGCTGGCGTGAGCAGCCTGAGAAAACTCATGAGTAACCCGGATTTTCTGGACCCCGGCTTTGTACACGCGGTGACCCACGAAGGTCTTGAAGGTCGTGTGTATAAAAGCGAAGAACACGGCTACTATATTCAATTCTTTGCCTGGCCTCCCGGCTGTAAGAGCCCCGTTCACAATCACAACACCTGGGGACTCATGGGCATTATGCACAATTGTCTGCACGTGACCGAGTACGATCTGGAGCTTGAAGGCGACAGCTTTAAGGTCAAAAACAGCGAATCTTTTGATGCCCATGCAGGTGCCATCGCTTATTTAACTTCTCCAGACAATGAAATTCACTGTGTTAGAAATAACAGCGATGAAATGAGTTATAGCCTACATATTTATGGGGCAGAAATGACGGAAACATCACAATTTGACCTGGAGACGGGTGCCATCTGCTGCGAATAATTTTATGTAAATTTGTAACAGAGTTTGAAAGGCAGTCATCGTAACGTCAAAAAGCTATGTTAAATTTTAAGCATGGATTTAATTAAGAGATAAAACTCTGGTTAGCCCATCACAACTCTAGCTTAGCGGCCCTGGCAACAGGGCCTTTTTTATTGCTTAAATTTTCTCGAGTTTTACCAGAGAGAGCGGGGGCCAGACGTTTGATTTTCATTCTCAGGGGCTTCGGGCACCTCATCATCGGCTTCAGGCGAACGGCCCGCAGATTCAGGAGAACTGCTGGCGGATGCTTTTGGTTCTTCCTTTTTGCCCACTTCGTAGCCAAAGTAGGTCACCCGCATATCACCCATCCAGCGCAGGACGCTGTCCAGCAGATAATTGCCCGTGATTCTCACGTTTTGAATGGCGCCCAGCTGTTCATATTCATAATCCAGGGCCCAGTTCTGACTCAGGTTATAGTTGGCACCAAGCTCGTAGGTGGAAGTGTCTCCACCCACAAAGCCAGTTCCCCGCAGCTTGACACGGTTTAAAAACTCCAGTTCCGATAAATTCTCTTCTACATACTCATCCAGAAAGAAGAAGGGACTGGAGCGCAGATCAAATTTGAAAGTGGGCCCCGAAACCGATTGGCCCGCAATACCAAAAGAGAGTTCCTCAAGGCCCAGTACGCTGGCCAGACGAGAGGTAAGGGGATCAAAGAGACCCCGTAGTACGGAATCAGAGAACTGAGTCGCCACCCCGGCCACATCGCCTTGTGAGAGGCCCTGAACGCTTCTAAAACCCGTGAGTTGCGCAAAGATTTCCGTGTCACTCAGGCCCTGGGTATTGTTAAAGTCAAAACGCAGGTTTTTTTGCTTCACATCGGTGAGGGTGCCTGAAATCAATGCCTCCACGGGATCTTCAGCCCCCTGCACATTGAAACTGGTTTGGACATTGAAGCGAGGATCCAGCTCTTTTTTATTGGGGTCAAAAGCCACGTCCATTTGATCCACATTGAGAATATTCCCGAGCAAGTACAGTTTGCCTTCATCGGCCTGGATGCCCCCGTCAATGCGCAGGGTTCCGGCACGGTGCCGCAGTTTAATGCCTTGTTTTGAAGAAATCGGAATGTCAAAAATGGGAGAGTGCAGCTCATAATCAAAGGGCATATTGACCTTTAAACCGCTGAATAAGAAGCGGGGCTGAGCGGACACGTCAGGGCCTGCAGCCGTTGCTTCAGCATCAGTAAAATCATCTGAGGTGGGAATACTGGCACTGTCTCTTAAGAACGGGAAAAAGGTTTCTCCGTCTTTGCCCAGATTAATATTTCCCGAAATAATGGGCTGGGTAATCAGCCCGCGAATGCGCACATTGGCCTGCTCAATGGGGGTTCTGGTCTGAAATAAGCCGGAGCTATTGTACTGAAACAGCACGTTGCGCATTTCGGTCTTTAAATTGAAAAAGGAGGGTCTCAGATTGAGCAGGTCCATACTGCCCGTGGCTCCGATTTTTCCCCCACCAAAATCAGCACTAACGCTTTCAATAATCACATTTTGTTGCAACACGCCGTTTTCATCACGGTTTCGCTGGAGTTCGCCACGCACCTTCAAATTGCTCACCGTATCTTTTAAGGCGGGCAAATAAATGCTGGTATTGTCCATGGAAAAGGTGCCTTCAAGCTGCGGGTTTTTAGGACTGCCCACAGCTTTCACCAGCACAGCCCCCGTTCCCTTACGCCAGTCGATGGCATTGGTAAACAAATTCACCAGCCCAAAGCTGTCGTTTTGCAATTGCAGGGTCACATCCATGGGGGCCGTCAGGTCCGTCACCGGTACATCTCCGTAGGCCACCACCTGCTGGTCGCCATAGCTCAGCTCTACCCGGGTGTCTTTAATGTATCCGTCGCGGTAATCGGTCAGCGTGGCCAGACGGTCAAAGAAAATTTGATTCAACAGCAAGCGATCCAGCTTAAGCTCTGCGGTCACTTTGGGATTTTTCACGGGGCCTTCAGCAACGGCAAAAGCATTCAGGCTCCCGTCCAGGCGGGTATCAAGGCGCTTGAGAAAAGGATTGATACTGTCCAATTTGAGACCGCGGGCACTCACTTCCAGATTCATATCTTTTTCAAGATCGACTTTGCCGTTGACCTCCAGCACGCCCCCCTGCTTTTCGATCAAATAAAACTTTTTAAGAT
>CAYFGW010000297.1:0-5030 GCA_964342365.1 uncultured Candidatus Sericytochromatia bacterium | reverse complement strand
AAGAAGATTGCAACCGATCCGCTGAAGCTGGTGTATTCTTCGGTGCCAGACCGTGGGCTGCCCGCACTGCTTCGCATTTTTTCATCATTGCAAGCCCGTACATCGCAAATGCTGGAACTGCACGTTTATGCAGCAGCGCATGCACAGTGTGCAGAAATGGAGGGCGTTGTCCTGCACCAGCCGCTGCCTCCTGCACAACTGGCTGAGCAATTGCAAACCTGCGATCTCTGGCTCTATCCGCAACATCCGAGTCGTCCTTTGCCTCAGAACCCGGAAATCTGGGTGGAAGCAGAAACCTTCTGCGTGGCTGCATTAGAAGCCCAGGCAGCAGGTCTACCCTGTATTGCGTCGCATCAGGGCGCGCTGCCGGAAACGCTGGTGGCGGATCAAACCGCTCTTCTTATCAAAGAAGCCCCCGACACACCCGCTTATGATGAGGCTTTTATTTCCGCCTGCTTAACTCTGATCGAAGATGCCCGGCAACGGCATCAGATGGGGTTGCGTGCTCAGGAGCGAGCCTTCACGCAATTTGACTGGTCAGATATTGCCGTGCGCTGGGAACATGTGCTGTGGAATATGACATCCACCCGCAACGCTTCATCACCTTTTCAAAGCACTTTTGAACCGCCCCTGATATCGGTCATTATTCCCACCTATAACCGGGCTCGCAATCTGAAAAATTGTCTCGAATCTCTCACCTGGCAAACGGAAATTGCCTTTGAGGTGCTGGTGTGTGATGATGGTTCCAGCGACGATACTGAGGCCGTGGCCAAAAGCTTCGAAGATCGTCTGAATCTGCGTTACCGCTGGCAGCCCGATGAGGGTTTTAGAGCTGCTGAGGCTCGCAATATGGGCATTCGCATGGCCCGGAGTAAATATTTGGTGTTTCTGGACAGTGATATTGTGGTGCCCCCCACGTTTTTAGCGGCTCATTATGAGGCATTGTGCCAGCATCCGGGCGTGGTGATTAACTCTTTTGTTTACCGTATGCTCACCACGGTAGATGATGATCTGGGACTGCCTCCGGCAGAATATATTCCCAAACATATAGACGCTCTCAAACGCGATGGCCGGGACCGTTACCAGTTATTTGAACGAGGAGAACCCATTGAGGAAACCTACTTCTTAGATACCAACGCCATGTCCATGTCCCGTAAAGACATGATTAAAGTGGGGCTGTTTGATGGTGCCTTCGTGGGGTGGGGCCACGAAGATACGGAGCTGGGGTATCGCATTGCCAATCACAATATGCCCTTACTGCTGATCAAAGAAGGAGCCACCGCTTATCATCAGTACCACTATATTTCCCCGGCTAAAGAAGATGAACGGAAGATCAACTGGGATCGCCTGACGCAAAAATACGGGATTTCCGGCTGGTATCATCCGCTGTGGGAGCTGGATATTGAGCTGCCCGTGCTGGTGCTGGAATCCACTTCTTTTGAACAAAAAACTTCCACCTTACCCTGTGTAGAAACCCGTGCCAGATGGCTACTCAAGACCGGAGAACCCTTACCTCCAGGACTGGGTCACGCCACTTTGTTTTTAGACCAGGCACAGATCCAGACTTTTTCTTTAAAATAAAGTTCTTGTTCAGGGAACTTTTTGACCATGACTCTCGTCACATATACTGTAAGGAAAAATAAAAATGGTAGATTCTCTCACAAAAGAAGAGCTGGAACAATTGATTCTTCGCTGCCAATCTGGTGACCGTCAGGCTTTCATGGAGCTGGTCAAAAGCCATCAAAATATGGTGTTTGCCGCTTTGTATCGCATGATGAAAGACCGTCAGGAAGTCGAAGATCTGGCTCAGGAAGTGTGGGTAAAGGTTTATCAATCTATTCGGAAGCTCAAAGCTCCCGGTGCTTTCCGCTCCTGGCTGCACCGCATAGCCCTGAACACGTTTCGGGATCGCATGCGTCAGAAAGGGCATCATGTGGCCTTCTCATTGGATGATGGGTACCACATGGACAACGGAGACACGGTGAAAGTTGAGCTAGAAGCCCCCGGGCTTTTGCCTGAAGAAACTTTACTTCAGGGCGAATGGAAAGAGCACTTAGATGACGCCATTTTGGATCTTCCTGACGCCCATCGCGCCGTGATTGTGATGCGAGAAATTCAGGGGCTGAGCTACGACGAAATTGCGTATGCCCTGGACATTTCTCTGGGAACGGTAAAGTCCCGGATTGCAAGAGCTCGCGAAAAACTGGTCATTAAGTTATCAGAATATATGAAAGAAAAGGAGAAAGAAGCATCATGACCCCCAATGAAGACCATTTACTTTCTTCCTTTCTTGATCAAGAACTCAGTGGTGAAGAACTCCATGCTGCAGACGCCATGGTAAAGGAACAGTTTGAAGCCCAGGTGCAGTACCGCAATATGAGCACCGTAAGCAAAGCCTGCCAGGAAAACCTGGATCCCCCTCAGTCTGGTGGAGATGATTTTCTCGGAAGCTTGTTTTCAAAAATCGAGCATCTTGAGCAAGAAAATCCCGCCGAGGACCTTGAGTGCCTTTCTGCCTGGGTGGATTCAGAATTCGAACTCACCCCCGACGAGTTAGAGACTTCTGAGGTGGCTGAGGTTTATGCGCAGCAAACTCACGCTTTACAATTAGCTATGCAGGATCTTCCCATGCCCGCTTTTTCAGAAAACTTTGCCGAGCGGGTCATGCAACGCATCGACGCTGAACAAACCTCTGAAACCGAGGATTCTTTTGCTCCTATTGCTCAGGCCATGCAGCAACTGGAAGTTCCGGTTCTGTCAGAAGATTTTGCCAACGCGGTCATGAACCGTATTGAAGTCCGCGAAAACGAAATATTTGCTCCCGTTCAGCAAGCTTTGCAAGATTTGTCGGTGCCCGCACTCTCTGAAAATTTTGCTCACCAACTTATGGCGCGCATTGATGCAGAAACCACAGCAGCGGCTGAAGACCCTTTTGCTCCTGTTGCTGAAGCTTTGCAATCACTGCCCGTTCCTGAGCTCTCATCAGACTTTGTGCTTAAAGTGATGATGGCAACAGAGTCCGTGGCCACTGCGCCAGAGGGCCCTAAACTTTTCGCGCTTCCCCTGCGTCAACGCTGGGGACAAATGGTGGCAGCTATCGCTATTTTTGGAGTGCTTCTACTGGTAAGCCAGAACTTGCAAACCTCAGAGACTACCGTGGCACAAACGGTTCCCAGTGACTTTATTGTGCAGGTGGAATATGCTCCCGAAGCTGAACTTTTTGACGATGTGATGGATACACCACTGGAAAATTCTGTCGATGACGACTATACTTTATTAATAGGAGGGTAGGTTATGATGTGGAATAAACGTATAACCCAGACTGTACTGAGCGCGCTTGTCATGAGCTTCGCCTTTACAGCGCCAGGTTTGGCAGCAGACGACCAACCTGCCAAAAAACATCCTGCTGCTGCTGTGGCATCAGGACATGTGAACTGGAGTGTCTTTGATCTGACACCTACACAAAAAAAAGAGATCAATAAAATTCGTCTGGCGTACAGCAAAAATGCCATTAAATTAAAGGCCGCTATTGCGTACAAAAAGATTGAAATCCAGGAGCAATTGATGTCTCCCGCACCGGTAAGTCCCGCCAAGGTGCGTAACTTGTTGAAGGAAAAGTTGGAGCTGGAGTCTAAACTTCAGGCGGCTTCTCTGGATAATTTTCTTGCCATTAAAAAGTTACTGTCTCCACAGCAACTGGCAAAAATGCCCCAGGCCATTACGATTAAGTAGGCCCGCAACATCTTGTGAAAAAGCCCTGAACCGAAGGTCAGGGCTTTTTTCGTGGGTTGTGAACACTGCTTTTGAGCTATACTAAAATTAAAAACAGCAAAAGTAGGTGAACATGGCCGGAATTCGTAAAATGCTTGAACAAATGCTTAACGGTTTTTCTCCAGAGGAAGCGATTCGTCAATTCAAAGAGAAATTGCACAATGCCCTCAATCATTTCAAAGACGATCCCCAGAGCCGTTTGCAGCTCAAACAGTATCTTCGCAGCGTGTATCGACCGCTGCAGTACTTTAATGCCTCTGTAGTTAGACCTCAGCTGGCCAACCCGGAACGTTTGAAGTCCACGGCCCGGCAGTACGGTTTAAACAAAATTGAGCTCAAACGAATTTACAAAACGGCTTTAGAGCTTGAGCTGCGGATTCAAAAATTTTATGAAGACGAAAACGAAGTGGATCGTCTGATTGTGATGCTTCGCAAGGTGATTAATACCTTTGATGAGCAAATGCTTTCAGACATTCTGGACGCGGTGGACTACCACGTGGACTATGGAAAAATCGAGCGGGCGTATCTGGATTATCAGAGCAGTATGGAAAAGGCCTTTAATGCCGCCGCTTTAAATCGCGAAATCAAAAATATTTTGAACGTTTTTGGTAATAATTTTAAAGACGCTCTTCAGGGTAAATCCCGTCAGCGTCGTCCGGCCAGAGCCTCTGATGGGCAGAGTGAGGTCAAGATGATGGATCCCGCTCTGCAAAGTTTCTACGATCGCTACCGGTCAGAGGGCTTTTCTCACGACGAAGCCATGAAGTATGTGAATGAAAAAAGCGATCTGGACAGTCTGTCGGTGGAGCAATTGGAAGCGTATCGAAGCTTGCGCCGTAAGTCGGGTAAAAATCATGCGGAGGCCATGAAACAGCTTGGGGTTGCCGAAGAGAAAGAGTAGTTAGCGCGCGTCAGGTATTGGTGTTTAAGTCTTTAAACAGGCGCTTCAGGGGCACTCGATCCAGGGCCAGCGCAACGCCACCGCTTTCGTCTCCCATCAGACGAAAATACCAGCCTTCTAAAACAGTTTTTCGATCGCCGTTGGGTTCCGCCAGCAAGAAGACGGGGCATTTGCGGAAGCGGCGACGGGTGCAATAAATGGCAATGTCCGTATTCTCTTCGCTGGTTTGCAGTTCTTCCAGGCGCTTGTGCAACTCGTGCTCAATCCAGTTGGCCAGTTGATCAGAGACAATATAAGCAGGACTCTGACCCACCTTGCCGGTGTTGACTTCTTCTTCAAGATAGGGGTAGTTGAAGGG
>CAYFGW010000296.1:0-5218 GCA_964342365.1 uncultured Candidatus Sericytochromatia bacterium | reverse complement strand
GCCTCAAGGGAACCGGTAAACTGGTTCTCTCTCATGGTTTGTAAAATAGCGATCAGATCTTGACCACCCATGGTTTCAACAAAGCGCATGTTTTTGTTACCCTATTTCCATTATTATTCTTGCGACTCCGCAAGAAATTTTTGATCCATTGTTTGATTCCAACGCAACCACTCATCTGATTGTACCAGAGCTTTTGTGTCGATTTGGCGAATATTTGCTTCACCCTGTGCATTCATGGTGATTTCCTGATTTTTGACAATTTCCAACCACTGATCCTGCGCCACTTCATAAGGCCCGGGCACCACTTTCATGGGGGCAGGCACCTCATGCACGTCAAGCTCAACTTCGGTCGGCGCTGAGAAAGCAGCAGGCGCTTCGGTGACGCTGTCGGCTTCGGCTGATTTGTGCAACGCGGGCAAATGCTCAAAGAGTTCCTGTTCAGACTTTTCCTCAGAACGGGTGACTCCCACACTGCCTTCAAAAACACTGGCGCGGGTGGCGTTATCGTCTGCAGACACCTGATACGCCGTACCAAGAACGGTAGCGGTACTGTGACGGGTTCTGACCACCACGCGATGGCCTCGCTTCACGCGATTCCAGACCCGTCCTTTATTAACTTTGACCACCGTACGACGGCTTCTGGGACGATAATGTACCAGACGCACGTGACTGGCAGGGCCAATCCGCAGGCGATGCCCGTTCGAAAACGCCAGGACCACTCGCCCGTTGGAACCGGTTCTGACCCAGTTTCCAGGCGGTACCAGCTGGGCGCGCCGTACGTTGGCTTTGCCTTTGACGTAGCTCACCCGCGCGTATCCGGCCACGGGCACGGTGCGCGCACTCATTAATGTACTGAGCAAAAAGAGAAAAAAGATGGCCAGGGACAGATAACGCTTTGTCATCACATGCCTCAAAAGGTGTAATATTCTTGTAATAAGTTTACCACAGCTTTTTACAGAGATCCGGTGACGACAGTACGGGAGTTGGATTCTGCATCGGATCGTTATATGATGAAAACAGTGAGGAAGATGTCATGAGTAATTCAGATTTTATGAAACGCCTACAAGCCATGCGGGAGGGCAAACAAGTAGCCCCTGAACAACCGTCTCTTAAAAATCGGCTTGTACAGGGCAACCCGGCCACCGCCAAAGCGGGCAGTTCTTCTGAAGAAATTCGTGCACGGATTCAGGCCCGCTTCAATAAAAAAACCGAGCCCGTGGCTGAATCAGCCCCACCGTCGCCACCTCCTGTGGCAGCAGTAGCAGCGCCCACAGAGAATACGGGCACTGGCCCCCTGCCCGAATTTGAAATGGGTGAAGTGCCTCAAATGGCGGTTAATAAAGAAGAAAAGACACAGCAGTGGACACCCGAAAACGGTGGCGTTTGCCCCAGTTGCAATACCTTCAATATGGGGCACGTGGCCTTCTGCGGAGATTGTGGAGCCATGCTCTTGCGCAGTGAGGAAACCGTCGAAATTATAACCTCTTACCCGCTTAGCGAAATTCAGGGATTGGTATCTACCTTTGTGCAAAAACTGGCCAAGTACAATATTCACAGCACCGAAGACGTTTTGAGGGTGGCCACCCGGCACAGCAATCGTGCCACGCTGGTGAAGCGCACGGGCATGTCCGAACGTTCGCTGCTGCGCCTGGTGCACCAGTGCGATTTTTGCAGAATACCCAGTCTGGGCCCTGAAAATGCCGCCATGCTGGAACTGATTGGCGTCACCACTTTAGACAAACTCAGGGCCCAGAAGCCCATGGACGTATACAAAAAAATCCAGCAGGCCAAAATGCAGCTGAATAAACAGGGCATTTTATTTCTGCCCACCAAGGCCAAGGTCAAAACCTGGTTTGAAGAACTTGAGCAACTCCAGGAGATTACCATCACATGAGTACCTGTCAGGCCATTGTAGGTTTCCTGGTGCCCCGCCGTTCCTGCGAACGCAGTGCGGATACGCGCTGTGTGAAATGTGGCACCGATATTTGTCATATACACGCCCACATTGAAAGTGCGGGCACCTTATGTCCAGCCTGCCATCAACCGGCAGCCCTGCAAAAGTTCGATCTTTCAAAAGATATTTATTTTGATGAAAAAGATTTGCTGGACTTTGCTGAGCAACATAAAAAGCAGGCAAAGGCCCAGGGTACGTGGATCGACTTCACGTGAAACCCATTTGCGCGAAACCGATCTGATTGTCTAAAAACCTTTTACTCTACGCCCGCGGTGGGGGCATGGGCCACTTTAACCGCGCTTACAGTATTGCACAAGCTCTGAAACCTTATCCCTGGATCAATCCCCTGATTTTTAGCACCAGCGCTCTGCTCTCAGAATCCATGGGCGAAGGAATCAGTGTCATCAACTGGCCAGGTTATGCCACCTCTGCCTGGCCCCGGTTGACCACCCTCAGCATTGCGGATTTGATCCAAAGCCTGGGCCCGGATCTCCTGGTCACAGACACTTTTGAGCACGGGCCTGAAAACGAACTGGCGTCTTTTCAGGGCACACGACGCATTCTGCAGCGGGACGGCACCCAACCGCTATCTGAACAGCACTGGCTGGTCAATCCCAACGACGCGGGTTACGTGCTTAACACTTTTCCCGACGCATTGGTATCTCGCGATATGGCACACCACTTTTTGCAGGTAAAAAAAACCACTCCGGTCATTCTGGTGGTGCACAACGGCGAGCCTGTGGAAACCCGCAGTTTTTTTGAACGCATCCTGCACGTGCTCAAAGACACGCCTTATCAGGTGCGCCTCTGTTCTCTGTTGCCCTGCCTGCGACCTGATTGGCGCCCCATCTGGATTCGCACCTATCCCCTGGCACCCTGGTATAAAGGAGCCGACCTTGTCGTTGGCGGCGGTGGTTATAATTTGGTAACCGAAGCCCGCTGTTACGGATTGCGGGGGCTATTTTGTGCCTTTGAGGGCCCTGTGGACCAGCAATGGCAACGCATCCAGCATCTGCCCCACTTTCATCTGACCGATGCGCCAGAATATATTCGTCAGCAGATTGCCCGATTGTTAAACGCTCCTCCACCCCGACCAGAACCTCACTCTTCAGGAGCCGTCCAGATTGCTCAGCGCATTGTGAAGGTAATTGACTATAATACAGGGCATGCCCACCGATAAACTCAACCTTGACTACCTGCCCGGCCATCTGGAACTTTTGCTGGAAAGCGGCGACTATGCTGCTATAGAAACCCTGCTCTCTTCTTTTCGACCTGAAGATATGG
Organism: uncultured Candidatus Sericytochromatia bacterium; assembly: GCA_964342365.1. Taxonomy (GTDB): domain Bacteria; phylum Cyanobacteriota; class Sericytochromatia; order UBA7694; family UBA7694; genus CAXRDE01. Next base: position 1,980 of record CAYFGW010000296.1, on the reverse strand, counting down.
CGGATGTATTACTCAAACTCAGTCAGGAACACATCCGCGAGATCATGGAGCACATCTCTGTAGCTTTAACCAGTGAACTGGTTGAGCGTATTGATGAGGATTACTGGAATCCTCTGCTCAGCCCCATTTCCACGTCCCGGCTCCTCGATATTCTCAAAGCCCTGGCTTCTGATGACGCCGCAGATCTGCTAGAAGCTCTTGATGAAGAAGTGCGTAATGAGTTGCTCATTATGGCCGCCAAACAGCCGGATCTGGCCTCGGTGCGGGAGCTTTTACAATACCCCGAAGAAACCGCCGGGGCTATTATGAACCCGGATATTGTGCTCATTGCTCAATATTTGAGTGTGGATCATGCCCTGAACACGATTCGTGAGCATATTCACCTGTTTCAAGATATCAATTCGCTCTTTATTACGGATCTTAAGGGGCGGCTCACGGGCATTTTGCATTTGCCCGCCCTGATTGCCGCTGCGCCCCAGACCCGTCTCAGAAACATTATGGACAGAGACTTTATTGCGGTAGATGTGCTCATGGACGAAGACGACGTGGTAGACGTGGTGCGCAAATATGAACTCACCACTGTTCCCGTGGTGGATGCACAAGGCGTTCTTAAGGGCCTGATCACCATTGATGACGTCATTGACGTCATTGAAGAACAGGCAGATGAAGAGGCCTATAAAATGGCGGCCATGCCGGAGCCGGACGCTCAGGATTCGGCCCTGCGCTCGGCTCTTGTGCGCATTCCCTGGCTTTTGATTTGTCTGGGGGGCTCGCTATCGGCAGGTACCATCATCCATCTGTACGAAGCAACGCTCTCACAGGTGCTGGTCCTGGCCTCTTTTATGCCGGCTATTATGGGCATGGCCGGCAATACCGGCGTACAAACGGCCACTCTGGTCATTCGCAATATGACAGACGGCCCTTCATTGCGCAGTTATTTGCTTAAACTGGTGCTCCGGGAGTTTCGTACCGCTTTTTTTATTGGTTCTACCTGTGGCATGTTAGCGGGCGGCATGGCGTGGCTGGGGTTTGGTGCCAATCCCCTCATTGGACTGGTTATCGCTTTTTCGCTGTTTTTGAGTATTTTATCGTCTACATTTCTGGGAACAAGTATCCCTTACGTCTTTCAAAAACTGTCCATTGATCCAGCGGTGGCATCAGGGCCCTTTGTCACCACAATTAATGACTCCACGGCCCTGATTATTTATTTGAGCATTGCCAGTGCGGCTTTGCCCTATTTAAAGTAAGACTTCAAAAATAACGCTTAAGCGACGCTGCGTTCTTTTGACATGCTCTCAATTTCTTTGTCAAACAGGAAGAGACCCTGTTTTTCCACTTTGATCAGCTCAATTTTGTCCAGAATATTTTTGAACAGGCTCTCTTCTTCATTTTGTTCTAACGCAAAATACTGCAAGAAACCGAAGGTGGAAAAATCGCCTGCCTCAAAAGCAATTTTGAGCAAGCTATTGATTTCACGGGTAATCATCTGTTCGTGAGCATAAATGGCTTCAAACACTTCTGTGACGGATTCAAACTCAAAAGAGGGCTGTTCAATGGCGCCAATCATGGCATAGCCACCGGCATCGTTAATATAGTCAAAGAATTTTTCCATGTGCTGCCGTTCTTCATCGGCGTGCTGGCGCAAAAATTTCCCACAGCCGTCAAGGCCGTGAGACAAGCACCAGGAACTCATTTGCAAATACAGATTGGCGGAATAAAACTCGCGGCTCAACTGCTTGTTTAAACTATCGGTTACGTTTTGACTTAACATCATATTCTTTCCTTTTTAATACTTAAGCTCAATTTTTCGAATTTGATGATTATTGCGATCGGCAACCAGTAAATAATCATCTATTAATAAAAGCCCCACAGGATAATTATAACGCACGCTATCGTTTGTTCCGTTTTGGAACCCTGCATAACCTGTACCTGATAAGGTGGTGACCTGACCCTGTGGACTTATTTTCCGAATACTGTGAT
>CAYFGW010000295.1:0-5260 GCA_964342365.1 uncultured Candidatus Sericytochromatia bacterium | reverse complement strand
TTGAGAATCCGATGGTTCCAGATTTCCGTTGAGAGTAAGCTGAAACAAAGCACCCTGGGGATAGTTCAGTGGAGGTGAAGTGGGAGAGACCTCCCTTTGAGATGACTCAGCACCGGGTGCATCGATAGTAACGTTAGCAGGACGCCGTGCCTGCAGACGTGAAGGCAGGGTACGGGCCAGCCGAGTGAGTTGTCGACCTGAGGTTGGCTCCTGTATTGGCTGCTGAATCGCCTCCTGGGTTATCTCTTTGGCGGATTCTTTAGCAGGCTGCTGAGTGGATTCCCGCCCGCTGACCGAAGGCTCTGATTCAGGAGATTTCACCTGCACCGGTGCCACCTTAACTCCCTGCTGAAAGCGACGGGATTCAGGCTGACTGACAGGTGGGCTGGCAAGCTGGCGAGAAGGTGCAGCGACACGTTCGGGAACAGCGGTAGCCACAGAAGCCTGCGCCCATCTTTCACCGTCAAAGGAAGAGAGATTGCCAGCGCTCGATAGAGGTGTCGGTGGGGTCTGAGTCACAGCATTTGAAAGGGAACCTGTTTCTGGAACACGCAAACGTTGAAGCTGTGTATTTGCATTCACAAGCGCCTGCTGATAAGCGATCACGACGGACTCTGGATTTTCGTGAGGCAAAAATAACTGTTGCTGAAGTTGAGGTGAAAACACAAAGAGCACGCCCATCATCCCCAGTGATAAACACATGCTTAGTACAATGGTCAAAAAGGTGCTGGTATGCCTCGGACGCATGCGAAAAAGAGACAGCTTGCGCTTACCGAGTTTTCGTCCCCATTCATTACCAATATATGCGCTCAATCCGCTGGCAAAAACCAGCAAAAAGCAGACCCAGAAAGCGGGTTTCACTAGCCGTACCACACCTGTTCTTTGAGCGACTCGCCTTTGGCCGCTTTATTGTCTTCTTCAGCCAGCCAGGAATAGCGGGCGGGAAACATACTCACTTCCAGCACCAGTGAAATCACGTTGGCGTATTCCTGAATTTGCACCAGCTTCATAATTTGCGCCCTGCGCTTTTGCGCCTGCTGTAAATTTTGAATCAGAGTTTGCTGCTGTTGCTGGAGCTGGGCCATTCTTTGCTGCCGCTTATTGCCCCCAAACATGCCTCCGAGAAACCCCTTTTTGCTCTGGGTCTGCGACATTTCGTTGCGCACCCGCTGCAAATCAATTTCCATTTCTTGCAGATTTCGCTCCAGGCGCTGACGATAAGAATTCAAATTGGGAAACTTGGTGCGATAAAGATCGCCACCCGCCTCCTGAAACAATTTGTTTAGACCAAATAACATAGTACGCGCCAGGTGGAGCGAGGGCATATGGCGCGGCTCCACTTCAAATACCTTAATCAGGTTAAAAATAGCGGATTCTGTGTTGCGAATGCTCAAATCGCGCAGAGCGGCATTGTAAAAATGCTGAGGGGATGCCAGCTGGTTCTGGCGCTCGGTTTTAACGTAGCGTTTGTACTGCTGGGGGGTCAAATAATGCTCTAAAACCCTGAGCAAGGCCACGCGAATTCCTGCAATAACTGCCATTAACGATCCAATCTACCCGTGTAATACGGGCGCAAGTCTAATTCTCCGGTAGCAAAGCGACGATCGATGGGCATATCGCTGTCGCGAGCAAAAAAGCGCTGAAGCACGGGGTTTTCTGAAGCCTGAATATCGCTCACCCGTCCCGAGGCAATCACCCGGCTCTGAGACAGCATGACAATATAGTCGGCAATTTGAAAGGTGCCGGGAATATCATGAGAAATCACAATAAAGGTGGCCCCGGTTTCTTTTCCGGTTTTTAAAATAAGTTTATCAATGGCGTCAGACATGACCGGATCTAGCCCTGAATTGGGCTCGTCAAACAGCACAATCTCAGGGTCCAGCGCCAGAGCTCTGGCCAGCCCCACCCGCTTACGCATACCTCCACTAAGTTCCGAAGGCAATTTATGTTCTACACCGGGCAGTCCCACCTGATCCAGTTTGCGGGTAACAATTTCTTCAATTTCGGCGGGTTTTTTATTGGTGTGCTGGCGCAAGGGGAAGGAAATATTGTCCGCCACGTTCTGAGAATCAAAAAGAGCGCCATCCTGAAACAGCAGGCCAAACTTTTTGCGCACCTCAAACAGATCTTTCTGCTTGAGATGGGTAATGTCCACACCGTCCACCAGAATTGACCCTGAATCGGGCTTAATCAAACCCACCAGAAGTTTTAAGAATACGCTCTTACCCGTACCACTGGGTCCCACAATCACGGTGGTACGTCCTTTGGGGAGTTTACAGGAGATATTGTTCAGGACCACCTGCTTCCCAAAAGCTTTGGTCACATTGCGAAATTCCACGGCAATATCCACGGTATCAGGATCCGACACTTCAGGCACATCGGACACTTCAGGCAATTCCGACGTATCTGAAGTGTCGGATAAAGGTGTTGTTTGTTTTTTAGTCATAAATCATCGCCGTTAAAAAGAAGTTGAAAATCACAATAAAACTCGCCACTGTCACCACCGACAAATTAATCGCCCGACTCACTCCTTTGGGGCCCGGACGCGAATAAAAACCAAAATAGGTAGACAGAATACAACCGACCACTGCAAAGAGCGCTCCTTTTAACATACCGTTAAAGATATCAGAAAGTAAAACGTATTGCCGCAGATCGTTCAAAAAGAGACCGGAATTCATCTTGAGTTGAAAGACCGCCACTAAATAACCGGCACTGACCGCCGAAAAGGCCCCGAAGAGCACCAGTAAGGGCGCCACCGTCACAAAGGCAATCAAACGGGGCACTATTAAAAATTTAAAGGGGTCCACAGACATGACTTCAAGGGCGTCAATTTGTTCTTTCACACGCATGGTAGCAATGGTAGCAGCAATGTCAGTACCAGGCTTAGCCGCCAGCATGGCCCCGGTCAAAATGGGGGCCAACTCTCGTACACAGCTTAATCCCACATAGGCCCCCAGAAACTGCTGGCCCCCAAAGCTTTTAAAAATATGATAGCCCACCAGGGCCAAATTCGTACCTACAAAAATACACACAGACACCAACACGGGAAGGGTTTCCACCCCGATTTTGTACATGTTTTCGATAATTAAAAACAAATCAGGTCGGGAGCTAAGTAAAGTCCGAAACATGCGTAAGGTGAAAAAACCCAGCGTTCCCATACCGATCACAAAGGAGTTAGCGGCTCTGAGCATAAAAGGGCTTTCGTGGTAAGGTGTGCATAGCTTACAGAGTACCATAATTGGGTAAAAATATTATGCCAAATCCACGGGTTCAAATCGATTACGTTTTGCAAAAACAACACCTGACCCACCCTGAAAATGTGCATGAAACCATGTACATGCCGTCCCATACGGAGTACCTTGTAGAAATCATGTGTCGCATGGGTTTCAAGCCCGGCATGAGTTTTGGTATTGACGATTTTGCCCTGCGAGGACAACTCCTCAACCACAGCTCCGCAGAGGTGCTGATGGTCTGTGGTGTAGACCAGCATTTGAACCGGGAATTTATGACGGGCTGGAAACAGGTGAAGCGGGATTACGCCGTAAAAATTCTGGTGGTGTCAGAACCGATTTATTCTCCCCTGGCTTTTTATATAGACAAGCACTACAGCGCACAGGCCCATCACGAAAAATTTTTAGCAGCTTTTGTTCCGGATATCGTGCTTTATTTGAGTGCTTATGACGTACAGGTGGCCCGCGAAAAACATACCCACCAGAGCCTGCTTTACAGTCTGGCTGACGGTGGACTGATCCACTTTCCCGTTTTGCCCTGGGAAAAAAAACGAGATGCTTTACTCTGGCTGGGAAAAACCACTGCCTGGGAATACACTCGCCGAAAAGCACAATGGCCTGAACGCCTGTCCCGGGAAGATCAACTGAGATTTTTAGGCGGTCAGGAACAGTTGCCGGTGTCCGTTTATACGGAGCAACTCACGTTCAGAGAATGCTACGAAATGGCCAACCATTACCGTTTTCAGATTCAGCCGCTCTCCGGGTTCGTCTTTCACAGCGCCCGGGCCGTCCAGGCGGCCCTGCTTCAAAGCATCCCGATTTTACTGCTGCATCCCGACGACGCCGAGCTCTTGAGGATTGAGGCGCCTTTTGTCAAGCCCGATCACAACTGTCTGGTGAGCTACGAAGGCGATCACAGTCTGTTTAAAAAAATCCGCGATACCGGTCATATGCAGCACGTGGCGAGCCATGTGTCCGAACTTCTAGAGGGAGGCACGATCCAATCCTGCTTACGCACTCTGGGCCAACTTTTATTCAGACACTTTTATCCGCAAGACGGGGACTAGACGTGGCATCGTCCCGCTGACGGAATTTCTCTCGATGAATGCTCCCCCAGTGGGTACTGCCCGAAAAGGCCGCAAAAGTGCCGCCTAAACGCCAGAAGGACATTAGCTGGCGGTAGCCAAAATTTTCGACAAAGGCCAATAAAAGCAGTTTCCACAAGCTGTTGGGTTCACGAAAACGTCGGGTATTTAATTCCGATAAAATCACCGCTACCACCGTCACCACCAGTCCGGTACCAAAAGCCACCGCAAAAAAGATCAGGGCAAAAGACCAGTCCATTTTTCCCGCCAGCAGCAAAATCAGGAACGAAACGTACCCCAGCACTTCGATAATAGGGCCCAGCATTTCCAGGAAAAAAAAGAAAGGCATATTGATCATGCCTACGCTGCCAAAACGAGGGTTGAACAGCATGGGCAAATGACGCACCAGGCTTTGCACCAGCCCCCTTTGCCAGCGCTCCCGCTGTAAATATAAATCGCGCAAACGTTCAGGGCACTGGGTCCACGCCACGGGATCAGGCACAAAGCGAATATTGTAATTCTGCTTATTTTCGGTGCAGTAACGATGTAAGCGCACCACCAATTCCATATCTTCACCCACGGTACCAGTATCAAATCCGCCAGCTTTAATCACGGACGCCTGACTGAACATGCCAAAGGCTCCGGAAATAATCAAACTGCCTCGGGTCAGGTTCCAGCTCATGCGACTGGCCAAAAAGGAGCGCATATACTCAACCACCTGAAGACGGGCGAGAAAATTACGGGGTAACTTCACATTCGTCACCTGACCTTTCTCCAGCTCACAACCGTTCAAAACCCGTAGGATTCCCCCTACTGCTACCGTGTTACGATCGGTCATAAAGGCAAACATCATGCGGGTCAAGGCATAAGGTTCCAGAACGGTGTCAGCGTCCATGACACAAAAGAAGGGAGTCTGACAATAGTTCAAAGCGGCATTGAGCGCAT
>CAYFGW010000294.1:0-5332 GCA_964342365.1 uncultured Candidatus Sericytochromatia bacterium | reverse complement strand
GTCCAGACATTGCACACGATGGCCCCCAGCCGATGCGGCAAGATTACAAAGATGTGTTTCTGCGTTCTGAACTCAGTGGAGCCGCCGCCCGAATCAATCCCCATTTGCCAGCCGATGCAGTAGATCAAGCAATCGACAAAGTGGTTAAACTTCAGGCTTTAGACCTGCGTGAAAATAACCGTGAGTTTCACCGCTTTTTGCTTGATGGCATCCCTGTAGATTATCGTGCCGAAGACCGTCAAAAATCAGATCGGGTTTTTCTGATAGATTTTGAAGCCTCAGTCGATAGCAATACCAATCGTTTTCAGGTTGTGAATCAGTTCACGGTACAAGGTACGCGCCAACCCCGACGCCCTGATATCGTGGTGTTTATCAACGGTATTCCTTTAGCAGTGATTGAACTCAAAAGCCCAGCCGATGAACACGCAGACATCTGGCAAGCGTTTAATCAACTACAAACCTATAAAAACGAAATCCCAGAACTTTATCATACCAACGAAGCCCTGATTATCTCCGATGGCTATAACGCCCGTGTGGGTTCTCTGACGGCCAATGAAGAACGCTTCTTGCCCTGGCGTACGATTCAACACGAAGACGACAAGCCCTTGCTCGAATGGCAACTTGAAACCATGGTGCGGGGTTTCTTCAAACGTGACCTTTTGCTCGACTATATCCGCTATTTTATACTCTTTGAAAGCGATGGCGACACTCTGATTAAAAAAATTGCGGCTTATCACCAGTTTCATGCCGTGCGCGAAGCGGTCAGTGCCACGCTTATCGCAGCTCAGTTACCCGAACTGGGTCGAGTAGGTGAACGCCGTGCCACCTATGGAAATGAAGTCGCACCGGGCAGCAAAAAAGCCGGGGTCGTCTGGCATACACAAGGCTCAGGCAAAAGCATTTCCATGTGCTGTTATGCAGGTAAATTGCTCCAGCAAAAAGCCATGCACAATCCCACACTTTTGGTCGTCACCGACCGCAACGATCTCGATGGCCAGTTATATGCCACCTTCAGCAATGCAAAAGAACTTCTCAAACAAACGCCCGTACAGGCAGACAACCGCGACGAACTGCGTCAGTATTTAGGCGAGCGTCAATCCGGCGGAATCATCTTCACTACTGTTCAAAAGTTCGCCCCTTTAGACGGTGAAGATGCCCATCCCATTCTCAATGACAGACACAATATTGTCGTTATCTCTGACGAAGCCCACCGCAGCCAGTACGGGCTTAAAGCCCAGTTGACCCGTGATGGTCAGTATAAATATGGCTATGCCAAACACATGCGCGACGCATTACCCAATGCCTCATTTATTGGCTTTACAGGCACACCCATTTCATCCGTAGACAAAGACACCCGCGCAGTCTTTGGGGATTATGTCTCGATCTACGATATTCAAGACGCTGTAGACGATGGTGCAACCGTTCCCATTTACTATGAATCCCGACTGGCAAAACTTGACCTCAACCATGATGAAATCGAAAGCCTTTCTGAACAGGTCGAAGAAATCGTCGAAGATGAAGAAATTAGCGACCGTGAACGTACCAAAAGCCATTGGAGCCGCCTGGAAAAATTGGTCGGAGCATCACCGCGCATTAAAAACGTCGCTTCTGATCTGGTCGCTCACTTTGAACAACGTACCAGCACCCTTGAAGGCAAAGCCATGATTGTTGGCATGAGCCGCGAAATCTGTGTGAATCTCTATGATGCGATTGTGGCCTTACGTCCTGAATGGAACGATTCCGATCCTGAAAAGGGTGCGATTAAAATCATGATGACAGGCTCGGCTTCAGATCGAGAACATCTACAACCTCATATCCATAACAGAGCCACCAAAAAGCGCCTCGAAAAACGCTTCAAAGACCCCAAAGACCCGCTGAAACTGGTAATTGTTCGCGATATGTGGCTGACAGGTTTTGACGCGCCCTGTTGCCATACCATGTATATCGACAAGCCCATGAAAGGGCATAACCTGATGCAAGCCATTGCCCGCGTCAACCGTGTCTTTAAAGACAAGCCCGGTGGTCTGGTCGTGGACTATATCGGCATTGCCAACGAACTGAAACAAGCCCTCAAAACCTACACCGATTCCAAAGGTAAAGGCGCGCCCACCCTCAAGGCCGAGGAAGCCTTAGCCATTCTCTTAGAAAAGCTCGATATTATCCGTTCACTTTTTCATGGCTTTGACTACAGCAAATTTGAAACAGCTCCGCATATGCTTCTTGTGCCAGCTGCGAACCATATCCTCGGCCTTGAGGACGGAAAACAGCGTTTTCTGGATGCAGTACTTGCCATGAATAAAGCCTATTCGCTCTGTTCCACACTCGACGAAGCCAAAGCCCTGCATAAAGAGCTGGCCTTTTTCTCAGCGATTAAAGCCGCCATTAGCAAATTCACCTCAGTCGATGACAAGCGCAGTCAGGAAGAAAAAGACTCGGCCCTCAAACAAATCCTCGACAACGCGATTGTGGCCGATGGTGTTGCAGATGTCTTCCAACTCGCAGGCATCGAAAAGCCCAATATTGGTTTGCTCTCAGATGAGTTCTTAGAAGATGTGCGCCGGATGCCCCAGCGCAATCTGGCCGTGGAACTGCTTGAAAAATTGCTCAAAGACGACATCAAGGCCAAAACCCGCAATAATGTCGTACAAGAAAAGAAATACTTTGAACGCCTAAAAGAAACCCTACGCAAATACCATAATCGGGGTATCGAAACAGCCCAAGTAATTGAAGAACTGATTCAGATGGCCAAAGAGTTTCAAGAAGCCATAGAGCGCGAAGCTAATCTTGGTCTGAATCACGATGAAATCGCCTTCTATGATGCCTTAGCCAGTAATGAGTCAGCGGTTCGTGAACTGGGCGACGACACTCTCAAGAAAATCGCCGTTGAAATCACCGAAAAGCTCAGAAAATCGACAACCGTTGATTGGCAAGTCCGTGAAAGCGTTCGTGCACGCTTACGAATTTTGGTGAGACGCACCCTTCAACGGTACAAATATCCACCGGATAAGGCTCCAGAAGCAATCGAATTAGTTCTCAAACAGGCTGAAGTTTTAAGTAGTCATTGGATTGCGTAAGAATATATTATATTGTGGATTAGAAATAAAGAGACTTACCAATGTTGAAACAGAATAAACAAAAGCCAACTCATATTATGGTTAGATTTAATGAACATTTTTTAAATAGAAATCTTCACCTAGTTACAGAAAATAATACAGACACTATTTCAGAACATAAAAAAATCATCGAAAAAAATGGTTATGTTTGGTTTGGTAAATTTGGCAATTCTATAAAACAACAATATATCAATACGATTGATGAAAGCGACGAAGAACATTTTGTCTTTTTAATAAAAACAACTCAAAAAAAGCAGTATGTATACCGAGCCAATATTATTACAATATCAAAAGAAGATCAAAGACTCTTACCAGAGAAACAGTTTATACCAAAATATTATCGAAACTCAGATTTAAACTTTGGATTTTGGTTGAAGCTAAAAGATATTAGAAAAGTTAACTCAAAGATAACAAACCAATTACACGTAAATAGTAGCCATTCTCCTCTTGTTGAGAGCCTAAATCGAAGTACAACAGGTTTGATGTATATCTCATTTAAAGACTGAAAAAACCGGACTTCGCCAGACAACAAAGTTGATCAACCTGATTCACGTCCACTTCGTGTCCAGTTCACAGGTTATCAACGTCGTTGAATTGGGCTTGTGATTATGCCTCGCCACGAAATTACACCAAGGTGGAAATTATACCTAAAGGGGAGTTTTCTTGGAGTTCTTGATTAACGCTAAACCGAGAACTACTCCTAATTTGATGGCTTCCTATCACAAGATATTCAACCTGCCGACCTTATCCTGGCTACGCCGGATAGGTGGGCTTTGCTGATATGGTTTGAATTACAGTATTCAGATTTTAGTCGGTGAGTGCGTCTGGAGATCTAACTCAGATTGTCCGTATATTGGGCATTACAGTATTGTCACGGTGAATTATATTAATCTGCAAATCACCTGTTTAGCCATTACAGATATGGTCTGAATTATAGTCAACAAAAACAAATTAAGGTGCGTTTAAAAATAAGCCTGAATAACAAATCTCCAATAGGATAAAAATTATAGACTCAAATCTTGAGTAATGGCTCTTTTATGAGCTTTCCGTTTTCTAAGATAAGATCAGTTTTGATATTAGCTCTCAAAGTGTTTTTTTAAATGAGCGTGTATAATCAACTTACGAGTATTATAAGCAAGTACGAAGATTGAAATCATCTGAGAAGGAGATGTTTTTTTATTGTTTTTTTTTTATATATTGTAATTATGTTAGGTATTCCTCTCTCTCTATCGTTGATATCTCACCGGGAAACTAAACTTCCTTTTTTAATCACTTTAGCGGTGATGTTAGTATCAGGGGTATTATTCATTTATCCTATTGAGAGAGACGGACAGGAAATACTAGCTTATATGATAATACCTATATACTTGTTTTTTATAGGTCTTGCTACTGCAATTATGTCTCTACTATATGTTGCTACTACTGAATATAGGCAAATTCCCATCAAAAAAACGGACGACTAAAAAACTTGTCTGTTAAAACGAATATTCTTGTTTGCGGATTATTAAATAATGTTGAGATTTACTTCCAAAAATGAGGCATCTCGATAAAGGCAATCTGTTCCCGTAAATAGAGTCCGTTTTCATTAAAATCTAAAGAAAGAGTCTGTGAGCCGTAGCCTCACAACCCAGTAAATCGACCCGACATTACAGCTGCGCTGCTTGCGGGTCATTTACGGCGTTGTCTAGGCTTTCGGGCTTTACGCGATTCCGAGAAATGATCGAATAAATCAGAGATTAGCACCACTTCGGATTTTAGCGACAGAGCGTCCCCCGTTTCATGAGCCCCTTTGCCAGACTGGTTACTAAACGGTGGGGAGTAAGGCGGCTGTGGGGCTATGGGTTCGCAATTATTGTATCTGGACTGGCCGAAGCAAGATTTTTTAGAGGAACTGCACAAGGGGTATTTGAGTGGGGATTTGGAAGCACAGGCCATCAGTTATCATCCGCATCAGTTGAATGAGGTGGAATGTCGTAAGACCAGAATGTTTTATGGCGAGTTTCTGGGCAGTGATGACATGGGCTTGTATGAGGCTTTTGAGGCTGCGATGGTTTCCGTATTTTCAGATATTCTTGGGCAGACGCGAAAGTTTTGCCTTGTTAAGCACAATACTGTAGTTTCGGAATTTTAAGCCCCCTGTAAAGTACTGAAATCAAGGTTTGTAATATTTTTCTGGGGGTTGTCCAACACCTCTACCCCCAGAAAAATACGTGCTTTCT
>CAYFGW010000293.1:0-5371 GCA_964342365.1 uncultured Candidatus Sericytochromatia bacterium | reverse complement strand
CTCCCCGATCAATAATAGGCACAAAATTGTCATCATTGAAAATCCGCTCGGGAATGCCGGTGCCCGCCACCCAAGCTTTTAAGTTCAGAATTTTATCCAGTTCCAGTCGCTGGGTGGTGTAAGTCTGACCGTGCACAATAATTTCGAGCTGAAGGCGGTCTTTCTCTGACTGAGACTGCACCTGTCCGGACACCTGTTCTAAAAGGTGGGGCAAACTCTGATCGGGACGGGGGGTAAAGGCGTTTGCGGAAGGTTGGATTTGAGCCGGATTCGTGGTGGGTGTTTCTAAGTTGGGTGTAACGCTACAGGCTACCAGGAGCAGGCTCAGAGCCAGGGTTAACTTGTGATGTGTGTTCTTCATGCAAACGACCTTTCTGCGTTTATATTAACATGTAAAGTTGGTTGAGATCCCGCAGTTTCAGGGTACCTGTAAGTTCGCGGCAGGTTCAAAGCGCTCGATTTTACGAATGCCCTGCCAGCCCATATCGGCTACGTAAAGGCTGCCGTCGGGGCCAAAATCCACGGCCTTGGGATCACGGAAGCGGCTGTCTTCAATAGGAGAACCGTTGTTTACCCCCACCAGACCGTTGGGATTGCCAGCCACCAGTGAAATACTTCCGTTGGGGGTAACCAGATAAATGCCCTTGGCAGGGGAGCCATCATCAGAAGAGGGCACAAAGACGTTTCCAAAACGATCGACCCGGATTTCATGCATGGTCATTCGGGGCGTGTTTATGCCCGTGCCTCTGGAAAAATCCGCAAAGAGCGTAACTTCTCCACTATTGGGATCAATACGACGTAAATAGCGGGTTTCCACTTCTACCACATAAATCCGTCCCTGTCCGTCCATGCCTATTCCTTCCAGATGGTCAAAGCGGGCGGTGGCAATGGGCTCAGATTGTGGTGTCACTTCATTGACAAAGCGCCGGTCTCCGCCTGCCACCACCTCAATATTCAATTGTTGAGGATCGGTTAAGGGGGAAGCTTTAATGCTGTTACAGGTGTGGGTAGCACCGGGGTCTGTCAGGGGCTGGCTGAGATTGGAAAATTTAAAAATACAGGTTTCGTCCTGACTGGTGGAGGTCACATACAGGTTCCCCTGGGCGTCGGTTTCCAGTCCTTCCGGGTCGGGAACTTTTGCCAGAGGAGTAATAGTGGGAATTTCGTTACCCTGTTGATCCACAGTTACCGTGATTTTTTCCACGGTCAGGGTACTGGTGTTGGCCACGTATACCGTGCCGTCCGGCGTGGTGGTAATATCTTCTTTTTCTCCAAAAGACACGTCCGGCGTGACCACCCAACTCAGACTGTGCGTGTCCGCTTGCGCATCGTAGCCAAATTTATACGCGCTGCCGTTCAGACTGGCCACGTAAATATCGTGATCGCGATTCACGTGAATTCCGTGGGGATTGCCCAGGCCGGGGGTGTCAATCTGTGTATTGGGGGCCGCCAGGGCAGGCCCGATGTAGTTCACTACATTGTCATAGGTTAAAGAAGTATAGGCGCTACCGTCTGGATTGGTAATACCCAGTGATCCCACCACCGGATTATTGGGCAGAGTATGAAGCCGTAGCTCAGTGTCGCTCACGAGGGTATAGTCTGTTTGAGATAGATCGGTACCTGCAATATCCACGCGGTTGACGCTATTAAAATGTTCTCCCGTAATGATAATATCACCGCCGGGCTGGGCCGGAAACGTGACGTTTTGAATGGTGGGGGGAGTCGGGATGGTGGCTTCAAAGCTGGCGCTGCCGTTGGGGGTGGTGACCACAAACTGGGCGTCTGCAGGGGCCGCCTGTTGCAGCTCAATAAAGACCCTTTCCTCAGGATTTGCCACACTGCCTATAATGACGGCGGGCACACCGCCCACGGTAACTCCTGTGGCGTCTGCTATATTCTCTCCGAGTATGGTCAGAATGGTCAGAGCACCGTAAGGACCAGCGGTATTCAAACCCGTAATGCGCGGTTGATTGGTCAGGGTATATACCGGTGAAGTGAGAGGCGCTGTTTGTGAAGATGTGAGGGTTAAGGCTCCGGTGCGTGCGTCGGCGGGCACGCGCACGGTCAAACTGCTATTGGTTCTATTCAGCACTTCAGCATCGGTCTGGCTATCAAAAAAGCGAACGCTGGTGTTTTCTTGTTGGGGATCAAGTCCTGCCAGTGTGAGAGTCAGACTGTCGCCAGGCAGTCCCTGCTCGGAGCTGAGAGTTACCACCCGTGGAGGCAACGTCAAATTTGCCGAATTGCTGGTTCTCCCGTTGCGGGTCACGGTGATCTGAGATTCTCCCACAGAAGCAGGCAGTTGAACGACCAGTTCTGTAAGGGTCGCTGACACCACCGTGGCCGTTTCTCCGTTCACCTGCACCACATTCTGGGCGGGGGTATTGGCGTCAAATCCGTCACCACTGAGGGTAAGTCGGTTGTTGCTCAGAATTTGGGTGGTGGTTAATCCTGTAATGACGGGCGGCATCAGAATAGGGTTGGCCGCCGTGCCCAGATTCAGGGTGGTGGTACCGTCCGGGGCGATGGAAACGGGGGTGGTAAACGTAACCCCACCGTTGAGGCCGGCAATATGGGCGCTGAGACGCCACTCACCAGGTACGGCTCCTTCCAGTGTAGCGCTGTCGAATCCCTGAGCAATACTGACGGGAGGAGATGCGGGATCGGAAAGCTGCAGGGCAATCTGGCTGCGGTTAAACGGAGTATTTCCGGCGTGACGGACCGTTAAGGAGAAGTCGTGGGTCTGCTTTTTCCAGGCTTCGGGGACCGTATCCGTGGGGTTGAGTGTGGGAATCTCTCCTACGTTTTGTTGTATCTGGTCTGAGAGAGCTTGTGCAGATACCTGTTGTGGGTGGATCCGATAAGCCGTTCCTGTGGTGGGCAGGGTTCCGTACACCAGATTGTCTAGTAGCGTATTCAGGGCACCATGATCAAGAGTATCTAGCCAGACCAGAATCTCTGCATTGTCACCGGCGGCGTCCAGGAGCTGTTCAATAATTTCGGCTTCCAGGGTGCTGCGCCAGCTAAAATCCAGCACCACGTCGCTGCTGGTTTCAGGAGAATTGTAAACGGCTTTCAGAGTGGCTCCGGCAACGGTCTCTGCGCTATTGTCATTAAGAGCACCGTAGCCCTGAACCGTAACAATGCGGTGTTTTCCCCGGGGAATATCTTCAATGAAAAGTTCGGTGGTGTTCTGTTCCACGGCCACAAAGTCATTCTGGTTATAAAGCGGTGTTGCCAGTCCCGGACCCTCGACCCAGGCTTTCAGGTGCAAAATCTTGTCCAATTCTAGCTGTTGGGTACGATAACCCATCTGGACCGTTATTTTGAGACGGTTGTCGCGCTCTGAAACCGCACGTACATCCTTCAGGGGCGAGTGGAGGACAGAGGTAATCTTGCGGGTGTTTTCAGAGGATGAAGGGGCTGCAGCGAGAGGGGCTGTGGCTGGCTCGGAAGGTGTCGGTGCTTGAGAAAGTTGAGGGGTTGCGGTGCAGGCAAATAACCCCAGGGCTGCGGCCAGACATACTTTTCTCATAATCATTCCTCAAAACCAGCTTTAACCCTTATGTTATCACAAGTTGGGGGGTAAGTTTTAGCACATGTTAAACTACTTCGGAACCGAAAAAGGAGGGGCCAATGGAGTATCACGAGCCTTACGAACTACTGGACGAAGACACCCGCAATTATCACCGGGCCATCAAGAGTATGATGGAAGAATTAGAAGCGGTGGACTGGTATCATCAGCGGGTGGTGACCTGTACAGATCCTGAGCTTAAACAACTGCTGATTCACAATCGTGATGAAGAAATGGAACACGCCTGTATGGCCTTAGAATGGCTACGTCGCCACATGCCGGGCTGGGACCATATGCTTCGCACCTACCTGTTTCAGGACGAAAACACTTCTATTGTGGAAACAGAGAAAGAGGCCACGGGTAAATCCAGTGGAGCTTCTGCTGAGAAGACGCACGATGAACATAAAAATTTGAGTTTAGGAATAGGAAGTTTAAAGCCATGAGTTTATTTCAACGCCATCTGGCCCCCTTAGATAATGCCGTCTGGTCCATGTTAGAAACCCAGGCCACAGAAACCCTGCGTGCCAATTTGACAGGGCGCCGTCTGGTAGATATTCGCGGCCCGCTCGGGCTGGAACATCATGCAGAGAGCAACGGCCGCTTAAAGGGTATTGATAGTCCCAATTTTGACGTGCAGTGCGGTGTTCGTCAGGTACAGCCCATGATTGAAGCCAGAAAAGCTTTTCACTTATCCCTGGCAGAATTACAAAATTTGCAGCGGGGAGCCAGAGATATTAATCTGGATCCGCTGATTGAAGCGGCCCGCGAAATGGCTGCTTTTGAAGACAGTGTCATATTTAAAGGCCTGTCTTCTGCTGAAGTATCCGGCTTGCTGGCTTCAGATCTGGAGCCCATGACCCTGTCCAAGACCCCCGTTAAATTCCTGGATTCGTTGGCAGCGGCCATCCGCACCATGCGTACCCGCACCCTTGAAGGGGGACTCAACGAGAACTACCATCTGGTGGTAAGCCCGGAGACCTATCAATATTTGAGTGCTCATTACGTGGGTTCTCATGCTCTGTTACAGGAAGTGCAAACCCTTTCCATGGGACAGGTGTTGGCTACCCGTGCTTTACAGGATGAGATATTGCTGGTGGCTCAGCGGGAAGACGCCTTTGAACTGGTGCTGGGGCAGGATTTTTCCCTCGGCTATCAACAGCACGATCAGCAGCAGGTGAGTTTATATCTGATGGAGAGCTTTACCTTCTTGCTGCGGGATCCTTCTGCAGCCATGATTCTCAGCTTTCAAAAATAAGTGCTCAGCAAAAGGTACCACAGTGGAACGGTGACCATTGAAGCGAGAATACCCGCGCTAACCATCGCACTGGCTAGCGCGGGGCGCAAACCCAACCCGGCGGCCACAATGCTACCGGTAATCATGGGAGCCATGCCGGCTTCCAGTACAGATACGCCCAGCATCTGCCCCCGTAGTTGAAATCCGATGCCGTAGAGCAAAAAAATCAGCAGGGGAGCCAATACCAAGCGGTAACTCAGGCCCATCAACAACAGGCGGCGCTGGGCGTTTTCGCTGCGTAATTTGAGTTGTAAACCCACGGCCAGTAAGGCCGCCGGGGTTAAGGTGGTACCCACAGCCCGCAGTGCGCTTTCTAAGAGGGGGAAATAGCTAATGCCGCTGATATTAATGACTAAAGCCACCCCGAAGCATATCAGCGGCGGAAATTTAAGTACGCGCCAGCACACGCTTTTAAAAGTTACGCTTTCGCCCCGGGTGGATTCTGCATAAAAAGAGCCCGCCACCAGTCCCAGTGTGCTGAGCACCAGAAAAGAACCGGGCTG
>CAYFGW010000292.1:0-5388 GCA_964342365.1 uncultured Candidatus Sericytochromatia bacterium | reverse complement strand
TCTTTCAGGATTTCTGGTGGTGTGCGGCCTTCTGGTCACAGCGTGCGAGGCAAATGCGCCCGCTACTTCCAGTGAAACACCTTTGGTGGAAAACTACCGCTGGCAACTGCCGCCGCAAATTCCTGAACCGGTGGTGCCCGCAGAAAACCCCATGACGGTGGCCAAAGTAGAGCTTGGCAGGCATTTATTCTACGATCCACAGCTGTCTGTAGACAACACCATGTCCTGTGCCAGCTGCCACGAACAGCGCTTTGCCTTTACCGAAAAAAAGACGGTGTCTCAAGGTGTTCACGGCGATGTGCATCCGCGCAACAGTATGGCCCTGTTTAACGTGGCCTACAATTCTGTGCTCACCTGGAACAATCCGCAATTGCGCAAACTAGAAACCCAGCTGCTGATCCCTTTATTTGGCAGCGAGCCACCGGAACTGAGCATGGAAGGCAAAGAAGATATGCTTTTAGAGCGTCTAAAAGCAAGCCCTGATTACCAAAAGCGTTTTCAGGCCGCTTTTCCCGAGCACGAGAACCCGATTTCAGTGCGTCACCTGGCATTTGCTCTGGCAGCCTTTCAGCGCAGCATTGTGTCCTTTAACAGCCCTTACGATCGCTACACCTACTATGGCGAAAAAGAGGCCATGTCGGCCTCTGCCTTGAGGGGAGAGGCCCTGTTTTTTAGCGAAACCACCGAGTGTTTCCACTGCCACGGCGGGTTCAATTTTAGTGATTCCACCCGACACGTGCACAGTCCTTTTACGGAATTTGCTTTTCACAATACCGGGCTGTATAACCTGGATGGCAAAGGCGCGTATCCGGCCAATAACACCGGTGTTCATGAATTAAACCACAGGCATGAAGATATGGGTAAATTCAAAGCCCCCACCCTGCGTAATATTGCCATTACCGCGCCGTATATGCACGATGGCAGTATCGAAACCCTGGAAGAAGTCATTGAGCATTATGCGGCCGGTGGACGGGCTCCGAACCCCTTTCAGAGCGGTTTTGTAAAAGGCTTTACCTTGAGTGATGAACAAAAGCAAGATTTGATTGCCTTTTTGCAAAGCTTAACAGACACTAGCCTGACCACCCATCCTGATTACGCGGCTCCCTGAGGCATCAGTGCGGTTTTGGCCTCGGCGTAAGTCATATGTTGACGGCCATTCTTTCCACTGTTTTTCACCCGGTACATGAGCTGATCCACCAACTGCAAGAGCTCAATGGCATCGGGTGAATCGTCCACACAGCTAATACAACCCAGACTAAAAGTCACGGGCCAGTCACGGGCTTTCATGGCGTCCAGCAACGCCATTTGCAAACGCTCCATGGCTCTTTCGGCCCGCCCCTCGGAGGTTTCTGGCATCAGGACGCCAAACTCATCACCGCCCAGACGGGCCACCAGATCGCTGGCTCGCAACACCTTCCGAGTTACGTTCACCACCGTCACGAGCACCTCGTCCCCCACATGATGTCCCAGGGTGTCGTTAACAACCTTAAAATGGTCAAGATCAAAGTAAATCACAGCAAAGGGCTTCTCATAGCGATGAAAACGCTCAATTTCTAACTCCATAATTTCACGGAAGTGACGGGCGTTAGCACTGCCGGTGACGCTATCAGTACGGGCCAGTTCTCGTTGGCGTACCAGCTTCTCTTTTAAACTGGACAAAAGCATGGCTACCACCACATAAAACCCCAGTCGTGTAAACGAGTCCCAGTAATAGTAAACCAGAAAATCTTCTTGTATCGCCCCGGCAATACCTTCAGTGATTAACCAACTACAGGCGGCTACCCCCGCCATAAATATCCCCATATTCCGCCCTCTGAACCAGGCAGAAAAAAGAACGGGGGTCAAATAAAAAAGGGAAAAATCCAACAGCGGATCGCTAATATAGTCCACTACATCAATTAGTAGAATCAGCAGAAAACTGATGATTAAGGTGGCGGGTAAACTCAACTCCTTCCGAAGTTGTTGCGAAAAGGGTGTATTTTTCATGGATTTATAGCTGACGTGTACAAAGTTGCTTGACAAAGCTCTAGCATTGGGTACGTACCCTCATGCTAGAATAGAAGCCGTTAAAAAGGTATAAAAGGAACCAAATCATGCGGATAGCAGTGGGAATGAGTGGCGGTGTTGACAGTTCAGTAGCAGCAGCGCTTTTAAAACAAGCTGGCCACGATGTGGTAGGTGTAACCATGGTGATCTGGGAGGACAGCAAATGCTGCTCTGGTGACGCCATTGAAGATGCACAGTGGGTGGCCGAGCATTTAGGCATTGAACACAAAGTGTATAACCTCATTTCAGAATTTACGCAAGAAGTGGTGAATCCCTTCGTGGATTCTTATATGAATGGTACCACTCCCAATCCCTGTCCCACCTGCAATCACAAAATGAAGTTTCATCATTTGTGGAACGCTGTCAAAAACGATATGGACGTGGATAAAATGGCCACGGGTCACTACGTGCGTCTCAATTATAACGAAGATTTACAGCGTTATCAGCTGTTTCGGGGCCGCGATATCAACAAAGACCAAACGTATATGTTCTATAAGCTGAGTCAACAGCAGCTGTCTGAACTGATGTTTCCACTGGGAGCCTTTGAAAACAAAGCTGACACTCGCAAACTGGCGGGAGAATTAGGCCTACACCCGGTCATGAACAAACCCGACAGTCAGGATTTATGTTTTGTGGGCGATAGCCTGAACGACTTCTGGCGCAACCACTACAAAAAGTCCATTGACGGTGGCGACATTGTGGATATTTCTGGCAAGGTACTGGGCAAGCACGAAGGCATTGTCCACTATACCGTGGGCCAGCGTAAGGGTCTTGGCCTGTCTTCACCCAAGCCGCTGTACGTGCTGAGTATTGACGCTGAAAACAATCGCCTGATTGTGGGCGAGCAAGATCAAACCTTTTCCACCGGCATGATTGCTAAAGACGTGAACTGGTCCGGGGTGCCTGAAATTGACGGTTCCTTTGAAGCCTATGCCCGTATTCGTTACCGTTCAGGACTGGTAAAATCTCGCTTTGAGCCCATCGGAAACAATAGCTATAAGGTGTGGTTTGAGGTGCCTCAGGGCGCTGTGTCACCGGGGCAGATTACCGTTTTTTATGACGAAAACGATATGCTCATGGGCGGAGGTGTCATTGAAGGCCCCATTGATCCCGCTTACGGAAAAACGCCCGCGCTGGCCACCAACGTGGGTCGTTAGATTTACAGATACCATAGCCGCGTCATCACACGCCCCGGTGATTTGCTGTATTACAGTTATCATCCGGGGCTTCATTCGTCCCCTTTTTTGAGTTGGGATATGTGGCTTCAGCATAACGGCATGATTCGCGGGCATATTCCTGAACGAGATCATAATTTCCATCTTCTGCTCAATGATGGCACCTGCTGGCAGATCATAGATGTTTTGCTGCGTTCCCGTGAAGGGTTGAAGCAAATTTTTCCTGAGGGAGATATTGCATTGCCCATGTCGGAACGTTTTTTTGAGCGACACGGCGCGGAATGTTATTTTCGTTTTCTGGAAACCTGTGAGGAATGGGTTTTGGAATTAAGTGATGTAAAGCGGTTGATTTCAGAGAAACGTTATGCGGCGGACGTGTTGGAGCAGATGGAAGAATTAATGGGGTTGCACGAGATGTTGTGGGAACGGGGGAGAAGACAGGAGGCGTTATGATTGGGCGAAATGGGACATACCCGTCAGGGGACGCTCTCTGCGGCCCGTCCGTGGGCCTCCGTTCACTTCGTTCCGGCCACAGCGCTGTCGCATCCTGCGCGCTGCGGCCTTCAAGACCCCTTCTGGGCATGTCCCATTTCTCAAACTTCTCAGGCTTTTGCATGATGGCGAAGAGCAGATTTGAGATCCCGGGATACGTTTCTTTGAATTTTTGTTTTGCTTTGTTTTTGATTCGTCTCTTATGCGTTTTTAACGCCGCGTGCTGTAACTTAAGAATTGTAAGCAAGGAGCCGACGGGTTAGATGCCCAACCGGCCCGCTACAGGCTTACATTATCGCTTTCGCGTAGTTGTAAAGGGGTTAATAGCTCAGTTTCTTTGCGCGGAACGTCATAGTCAAAGCGCCGATGTGTAAGCAATAAATCTTCACACCGGCGCTTTGTCGTATTCGAAAAATAGCGTGGCACCCCTCCTTTTAATTGTCTGACTTTTGCGTTAAGATAATGAGATAAAAGCATTCAGGAGCAATATGATGTCTAACCTGCGTTTATCGGGGTCTTCCCCGATCACCAAAACAACCCCTACCCAGGCCCCCAAAAAAGCACCGCCACCTACCCCCGAGACCACTTCTACACAGGCTCCACCCCCGAAGGCTCCTCCCCTTCCTGAAAAAGGGAAAAGCAATGTGGGTTCTTCACAGGAACTTAATGAAATCCATAAGCAAATTGACGAAACCAGCAGCTCGGAAATTCAGGAGCGCTCCGAGCAGGTACCTCTGATTGAAGGTTTAAAAACCGCCAAGAGTCAGCTTAAAAGTCCTGAGAACGTGCGTGATACCAGTCAGGGCGTCTCCGAATTTGCCCGTCAGGAATACCTGAACGATACCGTGACCTCTCAATCCAGCCGGGTGGAAAGCAAAGAAGTGGAGCGCATTCACGAAACCCTTTCTGATAAAGCGTTGGCGAATAAGTTAAAATCTCTAGAATCGGAAACCCTGATTAAAGCACGCTCTACCTTTGCGGTCTCTCTGCAAAACGGTCGCAGAAACTTAGACCAGCAGCTCAGTAACGGTCTGAGTCACGTCCTGGCTCCCTATGAAGATAAAACCAAAGCTTTGATTGGCTCAAAAACAAGCAAAACCGCCGAAACCGAACTGGCACAGCAGGTGAAAACCTGGGTGCAGGATCAGGGCAAAAATAGCGATGTGGTGCTGTCGATACAGAACATGTCCAGTAGCGAAGTGGATCAGCTGGCCACGGACTTGCTCAAGGGCATGAAAAACTACTCCGACAAAGATATGCAGAAGCTCTCTGATCGCAAACAGGCGTTTATTCGGGTGGTGTCTCAAAGCCTACAAGAAGGTGCACAAAACGCAGACGATGTTAGCAAGGGCTCTCACAGCATCAGTGACAATTTACAGGATATTCAAAACGAGTACGCCACAATGATTAAAAACGCAGGCGGAATGAAAAGCCAGCTGGGTCGTGAACTCATGTTGCGCAGTGATGAAAGCATTTCTCAGGTTCTGAATACAGAGTCTTCCAATAAACTCCTGCAAAAATCTGTGTTATCGGGAATTAACGAGGGACTTGGCGGCAGTGTGGGTAAGAAAATAACCATTCCCAAAGGAGGGGGATCCCTTGATGTTCCTGAGCAAATTACCATCAACGGAAAAACGTATGATGCCCCCCAATATTTGGCAAAAGGTGGCTTTGC
>CAYFGW010000291.1:0-5390 GCA_964342365.1 uncultured Candidatus Sericytochromatia bacterium | reverse complement strand
GCCAATGCCTACCAGTTCTTCCAGACCCAATCCCAGAGAACTGGACAAGGGCATACCGTGAATATTGCCGCTAATGGTGCTGTCAGCGGTGTTCATATCTGCATGGGCATCCACCCAAATGACGCCAATATCTTCACCTTTTTCTCGGTAGTGGGCGCTGATCCCCGCCAGAGTCCCAATGGCAATACTGTGATCGCCCCCCAGAATGAGAGGGAAGTGACCTCTGTCTAGAACGTCTTTCACCTTCTCAGACTGACGCTCACAGGCCTGGGCAATTTCCTTTAAAAAGCGGGCTTTGGGATCGCCCACTTCCAGTTTTTCGGGGATTTCAATATCCACATTGCCTTCATCTATCACCTTGAACTTCATGGATTCGAGGGCCTGCTGTAGACCGGCAATCCGAAAGGCAGAAGGACCCGCGTCCACGCCGCGGTGACCAGCTCCGAGATCCAGTGGAGCGCCTAATATAGAAATGGTTTTATTCATCTGAGTTCGTGCTTGGATACCCCGCGCCCTAGCTTGCTGGGCTGGGGAGGAAAGCATGTCAGAGCCAAGCTCTGAACAGGAGCCTTCTTTCTTCCAATTCCTTTCTTTTTCTAAGCTCACAAAAGCTTTTAAAGGCATTATACCTTGGCGGTATACATGCGCACTTTTAGCATTTGCTTCTTCTGATCTAAAACTGTATAATATAGTATTCTAAAAAGAACACTCACAGCAAAACTCAAACTGATCCTGAACCCAGAGCAAAAAGCGGCACTGGATCACACCACCCTGGCTTATCGTGATGGGCTCAATTTTGCTTCAGGCGTGGCTTTTGAGCAGGGAATGCTCACCAATCAGACTAGATTGCACAAGCTGATCTATGCCGATCTGCGTGAGACATTTAAACTTCCCTCACAAATGGCTTGCAGTATCACCCGCGAGGTCACGGCCAAGTATAAATCCTTCTGGACAAAGCTTAAAAAGTATCAAGCACAAAAGACTGCGGTCCGCAAAGGACGCAGATACAAAGGCATGGATAAGGCGGCCCGGTTTATTTCACGTACACTCACTTATGTTTATGGTCGAGATATGACCTTTAAACGGGATCAGCAAGTGAGTATCAAAACTTTGACGGGTCGTATAGTTGTTTCCTATGAAGGCTATACTAAGCACCTGCAATGGATCAAAGAGGGTGTGCAAGTGGGGGAATCTAAGCTTTATTATCAAAAATCAAAGAAGCAGTATTGTCTGCTGGTATCCATGGAGGTAAAAATCCCCCAAGAAAAATATACTCAGGCTGTGGGAGTGGATGTGGGGCAACGCTATCACCTGACAGCCTGTAGCGATTCAAGCCAAAGTCTGTTTGTTTCCGGCAGGAAAGCCAGACAACGCAAGGATCGCTACGCCCGTCGGCGACGGGAACTTCAGCAAAAAGGCACTCGGTCAGCCAAACGGCGCTTGATTGCGTTATCTGGCCGAGAGAGACGGTTTATTGCTGATACCAATCATAAGACCAGTTGCCAGCTTTTGAGACGCTTTCCAGGCAGCATGATCGGAATCGAGAATCTGACAGATATTCGTCAGAGAACCGAACGCCAGTCCTCAACTCAAGCCAGTGCTAAACGCAAACGGGCCAATCGTCGCGTGAGTCAGTGGAGCTTTGCTGAACTACACGGCTTTTTGGATTATAAAGCACCGCTGTATGGTTCGCTAGTGGTCAAAGTGGATGCAGACTATACGAGTCAGCAATGTCCGATGTGTGGCCACACCACCAAAGCCAATCGTAAGCATGGAAGTTTACTGTTTGAATGTGGAAAATGCCATTACAAGCTACACGCTGATTTGGTGGGAGCCAGAAACGTATGTATGAGAACGCTATCGGTTTGGCAAGACCAGACTGATACGGGGCGCTTGTCTTTCGTCCCCAATGTGTCGAATGTTGAAACCAAAGCCGAACGCTTGCAAAAGTATTCGGAGTTGCGGTGGAGTTTAGACACAAGCCCCGGCTGTACTTTGTCAGCCGAGGGTCATTGACGAGTTATGTCCGTTTATCATTTGTGTTTTTGGTTTGTTTTTCTAAATTTCGAACCAGAAGGTGCTTCCCTTACCCAGTTCGCTGTTGACCCCTATTTTACCCTGATGGGCCTCAATCGCCAATTGACAAAACGACAGACCCAGGCCGGAACTGTATTTACGCACCTGCTGATTATCGCTTTCCACCTGAGCAAATTTTTCAAAGATCCGGTGCTGGTCTTCTTCCGGGATGCCCGGTCCGGAGTCCTGCACTTCCACACGACCGTCGGACGTGACTCGCAGGGTGATATTTTGCTCGGCAGGAGTGAATTTAACGGCGTTACCCAGAAAGTTAGCAATCACCCGCTGAATTAAATTGGCATCAAACTCTTTTTCCACGGCCCCTTCGGGCCAGTCGCGGTGCCAACTGAATTTCAGAGCATTGGCCCCCAGTTGTTCAAAGGCTTTCTGAGTCACTTTTTTGAGACAGTTGCGCTCCTTGTGCAAAGGCATTTGTCCCGCTTCCAGTCGGTGGGCGTCCAGCAACTGCGTAATCATATTCACCATGGTATCGGTGCTGTCCTGAGCGTTTTGTAAAAAGTCTTTACTGGATGCATCCCAGTCATCGGACTTCATTTCCAATAGCGACAAATATCCCAGGATGCCCGTCAACGGAGAACGCAGGTCGTGCACCATCATATTGACCAGATTGTCCCGCAGAGCCTCTAACTCTTTTTCTCGCTGAAGGCTGGTACTCAGCGCCTTGTTTTGTGCTTCCAGGGAACTTTTGAGCTTGTACAATTCCAGATGCGCACTCACGCGGGCACTGACTTCTGCAAATTGAAAAGGCTTGGTGATATAGTCCACGCCTCCGGCTTCAAAGGCCTTGATTTTGTCATCTGTTTCGCTGAGGGCTGAAATAAAGATGATGGGAATATCCGCAAATTCCGGGTTGGCCTTGAGTTGGCGAGCGGTTTCATAACCGTCCATTTCAGGCATATTAATATCCAGCAGAATCAGCTGAGGCTTACGGCGTTCAATAGCCTGAAGGGCCAGCTTGCCGTTGATGGCAGCACGGGTTTTATAGCCCTGTTCTTTGAGTAAATTGGCCAGTACTTTTAAATTGGCGGGGGTGTCGTCTACCAGAAGAATATCGGCACCTTTATTGTGGGACATCAAGGATAAATTACACATACAACGTTCTTTCTTACTATACCTTCGTGGAACTCTCCAGGAGTTCTGTCAGGGCATTAAAGTCATAGGCTTCTGCCAGTTCCAGCAGCTGAGCCTGTAGTTCTGGCTGGCTCAGGCTGTTAACGGTGTCTTCAAAGGCGTCCAGATCACCATCCAGAATATGGTTAGATAGGGTTTCGGCCAGCGTTTTATCAAGGGTGTAAGCGGTTTCTTCTTTTGCCAGAACGGGTGCAGTATGAATGGGGGTCTCAAATACATAGTCAAGATTCAGGTGCTTTTCCAGCACGTGGAGCAATTGATTCACCCGCAGTGGTTTGAGCAAGATTTCTGTGCTACCCGCTTGTGCAAGCAGCTCTTTTTCGTGAGAAAAAACGCTCGCCGTCACAAAAATAATGGGAAGGGTGCCTCCCAGTTTTTCGCGGATGGTTTTAGCGGCCTCCACGCCATTGGTGTGGGGCATATCGGCGTCCATCAGAATCAGGTGAGGGTGCCAGCGCTGAAAGGCTATAATAGCTTCGTCTCCGGTGGTGGCAATGTGGGTATTGAAGCCCAGCGGTTTGAGCGCTGCACTCAAAAATTCGTGGTTGGCAGGGCGATCGTCGGCGATTAAAATACGGGGCTGCACTGACTGAAGGGGCAGCACCTCTTTGACCTGGGCATATTTTTTGAACAAGACCTCTGTTTGTTTTTCCTGGGCCGGATCCACCAGGGTGACATTGGCAGTGAGTGTAAAAATGGTGCCCAGACCCCGGGTGCTCGACAGGGTTAAATTACCCCCCATCATCTGGGCATAGGTACGACTGATGGGCATGCCCAGTCCGGTACCCTGCTGAGCGTCTACACCACTCTGGGTCTGACCAAAACTATCAAATACCTTGTCTAGTTCGTACTGCTCAATACCTTCGCCCGTATCTTCCACTTCAATGCGGAGGGTGCCCAGTTGCCAGAAGGCCCGAATGGAGATTTTTCCCTGATGGGTAAATTTAATGGCGTTGCTGAGCAAATTGAGCAAAATTTGGCGCAGCTTGCCCTTGTCCAGTTTGACCCAGCGGGGAACGGTGTCAGGACAGTGCAGCGAAAGTAGAACCCCTTTTTTATCCGCCTGATAATGAAAGAGAGTCTGAAGATCTTTGAGCAGTTCGTGTAAATCAAACACCTCTTCGTTGAGCTGAATGCGCCCCGCTTCAATTTTAGACATTTCTAAAATATCGTTGATCAGAGAAAGCAGGTGCTCACCACTTTTGGACATGGTGTTCACGTGTTTCTGATGTTCTGCACTCAGGTCATCGTCCCGCAGCATAATCTGAGTAAAGCCCAGAATGGCGTTGAGGGGGGTGCGAATTTCGTGACTCATACTGGCCAGAAAAGCGGACTTGGCCTTGTTGGCGGCTTCGGCCGCCTCTTTCATACGGGCCAGATGGTACTCAATCTGTTTGCGATCGTCAATGTTTTGGATGCTACCAATCATGCGCATATTGTGCGTTTTAAGATCCAGTTCTACTTCTCCCTGAATGGAAATATAGTGTTCTTCACCGTCGTCGGTGAGTATCCGGTGGTCAATGGTATAGGTGGTAAAATTTTCAATGGCATCAAACCAGGCTTTTTGCACATACCCCAGGTCTTCAGGGTGGATCATTTTGCGCATTTCTTCACGATTTTTGGGCGCGGTAAAGGCGGAGTCTAAAAGGGTTTGGGCTTCTTCAGAGAACCAGATTTGATCGCGATCCAGATCCCAGGTGAAACTGCACATGCGCCCGATGCGCAGAGCCTGTGACAGTCTGCGCTCGCTCATGGCTTGTGACTGTTCTGCAGCTTTTCGTTCCAGCGCCACGGTGAGTTGTTGTTGCACTTCCGCCAGCAGACTTTTCATGGTGTCGTCGTTGTCGATGCCGTGGGTGCAAAAGAACTCGAAAAAGCCCACCACTTCTTCTCCAATAGCCACGGGAAACACCAGCTGGCTGCGCAGGTCCAAATCATAAGCCTGTTGCAAACGGGGTTCTACCATATCTTCGCTGAGTTCCCGGTATTGAATGTTGAGCTGAGACGGGGGGTAAAAGTAGGCTTCCGTGGGGGCAAGTTTGAGTATGTCCCGATTGCACAGGGGCGCATAGCGATCGGGGTCCGCCATAAAACAAATTTTGTCATGGGTAATGGCGTGCTCGTGGTTCTCATAAAAAATCACGTGGCCCACGGGCCAGCCC
>CAYFGW010000290.1:0-5400 GCA_964342365.1 uncultured Candidatus Sericytochromatia bacterium | reverse complement strand
GCATCACGGAATCGGGAGACGTAGGGCTTTATGTACCGGGTACGCCTGCTTATCCGGGCAGTATCCAAAACCCCGATCCCTTCCACGATCCGGCCACTGATTTCTGGCAGTACGTTCCCTGAAGAATGGCTAAACCTCAGCGCTTAACGGAGTCCCGGTGGCTCCGTTATCAGCGGCAACTGTATTTGCCAGAGTGGTCTGAAGCAGCGCAGGTGCGTCTTTCTCATCTGCGTGTACTGATTGTGGGCGTGGGTGGCCTGGGATGTCCCATCAGCGTTTATCTGGCTGCGGCGGGTGTGGAGCATATTACACTGGTGGATCCCGATACGGTCTCACTGAGTAATTTGCACCGCCAGATCCTTTTTACCCCCGTAGACGTGGGAAAACCAAAGGTAGAGGTTACTCAAAACCGTCTACGGGAAATGAATGCAGACCTGAACCTCAGGAGCATTCAAGAACCGTTTTCTGCAGACAATGCCGAGACTTTGCTGTCAGATCATGATCTGGTTATTGATGGTGCTGATAATTTAAGCGTGACCTATTTGATTAACGATGCGTGTCAGTATTTTAAACTCCCCTGGATTTATGGAAGCGTTTATCGTTTCGAGGGACAGGTAGCCAGTTTTGAGCCGGGCCCCGGTTGTTTTCGCTGTCTTTACCCTGAGCCTCCGCCCGCAGAGGCTATTCCCACCTGTAATGAGGCGGGCATTCTGGGTATGGTGGTGGGAACGGCAGCAAATTTACAGGCCCTGGAAGTCATGCGTCTGATCGGGCAATGGGAACAGGGGTTGGAGCAAGAGATGTTGCTGCTTAACCTGAAAACCATGGATTTTCACAAAATGAAGCTGCCTACTGATCCCCAATGCCTGGGATGTGGGCCTGATGCCGTTCCTTTAGAACAACGTTTGAAGAGCCTTACCGCTGCTGAACCGTCTCACGGTTCCGGGCGTTCGGACTGGGACATTGCGGCTGCTGAAGCCCATTTGCGTCATTATCCAGAACGGGTGCTGGATGTCAGGAGCTTTGAAGAGCGCAGGGGCGGTAGCTTAACAGGGCTTCACGTGCCGTTACAAGAATTAAAGGAACTTCAGCCCCAAAAACTTGAAGATATGCTCAACCCGGAAGTGCCTCTGTTGGTATACTGCCAGAAAGGAATGCGTTCCAGACAGGCGGTAGACTACTTGTTATCCAGAGGATTTAAACAGGTCTATTCTCTCGCCGGAGGCTATGAAACCCTCCTTCAGAGCCGCATATAAAACGGGCCTGTACACGCATCAAGGAGCAAGTATGAAAAAAATACCCGGTATTCAACATATTATTGCCACATCCAGTGGTAAAGGCGGCGTGGGAAAGTCCACCGTTAGCATTAATTTGGCGCTGGGATTGGCGCAAAAAGGTTTTAAAGTGGGTCTGGCCGACGTGGATATTTACGGTCCCAGTATTCCCGTTCTCATGGGGCTTGAAGACCAGCATCCACAAGTAATTGACCAGACGCTGGTTCCCTTACAAAAACACGATATTAAAATCATGTCCATGGGTTTTTTAGTGGGTCAGGACACGCCCGCCATTCTCAGAGGGCCTATGATCACCAAGTTTATTCACCAGTTTGTATCCGGTGTAAAGTGGGGTGAACTGGATTATTTGATTCTGGATTTACCCCCCGGCACCGGAGATGCACAACTGTCTCTTTCTCAAAGTATTCCCCTCACCGGGGCGCTTGTGGTGACGACCCCGCAGGCCATTTCTGTCAAAGTGGCGCTCCGTGGGCTGCGCATGTTCGAAAAAGTCAACGTCCCCATTCTGGGGGTGGTCGAAAATATGCAGGGCTGGGCCACACCTGACGGTCCTTCGCCTTTTCACGGCGGTAAAAAACTGAGTGATACGGCAGGGGTTCCTTTCCTGGGGAGTATTCCCATGGATCAGACGGTGGCCATCAGCGGCGACTCTGGCGAGCCTGTTATGGCCGGTTATCCGGACTCTGACGCTGCTCAGGCATTTCGTCAAATCACTTCTCAGGTGATTGATCAGGTCAATCATTTGGCCAAGCCCGGTGGACTGGGTGCCTTTGAATGGGATTTACGCACCGGAGAAGGCGCACCCGGCACCCGTGAAGAAAACCAGGGGGCTTAAGCTATGAAACCGCAATATGCTTTTACCCGCGCTCAGGTCACGCCCGCCGGCATGAAGCCTACCCGGAAGGGAATTATTATCCAATGGGAAGACGGCACCGATCTCAGCTATGATTTTCGGGGCCTGAGACTGGCCTGTCCCTGCGCCTCTTGTATTGACGAAAATACCGGTGAAAAACTGCTGGTGCCTGCTATGGTACCTGTGGATATTACCGCATCTCACATGGAATCTGTGGGCGCTTACGCCGTCAAGTTCAACTTTAGCGACGGTCACAGCACCGGTATTTATCCTTTTGCGCTTCTGCGACACATTGGTGAAGCCCGTGCCAAAGCCATTGCTGAACGAGAAAAATAACGCTCACTCGAAGTGTTTATACCCTTCATCGTCAACGGACATAACGTAGGTGTTGTCCTGATGGTGAAGGGTATAATTTATGTCTTCAGTGAGGGTGCCAATGGGCCGAAAGCGTGAAGACAGTTGGGAAACCACGTTCGGTGGAACTGCGGCCAACAGTTCAAAATCTTCTCCGCCACGCAGCACGTCTGCAAAAAAATGGGGATGGTCCGCACAAACATAGCCGGGAATTTGCCGTGCTTCTAACGCATAACCCAGTGGGCCAGACTTTCCTGACATGGCCAAAAGTCGCGCTGATTTGAGCAGGCTATCGCTCGTATCTAGCACATGGGTACGTTCGAAAGAGGCCAGTTCTTGAGCCGCTTGAAAGCGAGGCGCGGGATAAAGCTGTGCTTTCTGCAAGCGACTGAGCTTTTCAGGTAATAATAAAGTGTCTTTACTTGCAAGAAACTCCCGCAGCCCCGCAGCGGCTGCACCGTGTTGCGTTCCCGTGACCACCAGACTGTCTCCGGCCCTTGCGCCCCGGCGGGTAAGGGCTTTTTTAGATTTTCCCAGCACTGATACAGAAATGGAAATATGTTCTTGCTTCACCGTATCTCCACCCATCAAATCCACTCTGTAGGTTTCGCAGGCGGCTTTTAAACCCGTAAAAAAAGCGCTGATCCAGTCCGCTTCAATGTGAGCAGGCAGACCCAGAGATAAAAGACAGCCCAGGGGTTCGGCATTCATGGCTGCCAGATCACTCAAATTAACCGCCAGACTTTTCCAGCCTACGCCGTGGGCGGGCATAGATTTTAAAAAGTGCGTGTTTTCTACCAGTGTGTCCACACACCATGCGTAGGTATAGCCCGGCGTGGGCATAAAGAGAGCCGCATCGTCTTCAATGCCCAGGCTGACCTCCTTATGAAAACGAGGAAACTGATGCGCCAGTTGGATAATTTCTTCTTCTTGCATGTGTAAACCGTAAATTTTGCCCGTAAAAAAGCCCCCTCTTGTACAAGAAGGGGCTTTTCAGTGACTGATTTAGCCTTTTTCGATTTCGTGACGAGCCTGAATTTTGAAGAAAACGAGCTTGTCTTTTTCTTCCAGGTCGTTGAAGTCTTTCACGCTGATACCACATTCGTAGCCTGCGTTAACTTCTTTGACGTCATCTTTAAAGCGTTTGAGGGAGTCCACAGCACCGGTAAAGATGGTTTTCTCGCCGCGTACTACCCGTACAGAGGCGTTGCGTTCGCATTTGCCTTCGAGGACGTAACAACCGGCAATGGTGCCAGATTTGCTGGTTTTGAAGATGGCACGTACCTCTGCGGTACCCAGATCCACTTCCACCATTTCGGGTTCGAGCAGACCTTCCATGGCACTTTCCACGTCTTCGATAAGTTTGTAGATAATGTCATAGAAGCGAATTTCGATTTGTTCTTGCTGTGCAACCCGTTTGGCGTTATTGTCGGCTTTGACATTAAAGCCCACCACCAGCGCATCAGAGGCAGAAGCCAGCATCACATCGCTTTCGGAAATTTCGCCCGGGGCACCGTGAATCACCTGCAAGAGGACTTTTTCATCAGAGAGACGCTCTAAAGATTGCTTAATAGCGTCAACGGTACCCTGAACATCGGCTTTGACCACTACTTTGAGTTCCTTGGTTTCACCATCTTCTACTGCATCGTACAGAGAAGACAAGTTTACGCGGCCTTTGTTGAGCGCTTCTTCGTCCAGTTTGAGCTGGTTTTCTGCCGCTCTGGCTTTGGCTACCTTATCGTTTTTCACCACGGTGAAAATTTCGCCGGCTTCAGGTACATCCTGGAATCCGATGATTTCTACAGGAGTAGAGGGGCCTGCTTTTTTCAAGCGTTCGCCACGCTCGTTGGTCATCGCTCTGACGCGACCGTGAACGGGACCAACGACGAAGGAATCACCCTGCTTGAGCGTACCGCCCTGTACCAGAACCGTACCCACAGAACCGCGGCCTTTTTCGAGCTTGGATTCAATAACCACGCCCACAGCGGAGGTTTTGGGATTGGCTTTAAGTTCCTGGACTTCAGAAACCAGAACAATCATTTCAAGCAAATCGTCTACACCCTCGCCGGTTTTGGCAGAAAGGGGAACCACTACCGTATCGCCGCCCCATTCTTCGGGGACAAGTCCGTGTTCGGTAAGCTGTTGCTTGGAGCGCTCCACGTCTGCGCCCTCTTTGTCGATTTTGTTGGCGGCAATAATAATTTGCACACCTGAGGCCTTAGCGTGGTTAATGGCCTCAATGGTCTGGGGCATAATGCCGTCATCAGCAGCAATCACAATGATTGCAATGTCGGTAACGCTGGCGCCTCGTGCTCGCATGGAGGTAAAGGCTTCGTGACCCGGGGTGTCCAGGAAGGCAATCGGGCGACCGTCCACATCCACGCGGTATGCACCAATGTGCTGGGTAATGCCTCCGGCTTCACCGGCGGTGACACGGGTTTTACGAATGTAGTCCAGTAATGAAGTTTTTCCGTGATCCACGTGACCCATAATGGTGACCACAGGAGGACGAATTTCCAGATCGTCGGGGTTTTCGCCTTCGTTGGTAAGCTGAAGCTTTTTGGCCACAATGGTGGTAGCAGGCTTTTCTTCAGCTTCTTTGATTTCTTTTTGAGTGGGCATGAGCACTTCGTACTCCAGATGCTCAGCTACCATCTGGGCGGTTTCAATTTCTAAAACCTGATTGATGGTTGCGGCCTTACCCTTCATAAAGAGAGCTTTGATGACTTCTGCTGAAGTAATCTTCATTTTATCGGCCAGTTCTGCCACGGTGAGCTTTTCAGTGCTCAGTTCAATAATTTTGTCCTCAGGAGCTAGCTCCTGCTTTTCGAGTAAGCGCTTTTCTTCCTGTTGTTGCAACTTTTCTAATTTGTATTTGCGAGAAGATTTACGACGACG
>CAYFGW010000289.1:0-5451 GCA_964342365.1 uncultured Candidatus Sericytochromatia bacterium | reverse complement strand
TGCGGGACCTTTAGGAGGAGTAGGGGCCGGAGCTGTGTCAGGCGTCCAGAGTAAACCTGCGATGGTGGCGGTCATAAAGCAGGCCAGAGAACCACCGATGACTGCGCGAATGCCCAACTTGGCCAGATCGCCCCGGCGATTGGGAGCAATACCCCCAATGCCACCAATTTGAATAGCAATGGAACTCAGGTTAGAGAAACCGCACAGGGCGTAGGTGGCAATAATTTCAGACTTTTCTTGCAGCTGCACACCGGAGTCGGCTTTAACCATTTCTGCCAGGTGAGAATAGGCTACAAATTCGTTGATCATGGTTTTTTCACCCAGCAGGGCGCCAATTTTGGTGGCATCTTCCCAGGGTACACCCATCAAAAAGGCCAATGGTGAAAACACCCAGCCAAAGATTTTTTCCAGGGACAGACCTTCCCAGCCTACCAGTCCGCCAATGCCGCCAATAATTCCGTTGACTAACGCAATCAGGGCAATAAATGCCAGTAACATAGCTGCCACATTCAGGGCCAGTGTCAGACCTTCTCCTGCACCCCGGGCAGCGGCGTCAATGACGTTGGCATCTAGTTTTTCGTTGGCTAACTCCACACTTTCGCCAGCGGTTTCAGACACTTCCGTTTCGGGCACCATGATTTTGGCCATAACCAGCGCTGCCGGGGCTGACATTACGCTGGCTGCCATCAGGTGACCTGCAATGGTGGGAATGTCGTCTTTGAGTAGTCCCACATAAGACGCCATGACGCCTCCGGCCACGGTGGCCATGCCTCCGATCATAATGGCCATCAGTTCAGAATTGGTCATTTTTTCTACAAAGGGCTTAATCACCAGGGGAGCTTCGGTTTGGCCTACAAAAATATTAGCGGCGGCAGAAAGGGTTTCTGAACCACTGGTTTTAAGGGTTTTTACCATGACTTTGGCTACCACGTTCACAATCAGCTGCATAATGCCCAGATAGTAAAAAACCGTCATCAGCGACGAAAAGAAAATAATGGTGGGCAGTACCTGGACGGCAAAAATAAAACCGTTGCTGGGAATATCCATCATAGAGCCAAAAATAAATTCAGATCCTTTATTGGTAAAGCCAAGTAAGGCATTAACGGCAGTGTTGGCATAG
Source organism: uncultured Candidatus Sericytochromatia bacterium (assembly GCA_964342365.1). GTDB lineage: Bacteria > Cyanobacteriota > Sericytochromatia > UBA7694 > UBA7694 > CAXRDE01. The sequence goes on along the minus strand of CAYFGW010000289.1, from coordinate 4,331 downwards.
GTGAATAAAATTTTGACGGGGGTTTTCAGGATCAGGAGAGCGAAAATCAGCTGGAGTAAGGTGCCGCCAATGACGACCCTTAAATTGATGTGCTTGCGATGCTCCGGCTTGCAAAACAAAAACGCAATACCGAACATGACAAGCATGCCCAGAACGCCAATAAATTTATCCATGAACTTCGTCCTTTTCTTTTTCGTGCAGCACGGCTTCTTCTATTCCGGTCATATCTTCGGGTTTGGGTGGCCAGATGACAGAGGCGATGACAGACAGGGTAAGTGCGCCCAGTACCATACTCAGAGTAACCCAGGAAGGCACATCATGCAAAAATTCTTTCCCCAACATCTTGACACCAATCAGTGTCAGCACTATGGCCAGACCGTATTTAAGGTAGTGAAATTTGTCTACAATCGCTGCTAGCGCAAAATAGAGAGAACGTAAACCCAGGATAGCAAGCACGTTTGAGGTGTATACAATAAAGGGATCCTGAGTGACCGCAAAGACCGCAGGAATAGAGTCCACCGCAAAAATTAGATCAGAAAACTCTACCACGAGCAATGCTACAAATAAAGGAGTCGCGTGACGCTTTCCCTTTTCTATGATAAAGAATTTGTCACCGTGAAAAAGCGGGGTCACCGGCATAATTTTTTTGAGAACTTTGACCAGTGGATTGCTTTCAGGATCGATTTCTTCTTCACCATCATCAAATAGCATTTTAATGCCGGTATAAATCAAGAAAGCACCAAACAGGTAAAGAATCCATTCAAAACGGTGAATTAGCGCGGCTCCGATGAGAATGAATCCGCCCCGCATAATCAAAGCGCCCAGGATACCCCAGAACAGTACTTTGTGCTGAAACTTGGCGGGAACCCGAAAGTAATTAAACACCAGCAGAATAACGAATAAATTATCAACGCTGAGAGATTTTTCGAGCAAATAAGCGGTCATAAAATCGCCGCCGGAGGCAAACCCCATAAAGTAGTAAACGCCAGCTCCAAAACACAGAGACAGAGCAATCCAGAAGGCGCTCCAACTCAGGGCTTCTTTGACACCCACTTCGTGATTTTCACGGTGGAAGACACCCAGATCGAGTGCCAGCATGAGCAGCACGAAAATATTAAAAGCTATCCAGATGGTTGTGTTTTGCATGGGCGAGAATCTCTTACTTGTAAGCTACCATATTCAGGGTTGAAGTCCAAAGGCGACCCAGCGTCAATTTGAGCAGAACTTCACTAAATTTTAAACAAAGCGCGGGCGTTGTGGGTGGTTTGCGTGGCCACAGCTTCAAAGGGCATATCCTTCAATCGGGCCAATTGCTCTGCCACGTATTTGACGTAGGCGGGTTGATTGCGTTTTCCCCGATAAGGGGCGGGGGTCAGCCAGGGGCTGTCGGTTTCTAACACAATATGTTGCAAATCAATAGTGCGGGCCACTTCTTGTAGCTCCTTTGCGTTTTTAAACGTAATAACGCCTCCGAAGGCCAGTGAAAAGTTTTCCGCAATCGCGGCCCGGGCAAAGTCCAGAGTACCAGAAAAACAATGCATGACTCCGCCCACCACATGGGCCTGTTCTTCTTTTAAAATGCGCAGGGTATCGTCATAAGCCTTCTGACTGTCTTTTTTGTCGCGCACGTGCAAGATTAAGGGCAGTTGTGTGGATTTTGCCAGGTGGATATGCTGACGCAGGGCTTCCTGCTGCACATCTTCTGGGCAGTCGTCCCAGTAGTAATCCAGTCCGGTTTCTCCCACTGCTACCACGTGTTCCAGAGTTGCCTTTTCTTCAAAAAAGGCGTAGGCCGCCTGCGTGAAGGTGTCTGCACGGGTGGGATGAATGCCCACAGCACTAAAAAACACGCCGGGGTATTGGGTGGCCAGCGCATGGGCACTGGAAAAGCCCTCAAGGGTAACCCCTGGGGTTACAATCTGGCTAACGCCAGCCTTGAGAGCTTTTTGAATAATATCTGCTTGGTCGATCTCGTATTGACCGAGATTGAGATGGCAGTGGGTATCAATAAGTTGGGACAACTTACTTGATTTCCACTTTACCGCCTTCACCTTCGATTTTAGCTTTGATTTCTTCAGCTTCAGCTTTTTCAACGCCTTCTTTAACGTTGGCAGGCAGAGAATCTACCATAGCTTTAGCTTCTTTTAAGCCAAGTCCGGTTACTTCGCGAACCACTTTTAATACTTTGATTTTGCTGGCACCGGCGTCGGTGAGAACCACGTCAAAGTCGGTTTTTTCTTCAGCACCACCAGCAGCAGCGCCGCCAGCAGCTCCAGCTACGGCTACGGGTGCAGCAGCAGATACGCCGAATTTTTCTTCAAACATGGAAACCAGGTCTGCTACTTCCAGCAGGGTCATGCTTCCAACAGCTTCTACGATATCTTCTTTTGTGAGAGTAGACATTTTAATGCAATGCTCCTAAATAATATTAAGAATTTTCTTTTTGGGCTCGAACAGCTTCGAGCACGTATACCAGATTGCGTGCCACACCAGACATGGTAATTGCAACACCCTGAGCAGGTGACTGCATGGATCCCATTAACTTGGCGATCATCTCTTCGCGAGAAGGCAGCTTGGCAATCTTTTCGAGTTCATCGGGTTCCACAGCGCGACCATTAATGATCCCACCGCGAATTTCTTGCTTCTTTTTGTTTTCCTTGAGGAAATCTATCATTGCCTTAACGGGGGCAACGGGATCTTCATAACCTACCATTAAAGCGGTAGGACCCTGAAGAATGTCGTCAATTGCGGGCATACCTTCGGTGTCGTTGATGGCGCGACGAATCAGTGTATTTTTAGCCACTGTGAGTTCGCCACCAGCGTCCTGAATTTTGCGGCGCAGGTCCGTTAATTCTTTGACAGAGAGACCTCGGTAATCGGAAACAACCGCAACTTTTGAACGCGCAACCTGATCAGTTAACTGAACGATGCGGTCTTTCTTTTGCGCTAATGTAACCATAACCGTTTCTCCTTATTTATTCGACGGAAGCCAGTTCTGAGAGCTTGGTTGTGTCAAGACGTAAACCTGGGCCCATGGTGGACGACAGAGCAAAGGTTTTAATATATTGACCCTTAGCAGAAGAGGGCTTCATACGCATAATGGCTGCATAAACTGCAGACAGGTTGCGTGCAAGCTTCTCTTTCTCAAAAGATGACTTTCCTACAATAACGTGTACGTTACCCTGGCGATCGTTACGAAACTCAACTTTACCACCCTGGAATTCAGATACGGCTTTTGCAATCGCATCGGGAGATGGTGCAACAACAGTACCAGCCTTGGGGTTAGGCATAAGTTTCTTGGGACCAAGGATTTTACCCAATCGGGAAAGTTGGCCCATCATATCGGCGGTAGCAACGAGGACGTCGAAATCAAACCAGCCGCCCTGAATTTTTTCCAGAACTTCTTCAGCTCCGGCTTCAATCGCGCCAGCTTCTTTTGCAGCGTTAGCGGCTGCACCTTTAGCAACAGCTACCACACGAACAGTTTGACCTGTTCCTTCGGGTAACGTTACCGTTGAACGCACCTGTTGATCGGCGTGCTTGGGATTAATCCCAAGATAAAACGACGCTTCGATCGTCTCGTCAAACTTGGCGTTTGCCGTTTGTTTAACAAGATCCAGGGCTTCCATGGGTGAAAAATCGCGACGATCTCCCACCAGCTCCTGGAATGCTTTTTGTCTTTTGCTTAAACGTGCCATAACAGTCACTCGCTTTATCTAGATTCTAAGAGGCTTGCCCAACAACAATTCCCATGCTGTGAGCAGTGCCTTCAACCATCTTGATGGCCGCTTCGATGTCACGGGCATTAAGATCGGGCATTTTAATTTCGGCAATTTCCTTCACCTGTTCAGGGGTGATGGTGCCAGCGTCCTTCTGCTGAGGCATGGAAGATCCGCTTTGAATTTTTAGAGCGCGTTTAATTAACGCAGACGCTGGAGGCGTTTTGGTGATAAAAGTAAATGAGCGATCGCCCATTACACTGATTTCCACCGGAATGATCATTCCAGCATGCTCTTTTGTTTTTTCGTTGTAAGCCTTGCAGAACTCCATGATGTTCACACCATGTTGTCCTAAAGCAGGACCGATCGGAGGAGCAGGATTAGCTTTACCCGCTTCAATCTGGAGCTTAATGACTCCAACGACTTCTTTATCTTTTTTGGCCATAATAAGTACGGGCGACGCGGGAAGAGTGGTAAGCGCCGCTGACCTCCTATAAGTAAATTTCTTGTTTTCTAATAAGGGGTTTTATTAGGAAACACAGGGTGTTTTGCAAATGCAAGACACTAAAACCTGTGGTTTGGAATGAGTATTTTAACACCTTCACAGGTGAC
>CAYFGW010000288.1:0-5451 GCA_964342365.1 uncultured Candidatus Sericytochromatia bacterium | reverse complement strand
ACGGTATTAAAGAGACGCTGCTGGCCTATTACAAAGTAGGCAAAGTGCCTCAAAAAGATGTGTGGCGTGTACAGAGAGAACACAGCCGCTTAGCACAAAGTCAGCAGGAGTGGCTGAGACGTTCTGCCACAGCGGAAAATGAATTCCGTGTGCTATTGGGCTGGCCTGCGCCAGAAATGTTCAGCGCTACAGATTTGCCAGCCCAATACCCCGCTGTCGTAACGTCTGTTCCTGAAAACTGGGATATGCAGCAGCACCCGGCACTGAAAATACAGCAGCAAAAGGTTAAGCTGGCACAGCTAAATTATGAGCTGGCAGAATCAGAGCTTCGACCGGATTACGTATTGGCAGGCGGTGTGACCCAGCGTGGCACCTTAGACCCTCTCTGGGAGGTACGAGGCGGTATGACGCTTCCCGTTTATGCGGAGCAGAAGCAACAGTTGCAGATACAGTCCGCTCAAAAAGAACGTGAACAGGCCGGGCACATGTTGCGTTTTGAAACCCAGCGGTTGGAACAAATCTGGCGCAATGGGCAAGTGGATTTTAAAAACTACACAACGCAGTTAGCCATTGTTAAAAATCGCGTCATTCCTGAAACCCGCTCACAAATTGATGCTTCTCTTGCTGCCTATCTGGGCGGTGCAGACAGTTTTGAAAGCGTTATGCAAGCGATTGCAGATCTGTTGCGTTATCAGCGTTTACAACTGGAATACGAATTAAAACGTCTCACCGCTCGCCACCAACTTGATTATTTAGCAGGAACAACTGATGAAACATACTAAATTTTTGTTTGCTGCGTGTCTTGTGCTTAATGGCTGTAATCTCAGAGCTGCTGAGCAGCACGAGCATAAAACCCATCATCTCGATATGACCAACCTTGATATGAGCAACATTCAATCTGACCCCAAAGCGTTAGCTATCCCTTCGTCTCCCGTGCCCGAATTATTAGGACAGCAGGAGCTGTACCGCTGCCCCATGCACCCACAGATTGTACAAGATCATCCGGGGAATTGTCCGATTTGTGGCATGGATCTTGAAAAAGTGGAACAAGCCCCTCAGGCTGCCGGAGCATCTTTGCAAGATAGAGCAGCCGTAAAGATTAACAGCACGCGGCAGCAGCTTATTGGCCTAAAAACGGCAAAAGTAGCGCATCGAGCTGCGAGCAGCACCGTGCGCAGCGTGGCACGGGTGGGCCATAACGAGCAAAACATCTTTCATATTCATACGAAATACGCCGGGTGGTTAGAGGAGGTCTATGCCAACTTTAATGGGCAGTATATTCAGCGAGGCCAGGCTCTGGCCAAAATTTACAGCCCGGATCTGGTGGCTGCCCAACATGAATTACTCGTTGCATTGGCATCAGCAAAAAAGCTGCAAAACACGGCCTTTTTCGACAAGGATAACGCTGTCTATGATCTGGCAGAAGCCGCTGAAGAAAAACTCAGACTTTATGATATGACTTCAGCACAGATTGAGTCCTTAAAAGCGACTGGACAGGTTCAGCGCACGGTAACGATTTATGCGCCTGAATCCGGGTACATCACGGATTTAAAGGCATTGCAGGGGATGCGTGTTACTGCGGGTACCGTGCTTTATAGCCTTGTGGATCTCTCTGAGGTATGGGTACAGGCAAGAGTTTACGAAAACGATCTGGCACAGGTTCGGGTGGGGCAAGAGGTGCTTGTGACGCTGCCTTTTTATCCGGAGGCTAAATACAGTGGCCACGTGAGCTATATTGACCCGGCGCTGGATCCACAAACCCGTACCGCTAACGTGCGGGTGGTGCTGCCTAATGCCTCGGGGATTTTGAAACCGGAGATGTTTGCTCATGTAGAGATTATCGTGCGTAAACCCGCTACAGTGCTGACAATTCCAGCGGCGGCAGTGATTCAAACGGGCAAAAAGAATATTGCTTTTGTCGCCAAAAATAACGGTTATTTTGAACCCCGTGAAATCAAAATAGGCCAGAGACTGGGTGAGGATTTTGAACTTTTACAAGGGCTTGAATCCGGTATGCAGGTGGTGACAGACGCCCAGTTTTTAGTGGATTCCGAAAGTCAGATGCAGGCGGTGGTTAGCAAAATGCAGGGAGGCGGAGGTCATGTTCATTAAACGCATCATTGCCTGGTCCATTAAAAACCCTTTTCTGGTGATGATGTGTACTTTTTTTCTGGCGATTGGAGGATTTCAGGCCTTCCGGAATCTGCCCCTTGATGCCATTCCCGACCTTTCTGATACGCAGGTGATTGTGTTTAGCGAGTGGAAGGGACGCAGCCCGGATATTGTCGAGGATCAGATTACTTACCCTATCGCCACGACCTTACTCTCTGCGCCGAATGTTAAAACTGTCAGAGCACAATCTATGTTTGGCATGAGCTTTGTTTATGTCATTTTTGAGGACGGTACAGATTTGTACTGGGCAAGAAGCAGAGTCATGGAATATATGAATACTGCCGCATCACAGCTACCTGACGGCGTCAATCCCCGGCTGGGGCCAGATGCCACCGGTGTGGGCTGGGGCTTTCAGTATGCCCTTGTGGACAAAACAGGAAAAAACAATCTTGCGGAATTGCGGAGTTTTAATGACTGGAGTTTAAGGTACTGGCTCAAAGCGGTACCGGGTGTATCAGATGTGGCCTCTGTAGGTGGTTTTGTTAAACAGTATCAGATTACGGTAGACCCCAATATTTTATTGGCCTACGACATCTCTTTAGAGCAAATTTCTAAAGCCGTACAACAAAGCAATAACGATGTGGGAGGCCGCTCCATTGAAATGACGGGCCGTGAATATATGATTCGCGGCCGAGGATATATTCAATCTACAGAAGATATTGAAAATACGGTGGTGGGAGCACGAGCTGATGGCACCCCTATTCTGATGAAAAGTGTTGCACAGGTAAGCCTTGGCCCTGAAATTCGCAGGGGCATAGCAGATCTCAATGGTGAAGGAGAAGCCGTAGGAGGTATTGTGGTGGTGCGTTTTGGCGAAAATGTGGCTGAGGTTATTGAACGTGTTAAAACCAAAATCGAGGATACGCGCACATCTTTTCCACCGGGTGTAGAGTTGGTGGTGACTTATGATCGTTCTCACTTAATTGAGTCAGCTCTGGAAACACTCAGGCACAAGCTGTTTGAGGAATCTCTTGTAGTGGCCGGAGTCTGTCTTCTTTTCCTTTTACACTTTCGCTCAGCTCTGGTGGCCATTATTACGCTGCCTCTGGCCGTGTTAATTGCTTTTATCCCCATGTATTATATGAATCTCAGCGCTAACATCATGTCTCTGGGCGGCATTGCCATTGCCATTGGAGCCATGGTGGATTCAGCCATTGTGATGATTGAAAATGCTCACAAAAAACTAGAGCATAAACCTGAGGGACAAAGCCATAAAGCGGTGATTATAGACGCCGCCCAGGAAGTGGGACCTTCGCTCTTTTTTGCCCTGCTTATTATCACTGTTTCCTTCTTGCCCGTTTTCATTCTTCAGGATCAAGAAGGCAAGTTGTTTAAGCCTCTGGCTTATACCAAGACCTTCCCCATGTTTTTTGCGGCCCTTTTATCCATTACGCTGGTCCCTCTTCTGATGTCCTGGCTGGTCAAAGGAAAAATTTACCCGGAACATAAGCACCCAGTTTCACGTTTTCTGATTGCGATGTATGAGCCTTTAGCTCGTTTGAGTTTGAAACTGCGTTGGGGTGTTCTCGCCGTTGCTTTATTGATTCTGGGATTAACGCTCCCCGTGTTTAACGGCCTGGGTTCTGAGTTCATGCCCCGACTCTGGGAAGGAACAAGCATGTATATGCCCACAACGGTTCCCGGTATTTCTACCACTTCAGCACAACATCTACTGCAAACCCAGGATAAGCTACTCAAAACCATTCCTGAAGTAGATACCGTTTTTGGTAAAGTGGGTCGGGCTGAAACCGCCACCGATCCGGCACCTATGAGCATGATTGAAACCCTGATTACCTTTAAGCCAGAATCAGAATGGAGAGAGGGTTTAACGCCTGAAGATTTAGAGCGTGAGATGAATGAAATCTTACAGTTGCCGGGTGTCAGCAACGGCTGGACCATGCCCATCAAAGGACGTATTGACATGCTCAGTACGGGCATTCGTACGCCCCTGGGCATAAAAATATTTGGCCCTGACTTGAAAGAAATTGAAACCGTGGGCAAGCAAATCGAATCGCTTCTAAAAACAGTACCCAATACCCGCTCTGTCTTTGCCGATCGCTCCACTGGAGGGTATTATCTCGATATTTACATTGACCGACTTAAAGCCGCGCGATATGGCATCAATGTCAAACATATTGAAGATGTCATTGAGAGCGCCATGGGAGGTAAAAATTTGACCATGAGCATCGAAGGCAGGGAGCGGTATACCGTTAATTTGCGCTACGCAAGAGCCTTTCGAGACCATCCAGAAGCATTGCATAAAATACTTGTCACAAGTCCTGTGGGGCCTCAGGTGCCTCTGGAGCAAGTGGCCTCTGTAAAGATTACGCAAGGGCCTCCCATGATTAAGTCAGAAGATGGTCAACTCAGTGCTACCATTGCCATAGATATCGAAAATATTGACGCTAGTTCATACGTTGAGCAAGCCAGTGAGAAGTTAAAGTCTCTGGCTTTGCCTACAGGTTACACCTACCGCTGGAGCGGTCAATACGAAGCCATGCAGCGCGTACAAAATCAGCTCAGCTGGGTTTTACCGCTGACGCTATTACTTATCTTCTTTTTGCTGTACCTTAATTTTTCGAGTATTACTGAACCGCTCATCATTATGCTATCGTTACCTTTTTCTTTGATTGGAGCGGTGTGGATACTCTGGTTTTACGGGTATAACCTATCTGTAGCAGTCTGGGTGGGAATTATTGCGCTTGCGGGTGTGGCAGCAGAGACAGGTATTGTCATGTTGCTGTACCTGGATGAAGAATACAAAGCCCGAAAAGAAGCGGGTGAGCTACAGTCTCGTGAGGATTTATTTGAAGCAGTCATTCATGGTTCTGTCATGCGGGTCAGACCCAAACTGATGACGGTAATGACGACGATTGTAGGTCTCTTGCCCATTATGTGGTCTACAGAGATCGGCTCAGATATTATGCAGCCCATTGCTGCTCCCATGATTGGAGGGATGGTGTCCTCTACAGTATTAACGCTGATTGTGATTCCCTGTATCTACATGATCTGGAAGGGTTGGCATTTGCCTCATACGCATCAGGAAGAAGGTTTAGGATGATAACCATTGGAGAACTAGCCAAAGCCACCGGAGTGAGCGCAAAAATGATTCGCTATTATGAGTCGGTGGGTATTTTGCCCAAAGCGACCCGGGGTGAAAACAATTACCGTATGTACACCCCTGCAGATATTGATGCGCTGAAATTTATTAAAAGCGCCAGACGCATGAATTTTGAATTTGAAGATATACGTAAATTGCTGGCGTTGTATCGCAACGAA
>CAYFGW010000287.1:0-5459 GCA_964342365.1 uncultured Candidatus Sericytochromatia bacterium | reverse complement strand
GACGCTGGCTCAAGGTGTCTCCTGAAGACATGAAGCGGGCTCTGAGCCTGTGGCGCCACGGACGTCCCAAACACATGGCCCTGCGTGACGTACTCTTGCTCGGACCCAAGGGGGAACACGCACCCTTTGAAATTACCGCCGTGGAAGTGCAGGGCTGGCTGGCAGAATTTCTGGCAGAACTACGGGGCGAACGGGAAATTGCGGAAATCGAGCCTCCTAAAGGGTTTACGGGCACCCTGCGTCATTATCAGCAGCGGGGCCTGAACTGGCTGGCCTTTCTCTGTGGCCACGGCCTCGGCGGCTGTCTAGCAGACGATATGGGTCTGGGAAAAACCATTCAAACCCTGGCCCTCATGCAGTATTTTTACGAGCTGGGAGAAACACAGCCGAGCCTATTGGTGTGTCCCACCTCACTCCTGGACAACTGGCGGCGGGAAGCCGTGCGTTTTGTGCCAGAAATTCCCGTCAAAATTCACCACGGTTCTGACCGGGATCAGGGAGAAGATTTTGTGAACCGGGTACCTCCCGCGGGGCTGGTGATTACGTCGTATGCGCTCCTGCACAGAGACGCCGAGTTTTTAGCGGATATCAAATGGGCCGGACTGATTCTGGACGAAGCCCAGAATATCAAAAATGCCCAGACCAAACAGTCTCAAACGGCTCGCAGTCTACCCTCTCGCTGGAAGCTCGCCCTCACAGGAACCCCTGTGGAAAACCATGTGGGGGATCTGTGGACCCTGATGGACTTTTTAAACGAAGGCTTACTGGGAACCCGACGAGCGTTCAAAACCTTATTTTTAACGCCCATTCAGCGCTGGCAGGACAAACATGCGCTCAAGCAGTTGCACCATTTGACAGCACCTTTCATTCTGCGACGTTTAAAAACAGATCCCGCCATTGTGCCCGATCTGCCCGAAAAGCAGGAAAGCAAGACCTACTGTACCCTCACTGTGGAACAGGCATCCCTCTATTCTGCAACCGTGGACAACATCGAACTGCAATTGGCAGAACTGGACGGCATGGCCCGTCGAGGTCTGGTGTTAGCTTCTCTGAGTAAGCTCAAGCAGATCTGTAATCACCCGTCCCACTTCCTGAAAGAAAGTGGGCCTCTGAGTTCTCGTTCCGGCAAGCTCAACCGCCTGGAAGAAATGCTAGAAGAGGTGTTAGCCGGCGATGAAAAAGCACTGGTCTTTACCCAGTTTGCGGAAATGGGCAAACTTTTACAGAAGTATTTGAGCGAACGCTTTGATCAGGAAGTGTTCTTCTTACACGGGGGTACACCCCGTAAACGGCGTACCGAAATGGTAGAAACATTTCAGGAGAACAAACAACCCGCTATTTTTGTTCTCAGTCTTAAAGCCGGGGGCACCGGCTTAAACCTGACCGCCGCCAATCACGTCTTCCACTTTGATCGCTGGTGGAATCCGGCGGTGGAAAATCAGGCCACTGACCGGGCATACCGTATTGGGCAAACCCGCAATGTGCAGGTGCATAAACTGGTGTGTAGCGGCACCCTTGAGGAACGTATTGACGACATGTTAAGTGAAAAACAAGAACTGGCCGAGCAAATTGTCGGCAGCGGTGAGAACTGGATCACCGAACTCAATGATGACGAACTGAGAACCCTGTTCAGACTCAGTGCGGATCTGGTCACCGGATAATGGCCATTCCTATTCAAAGTTTTGGCCGCCGCTGGTGGTCTCGACAGTGGCTTAGCGCCGTGGCCAGTGAAGACGTGGAACGCATGCAGCGGGGAGAAGTCTACGCCCGCCAGGGCCACGTGAAAGATTTTCAAATTCGTGAAAACAAGGTCAGTGCCAATGTGCGGGGAAGCCGAATTCACCCCTATGAAGTGACTGTCACCTTTGCCCCCTACCCTCGCGGGCAGCAATTGCTGATTCAGCAATTGATCGAAAACAACAGTGATGTGGTGAAAACAGATATTCCGTTAGAATGGCAGCAACGCTTTGAAGAGGCTGGTACTCACTTTTTTCCCGACCCGGACATACACATGAGCATGGACTGCACCTGCCCGGACTGGGTCACGCCCTGTAAGCACGTGGCCGCAGTGTGCTGTTTATTGGCAGAGTTTTTGGATGCAGACCCCCTGCTCTTGTTTAAGCTTCAGGGAGTGGAAGTGGAAGAGCCCATGCATCAGCCCGTTTCCACCCTACCAGACGTGCCGCTGCGCAAGCGCCCCCACGAATACTGGGGCATGAAGCGAGAGTATGAAACTGACATTATGGATGAAGCCAAAGCCTCTCCACTGGCCAGTCTGGACGCTATGCCAGGAAGAATTTCTCGCAAGCGTCTCCACGAAGCTCTGGCACCGGTGTATCAAAAAGCGGCGGTACACGCCCAGACTTTATTGCAGCATATGCGTAAAACCTTCGAGCATTTGCCCGAGGTTGAAAAAGAGGATAAAGTCGATCAGACTGAAAAAGACACAACCGGGGCATCCGCAGAGAAAAAAACCTCTGAAGTTTAACGTCGCCCGGCAGCCTGGAGTTGTCCCGGCGTCATTAAGGTCATACCCGTAGCTGGGGCAGGTTGACGGAACATGTCAAAGGGATTATCGCTGCCAAAGCTGGGTCCTGAGGGCGTATCAAACACAGGATTGGTAACCACCTCACCGGGAATGACAGGGTTAGAGGGCCCTAAATTCACGGGGGTATTGAAATCGTTAGACACGTTACTGGGGCCATTGGCGTTGAGCTGTTGCCAGGAGAGTGCTGCTCCCTGGTTTGTGGGACTGGAACCTTCAGCGGTAATACTGGCAATAGACGCATAGTCCTTTTGGGTGGCTTTGGCTTCCAGAGCACCTTTAATCGCTCCATATCCGGCCATCACTCCGATTCCCGCAAGTCCACTAATGGCAGCAATTTTCATACCGTTCAAAATAGCGGACTGACCTGCAGAAGCAGCCAGGGAAAAGGTACCGCCGGTAGCGGCACCGCTGGCGGCCAGGGAAGCCCCAATGGCTCCCATTTTTTGAGACTCCTGCCAGAGTCGGTACAATCCCACACCCGCTGCACCAATGGCTGCAGTGCCCACAACGGTGGGACCTACACGGGTAATCATATTACCAATACTCTTGCGCACAAAGCCAATGCCGGTGTTGAGTTCATCAAGAGCACCCCGGCTGGCCCCTTCCCACATGGAATTGACTTCATCATCGTAGCTAATGATGTCAGCCTGAACGCCGTTGAACATGACGGCGGGAATTTCGTTTTTGCGGAGATCCTGGATCTCCAGAGAGTCTCCATAGGCCACATAATATTGACCATTGGATTTGAAAAAGACTTCATCAAGTCCGTTTTTCTTGGTTTTTTGGGTTGCTTGTTCAACAGTGATACCGGGCCTCAAAGCCCTTACACCCTGAACAGCAATGTTTTTGCTGTTGATAGATATGTTCATTAAAAACCTACTCTCACACAAATGCTACTCTAATGTGTACTATAACTCTTATAGGTATAATCACGATGAAGCTGACCTTAAGAAAAGGTTAAAATTTAGATTGTGTTAAGAGTTTATTATGAATTATTAGGTTTTTATCAACGGTATTACCGTCTCAATAAAGACGGATTCATCAGGGTTGCGGGCGACTGAAGCCCGGGAGGCTTCCGTTGAAAACGATTATGCTCTGAAAAACCAAAACCGATGTCAACGGGTTCAGAACTTACGGGTGGGGTAACCGGTTGCGCAGGAGCATCCGTCACCGGGGCGGCCGGGGGAGTGTAGTTGCTTGTACCACTGTTAAGTTCTGACCAACTGATAGCTGCTCCCCCGTTAGAGGGTGTAGAACCTTCGTGAACAATGCTGGCAATAGAGGAATAGTCTTTGGTGGTAGCCTTCACTTCAAGAGCCCCTTTAAGAGCTCCATAAGCGGCCAGAATGCCAGCCCCGGCTAATCCGGCAATCGCAGCCGTTTTAATTCCCCCAACCAGGCCTGATACTACTTTACTACCGGTAGCCACACCTACAGCCCCACCCTGGGCAGAAAGCGCGGTGCCAATAGCACCCACCTGAGAGCGTTTCCAAACGGTGTAGAGTCCCATTCCCACTGCTCCCACACCCGCAGCACCCGCCACTGTAGGACCCACTCTGCGCAGTAAGTTACTCACCGCACCGCGAACAAAACCTACGGCATGGCCAATTTCTTCGGTAGCTCCGCGCATGGCTCCTTCTAAGTAAGAGTTGGCTTCATCGTCATAGGCAATAATGTCAGCAGACATATGATTGAACATGACCGCAGGAATTTCGTTTTTGCGCAAATCGCTGATTTTAAGGGCATCCCCATAGGCCACATAGGTACGGCCATTGGATTTGAAGAAAACTTCGTCCAGGCCGTTGTTTCTGGTTTTTTGTACAGCCTGTTCTACGGTAATTCCAGCACGCAGTTCACGAATGCCCTGAACAGCAATATTTTGACGATTAATGGATATGTTCATCAGCGATACCTGTATTACATCCTATGATGGAGATCTCTATAATCCACTTATCGTTATGTGAAAAATAAAACTTGCTTAAGAAAAGATTAATTTGCAGTTTTTTTTTGAAACAGGTCATCCGGTTCTTTGATATGGGTCAATGTAGTGATCAAGCGATTTTTGGTAAGTTTATGTTAGAATAAGTAAAGTCATTCTGACTCAAATTTAACCTGTTATTAAATTTAAATGCATTTGCAATATAGAAGAGGCATTTGTGCAATTAATCTTAATTGGTGTGAACTATAAAAGTGCTCCCCTTCACGCCAGAGAGCAGCTTTCCTTCCATGCACGGGAAGCCCAGACTATTCTTCACGAACTTCAGGCACAGCAAGACATTGCTGAAACAGTCTTGTTGTCCACCTGCAACCGTACCGAAATTTACGCCATTGTTCACAACACCTTACAAGCTCGAGAAGCCATTCTCAACACCCTTTCACATCACAGTCACCTTGCCAAAAACACCCTCGAACCCTTGCTTTATACCTTCTATAATAAATTTGCGGCCACCCATCTCTTTGAAGTGGCATCAGGGCTTGATTCCATGGTGCTTGGCGAAAACGAAATTTTGCGCCAGGTGAAAACCGCTCAGGATTTAGCTCAGCAAGAAAAAACCTGTGGCCCCATCCTCAATCAGCTGCTGCGCTTTGCTATTATTGCTGGCAAACGGGTGCGTACAGAAACAGATATAAACAAAGGTTGTGCTTCCATTGGTGCGCTGGCAGCTCGACTGGTCAGAGAGCGTTTTACGGCATTAGACTCTCCCCGTCTTCTTATTATGGGAGCCGGCCAGATGGCGCAGGTCATGATCAAGAATCTGGATCATTCGGGCGCTGAAGTGGTTTTGGCCAATCGCACCCGTAAAAATAGCGAGGCTTTGCAAGCGATTTATCCCGGTGCGAGTCGTTGTGTGGAGCTCCAGGAGGCCAACGAACACTTTAATCAGGTAGACGCCATTGTGGTGTGTACCTC
>CAYFGW010000286.1:0-5513 GCA_964342365.1 uncultured Candidatus Sericytochromatia bacterium | reverse complement strand
TACACAGAGAGCAACAGTGCTCCTTTTGAACTGGTTCAAAAAGCCCTGCGTGCCAGCGTGCCGCTGGTGGCCGCGGTGGGGGCTCCTTCATCGCTGGCTGTAGATTTGGCCAGTGCCTATGGTCAGACGGTGGTGGGTTTTTTGAAACCCGATACCTTTAATATTTATCATGCCCCTGAACGTATTCTACTGGAGGAACCCCAATGACTGTTCCCCCATCCCCTACCTGGCCCGAACGTCTGGGGAACGCCTTTGGACAGGTGATCAAATACGGCACCTTTGCGCTGCTGGGTATAGGGGGAGCCAGTGTTTGGCAATGGAGTCAGGTGGAAAGTCGTCAGCCTCCTCCGGAGGTAGCCACAGCACCTTTACTTACCCAGGCCGATACGTCTTTTGAAACGGCCAGTATCGAGCGCTTACGTATCGCCATTCGGACGCGCACCGTGTCGTATCAGGCCCCAACCCCTGAGCAGGCCGCTGAGACCCGGCAGGCTTTTGATACGCTCCATGCTCACTTCAAAAAAAGCTATCCCACCGTTTACCGGGAGCTTCAGCCAGAACGCCGGGGCAATAGTTTGCTGCTGCGCTGGCCCGGTGAAAATCCGCAGGCCCCTGCTCTTTTGATGGCGGCTCACCTTGACGTGGTGCCCGCGGTCGCCTCCGAATGGTCACAAGCGCCCTTTTCGGGAGCTTTGCACGAAGGCTTTGTATGGGGGCGAGGCACTCTGGATGACAAAGCGACGGCGACCGCCTTATTAGAAGCCTTAGAGCGCCAGCTTCAGGCGGGAACCGTACCCGCTCAGGATATTTACCTTGCCTTTGGCGAAGATGAAGAGATTGGTGGCAGTCAGGGTGCACAGCAGTTGGCCAGCCACTTGAAAGCGCAGGGCGTGAAGCTCGCAGCAGTCATTGATGAAGGACTGGTGATTGTGCCTGGCTCCATGATTGGCCTGCCCCCGCCGGTGGCCCTTATTGGTGTGGCGGAAAAAGGATATATTACCTTGGAACTGAGTGTGGAGCAGGCCGGAGGGCACACTTCCATGCCCGGTAACGAAACCGCTGTGGATATTCTGGCCCGGGGGCTGGTGCGTCTCAGAGAGAATCCCCTGCCTGCCCGACTAGAAGGTCCCGCGCGACAGCTTTTTGACTGGCTCGGCCCTGAAATGAGCGGTTTCAGAGGCTGGGCTCTGGCCAATCTCTGGCTCACAGAACCTCTCCTACTCCAGCAATTGCAGCAAAAGCCCGCCACAGCGGCTCTGGTGCGCACCACCGTGGCTCCCACCGTGCTCAAGGGCAGTGCCAAAGAAAACGTGTTGGCCAGTCGAGCGTCGGCCCTGCTAAACTTGCGGGTGCTTCCGGGGGACACCCTTGAGGGGATTCAGGCCCATTTTCAAACGGCGCTGCAGGATGAGCGTATTCAAATCGTCCCTCGTTCTGCGGACTTTTCCGGGCAGGCCTCCACGGTATCTGCCACGGACAGCCAAATTTTTGGTCGCCTGAGTCAGAGTATTCGTCAGGTTTTTCCCGAAGCGCTGGTGGCCCCTTCACTGGTGCTGGCCGCCACGGACAGCCGTCATTATGAAGAAATTAGTGAAAATATTTATCGCTTTCAGCCGGTGTATTTTAGCGAAGCGGATCTGGATCGGCTGCACGGTCACGACGAGCGCATTTCCGTGGAATCTTACATCAAAAGCATCGGTTTTTTTGAGCAATTTTTTCTCAATGTGGGGCATTCAAAAACGTGATCGGGCACACGAATTGCGACACCGATCTGGTACTATAGAGTCATCTTGATCACAGGACGTTGATACATGCCCCACTCACCCGCTGTTGTGCAATTGTGCTATGGCCCCATGAAAAGCGGAAAGTCTCGCTTTCTGGTGCAAAAAGCCGAGGAACTGCTCCACAATAAGGCCTCTTTTTTAGCCTTTAAACCCGTGCAGGATACCCGCGACGGCAGCTGTATTCGAACCCGTGACGCTCTGTTTCGTGATGTACAGGCCATTCCCGTGCGCAACGCCAACGAATTGCTCAACTGGATTCGCCAGGCGGTGAACCAGCCGGAGTCTCTGGATTTAACCAGCCGCCGGCCCGCGGCAGGTTGTTTGCCCTTTAGCGAAAGTTTTTCCTCTCACTTGCCCCTGAAGGCTTGTTTAATTGACGAGGTGTTTTTGCTAGACGACGCCCTTTTTGAAGTGCTAGACCTTTTGCAAAAGCACGGTATTTCTGTCTATATGTCCGGTTTGGATCGGGATTTTCGCGGCGAGTATTTTCCCCTGCGGGCCACCCGGGGCGAGCAAAAGGCTTCTATGAAAGAAATTATTGAACGTTGCGACGGTCTGCTTCCCCTGACCGCCGACTGCGAGGTGTGTGGTGAACCGGCAGCCCTTACCCAGCGCCTCATTAACGGTGAGCCTGCACCCTACGAGAGCCCTACGGTACTGATTGGTGATGAAGAATACCAGCCGCGCTGCCAGGAGCATCACTACGTACCCCACGCGAGTCTGGTGAGTCTGGACGCGGTCTAGTCGTTGACCCCTCTTATTTCACCTTAAAACTAAAGCCCTGTTCAGGCCTGCTGCGATAGGTGGTGTATAAATATCCCACTCGCGTTCCGTTAGCGTAGGCATCAAGAGTAAAAAAGTACGTGTTTTGGGAAGGTGTAAGGTTAAAGGTGATCTCATGATCTGAGGTGCTTCCCGCTCTGACCAGGCGATGCACGAATTCTGATGCTTGCGGTTTTTCTCTATGCTCTACAAGGCGATAGCGATAGGTAATATCCTCACCAATACCTTCCCAGGCAAAACGAAGGGGGCCGCCTTTGAATTCGGGTGTGTCTTCTGGGCCTGGATTAAAATCAGCGCCCTGAAAATGCGTATCCTGAGGGGAACTCAAATACAAAATACGATTGAGTTCAAAATTCAGGGGTTGTGGATGTGTCGGATCCAGCACAAATACCTTGCTTTGCTCATATTCTTCGATCGTGTTTCTATCATTTCCTACCCGGGCCGTGATAAGTACTTTCCCCTGAGGCATGTTTTCATACCAGATGGTTCCTTTTTCGTAATAACAGTGGGGCATGGTGCCAGAAGTCATGGCCTCTAAGAAATAGCCGTCCGGCCTTTCCAGGTTGACAAACTCGCAGTGAACATCAAAACGCTGGAGAAAATCCAGTACGCGTCCTCGGTAACTCCATTGACCCCGCCATTTTTCTGGATTATTGTCCGGCTCCTGAGCTATGGAGGACATGCTCAGGTGGTAGAGAATGCATAAGAGTAAAGCCATAAAAAGATTTTTCATTTATTTTACCCTGAAAGCATAGCCAGGATAATCCAGGCGTCCGTCAAAGGTTTGTAAATAACCGATTTGTTCTTCTTCAGCCTGTGCCTGAATGGTCAGATAGTAATGGGAGTTTGGTGCGCTTGGAGCAAGATACACTCGAAAGGCCGTATCTGTAAGCGTTCCCTCTGCTACAACAACTTTTCGGGTGCCTGCTTTAGAGTGGCTGTTTCCTTCTCTTTCTGTGATCTGGTAAGTGTATCTTGCATCGGCGTCGATGGCTTCCCAGGCAAAATGCAGAAGACGATCCCATTCCGTGAGTTCTCCGGGTCCACCAACGCCGTATTTTCCTTTTAAAGCACCGTGACTGTTTTCCGGGAGTAACATATAAATGATCTTTTGTACGGGGAAGTTGAGAGGTTCCGGATGTTGAGGGTCGGGTGTAAAGGTTTTGCTGTAAGTGTATTCATTCTCGTTTTCACCCTGGCGGATGAGCAAATCAATACGAACTGGTTGATTTACGGGTAAATTGGTAAACCACATATATCCGTCCTTGTAATGACCCTCTGGAGAAAATCGACCTGCTGAAAGATACTTTATACGGTCTTTGGGATCTACAAAAAGAAAGTGTAGATCCTTTGAGGTGATGTGATTTAGTATTTTCCCGCGATAGGTTAGCTTGCCACGCCAGAGCTTTTGGTCAATAAATGCCGGTGGGGATTTATCTACTGCTTGTGGAACCTCTGGTACTTTTGTAGCGCCCGGAGAAAAAAAAGAAAAAGCAAGGCCTATAATAGCTACTAAAGTAGTAGCTATCCCAGCTCGTGTGGTTCCTTTCAGCGGTAAACGCTGGCCTGCAAGCAGCCGTTCCAGATCCTGTATTAAGGGAGCTGTGTCGGTATAGCGCTTTTTTTGATCGGGTGCAATCATGCGGTCAATGACGCGGCAAAGCTGAGGAGATAAATTCGTATGCTCACGATACGCAAGAACAGAGGATGCGCTTCGCATATCTACCGGATGCTTATGGGTGAGTAGAAAAACGAAGGTCATTCCCAGCGCGTAGATGTCTGTGCCAGGGTAAGCACGGCCCTCAAACTGTTCTGGAGCCATATAGCCGAAGGTGCCCACAATGGTGGAACTATTACGACTCAGGCCACCGTGCACAGCGCCATAATCCACCAGAAACACGTCCCACTGATAAAGCACCAGATTGGCGGGCTTCACGTCTCGATGAATAATAGGAGGGCTGAAGCCGTGAAGATAAGCAAGGGTCCTGGCCACCTGCAGTATCAGGGTAATAACTTCTTGTTCCGTAAAGTGCTGCCCGGATTCTACCCGATGTTGTAGGCTTTCGCCCGCAATATATTCCTGCACAAGCGTGATATGTTCGCTATGATCGGTGTTTATGAGGACTTTCTGAAAAGTGGGTATGTGAGGGTGATTTAGCTGACGTAAAGTGGCTATTTCTCGCTTGAACAGTTCCGCTTCCTTCCAGTTGACCACGTCTGTCAGCTTTTTTTGCTTGAGTACGTACAATTGTCCATCGGCTTCGCTTTTGACCAGACAGGTTGTTCCCGTACTGTTTTGACTCAGGGTTTTCTGGTGGGTATAGCCTTCGGGGATAATCACGCGTTGGAGCGCATTTGAAAAAGATTTTGTGCGGATTTTTGCATGAAAATGATTATATCCTATTTTCGAAAGAAGATAAAGCAACGCTCAAGGCTGAAGGGATACCTCAAACGGACACACAGTTTAAGCGCTATGCACAAATGCAGCTGCCGGGCGAAGATGTTCTTGAAATTACTTGAGTCTGCAGAGGATTTTAAAGAAGTGTATGTGGAAGCACGCAAAGAGTTGAGTCGCCAACAGAGCATATGGGTTTCCTCACTGCTCACCACAGAAGGCTGGGGATGATTCTATTTTAAAACGCCAGCAGCTTGTCTAAGGCCTGGTTAATATACTTATTAATTTTCCCGTACGGGTGCTGCATCTTGAGCTTCTCTAAGTGGGGAATGGCTTTTTTATTGCCCAGTGCTCCCAGTGCTCTCACGGACTGTTCTTTCACCATGACAGCCGGGTCTTTAAGCCCCTGTAAAAGCAGGGGGTAGGCCTGTTTGCGACGGTCGGTGAGTTTGCTGAGCGCATGAACCGCTTCAAAGCGCACTTCCCAGGCTTTGTGTTTGAGGGCTTTGGCCAGGGTCTGCTGCTCATCCAGGAGATAGGGAAAACTCCAC
>CAYFGW010000285.1:0-5570 GCA_964342365.1 uncultured Candidatus Sericytochromatia bacterium | reverse complement strand
CCGAGGCGTTCTTGCAAGGCGCGTTCTCCGCGGTGAAAAGCGTACTCAGGCACTAACTAACTCCAATCGAATTCCTCCAGGAATAAATAACATGCAGTGTTGCAGCCCACTCTCTCCAAGAGGTTCCGGGGCAAAATCTACAGTTACTCCCTTTGCCTGTGCACATTGTGCATAAACAGAGGCCAGATTCTGGCCTACTTTCAGAGCAATATGGTGAAGGCCCACCTGGTTTTTGCGATCAAAAGGCCGTGCGTTTGATTTTGTCTGCCAAAGGGTAATCATAGTATGACCGTCAGAAACAAAAACTGCCGGATAATCGGGCTTGCTACCCACTTCTACAAATCCCAGGACTTGAATAAAAAAGTCGCGGGTGGCTTCCATATTAAAGATGCTGAGGCCCACATGATGAAAGCCTTGTGTTACAGCCATGATTGTGCTCTACTTTCCGTATTTATTCAGGCTTATTATAGTAGACAGATCTGTCTATGTCAAATGGCTTTGTTTCAGAGATGTGCTAATATGGCTCCGGAGGTCATTATGGGTCGCTCGACACCCCGTAAAGCGCTTTTGCTGAAAACGGCTTATGAATTGTTTAATCAGCAGGGCTACTGTGCTACAGGTATTGATCAAATTTTGAAAGCTTCAGGAGTTTCAAAAGCAACGCTATACAAACATTTTAAGAGCAAAAATGAACTCATTTTGGCAGTGCTTAAATTACGGCACGAAAATATATTGGTGCAATTAAGCGATGCCAGAAGTGTGATGGATTTTTTTTCTCATTACGAGTTCTGGTTTCATGCTCCTCAGTTTTTTGGTTGTAATTATATTAACGCCTGTGCTGAGTTTACCTCGCCACAACATGTGGTGCATGATTATGCAAAGACCCATAAAGCTGAGGTTTTTCGGCTATTATATGACTGTATTTGTCATGAATTTCCCCGGCTTTCCAAGACGAAAAAAAAACAACTGGCCAGGCAAATTCAATTGCTTCTGGAAGGGGCTACGGTAACAGCTCAGGTAAACAATGACCCTGGCAGTATTCAAACTGCACGGGAGATTGCTCAACAGTTAATCAAAAACACGCTCTAAGTTTTTTTCAACCGTTGCCAGTCCGCTTGCTGCTCAGACAGCGCCCGTTGCACCAGACCCAGTCCCCCGCAATGGTAAAAGCTAAACAACGGCACAGAGCCATAATGAAAGGGAACGTGCTGAATCAGGGTTTTGAGCGGTGCTACAGGCAAAGCTGACCCCTGTTGACCGTATTTGCGCAGGGCTTCGTAGGGCCAGCGGCCCAGAGTGACTATGGCGCGCGGCTGTAATATCTCCAGCAGGGGGTCTATAAACACTTCAACGCCCTCTCTGAGCCAGGAAGTGGGCATGCTACGGGGCTTTTGTAGAAACGGAGCCAGAATGACGTTAGTAAAAAATAAAGGTATGGTGGAATGTTCAGGTGCTGAGACCGTACCGGGGTCCCAACCTACCTGTGTCAGTAAACTACGCAGGTTCTGGTTGGTGCGATTGCTATCGGGATCTTGAAGGTAGTTCCTGTAATACTCCACGGTGCCCCAGTCCTGCCCCAGAATCAACAGCGGCTTTTCAAGGCTGGCCTGCCAGTAACCCCAGTGATCGAGGTGGTGAATTTCAGAATAGTTTAGCTCAGGAAGCAGTGACGGATTGATCAGACCCTCAGCAAAACGATGCTGCTGGCGCTTCTGCACCAGTTGGGCATAAAGAGAAGTTTTCAACGGACGCGCTAGCCGAGCAGTTCAACAGCAGAGCGCAGTTTGCCCGGCTCAGTCTGGGCATAAATCAGGGTGGTGTCCAGACGAGAATGACCGAGCAATTTGGAGATTTGTTCCAGGGGCGCACCGCGATCCAGCAGCTGGGTAGCGAAGGTGTGGCGCAGCTTGTGGGGACTAAAGTCTCCCAGTCCGGCAGCTTCTAGCATGCGCTTGACGATCTGACGGGTAGCGCCGTAAGAAATACGTTTGCCCTTGTGGTTGCGACCCAGAGACACAAAGAGAGCGTCTGATTTTAGAAATTTGAGCTGACTGCGCAGGGTGAGCCATTGTTCCAGGGTATCCATTAAGGTCTGGCTGACGGGAATCAACCGTTCCTTGTCGCCCTTGCCTCGCACCAGCAGCTGACGGCTATCGGTGAGCAAATGCTCCACATTGAGTTGTTGCACCTCGCCAATGCGCATGCCCGTAAAGTACAGCAACTTCATGATGGTCATATTGCGCACGTCTTCGGGAGTTTCTGTAGCCAGAGAATTAAACAGCCGCTGGGTTTCTTTATCGCTCAGGTATTTGGGCAAACGCCGGGGGAGTCCCGGTGCTGCCAGATTTCCGGAGGGGTCTTCTGCAATATGTCCCTGTCTTTCGGCATAGTCGAAAAAACGTTGAATGGCGATCAGACGGCGGCGCACGGTGGTGGCTTTTAAATGATCTAAGCTGGCCATATAGCGAAACAGCTCCCGCTCCCGCGCCTGAATCAGAGGTTTTTCTAAAAAGGTTTCCACCAGATTGAGGTCTGAGGCATAGGCGGTTAAAGTATGTTGGCTTAAACGCCGTTGTTTTAAAACATTTAAAAAATCGTCGACGGTAAAGGCTTCAGACACAATTAAAACTCTCTCTGTGGGGCTATTTCTATGATTATAACAAAGAGAATTACCCAAAAAACATGATACATCACACATTAGTACTGCTTAAATATCTTCCGCTGAGGGGGATTCAATGCGTTGAACTTCCCGGATACGGTAATCTTCAGAAATTTCCCGGTAAGACAATACGTGCAGCTGAGGGTATTGGCGGCAAAGACAATCATACAATTTGCGGCGCAGTGCTACAGGGCTGAGCAAGACCCGTGGCGCTGCCAGCGGACTCAGGGCGTTGCGCAGGTGATTCAGGAGTTTAAAAGGAGTAACGGCTTCCTGATCGAGCAGCTGTGTTTTGAGACTGGTTTCAAAGTCGGGAGCGAGGGTGATCACGTCTATCACGCCGCTTGTGGCCAGCGGAGCGTTGATTTGACGGCTCAAATGCTGACGCAGGTTTTCTGCCAGTTTGTTAGTATCGCGCTGCTCTTGTGTAACTGTACTCAGCTGATCTGCCAGCCCTTCCAGGATGCGTCCCATGTGCCGAATAGAAACGCCTTCTTTGAGCAGATATCGCAAAATTTGGGTCAGTTGCCCCGCAGTGAGACCGGTTTCTCTGTGCATAACTTCCTGAATGACGGCGGGACGCTCTTCATCAAGATGTTGCAAGATCACGGCTACCTCATCCCGCGATAAAATCTCGTGGGCGTATCGCCGCACCAGCGTGGCGAGTTTTTGGAAAACCTGATCAAGTCCGGCAGGATCTGTTTTGGCTGAACCTGAAAAAATAGACACGCCATGAAGCAAAACACGGTAGTTGTCGGGAGGCAGCGTGGCGCTATCCCGAAGCTGAACACCGGGAAGAATAAAACCGAGATTTTCTACCATTTGCTGTCGCAGCAGCGCGAGTTTTTCTATAAAGGACGTATTGTGAGCTTCATGAGGTTCTATCCAGGGGAGCCAGTCTTTGCCAAACTCCATAGAAAGGGCCTGTGTGTTGAGTAAGTGAATCAGGTGAGCAGGCTTTTTTTCAGGCGTTTTGCTGCTGTGCTGTGCTTCTAAGTAATTCAGGAGGTCTAAGCCCTTGATGCGGTACTGGCCGTGAATTTTATAAGCGCCGAGCCGTTGTTCCTTGAGCAAGCGTTGTACGGTGCGTAGTGATAAATGAAGATATTCACTAACTTCTTCAGAGGAGTAAAAACGTTCGGGTTTAATCATGAGATGTTCCTTTATTTAACGTGTTTTGCTTGATATATGTAGCATAAGTAAAGCGCCACACGAAGTAAACGCCGAATATAACGCTAAATAGCGTCAACAACGTCAATAGCGTCTAAGTGACAAAGGTTGGCAAAAACCGGTGAAAAATGTCGAAGGATAAAACTTCGGGTTACAATACCTACTATGTCGCGCTTTTCCTTTCGTCTTGATCATGACCAGAATGTTGTCCTCCACTGGGATGAAGAGCCCGCACCTTTTCGTGAACCCCTCAAACGTTCGGACATATTACAGGGCCTTCACGAAGCGGGCTACGGGGACTATCAGGTGGACGACCGCGCACTGAATACGTTTCTGGGGGCACAAGAACGTCAGGGACGTGAAATCCGCTGGGTTACCATTGCCCATCAGGTGGCGGGAAAAATTCATGTGCACTGTAGTCCCGATGGGTTACAGGCCTGGATTGAAGTCACACCCGCTAAAGGGTGCTCGCCCCCACCATTGGAGGATCTCAAAGCGGCTCTGACACAGGAAAAGGTCAGCTTTGGCATCAAAGATGAGGTGTGGCAGCTTTATGGGAAGCAGGGTTTTTTACCCAAGACGCTGGTGGCAGAAGGCACACCCATGGACCCGGGACAACCCACCCGCTTTGTGTATTTATGTGAGTCTGAAACAGAAGCCACTTCGGATGAGCAAGCCCTTCATCAAAACATTCAGCAAAACGTTGACCATAAGCAAAAGAATCTCTTTGTTTCTGTGGACTCTCAAACTCCGCTCATGCGAAAGGTACCTGCTGTGGCCGGTAAAGCGGGCACCTCTATTTTTGGAGAAACCCTGCCTCCCCCTGCTCTTAAAGATCTGCCGTTACAGGCGTCTCCCGGCAGCGAAATCAGTGAAAGCGATCCCCTGTTATTGGTGGCCTCCCGCGCTGGCCAGCCCATTCGTATGCGTCAGAGTGTGCGTATTGACCCTGTGCTGGTCTTACCGGGAGTGAACTATGACACGGGACACATTGACTTTAAGGGCTCTGTGCA
The DNA here is from genome assembly GCA_964342365.1 of uncultured Candidatus Sericytochromatia bacterium. Classification (GTDB taxonomy): domain Bacteria; phylum Cyanobacteriota; class Sericytochromatia; order UBA7694; family UBA7694; genus CAXRDE01. Next base: position 728 of record CAYFGW010000285.1, on the reverse strand, counting down.
CGTGAAAGGCGACGTGGCCGAAGGGTTCCATGTTTACGCCAGCGGAGACATTTCGGTGGAAGGCACCATTGAAGATGCCGAACTGGTGGCCAGCAACCACATTATGGTGAAAGGCAGCGTGTTTGGCAAAACCCGTGCTCTGCTTAAAGCCGGCGGAAATATTACGGCCACCTATGTGCAAAACGCCACCGTGGAATGTCTGGGTAATTTACGGGTAAAAAATGGCCTGTTTTTTAGTCATGTTAAAGTCCTGGGAACCCTCATTGCGGGGGTGGAACGTGGACACGGTCGTGTACACGGTGGTGAAATCTGGGCGGGCAAAGACGTGACTGTGAATATTCTGGGGTCTGAGGCAGAAACCCAGACCGGCATGTATCTGGGAGAGGATCCTTATCTCAGAGAGCAAATCAAAGCCCTTGAAACAGAACTCAAGCAGCAGCAGAATCAGCTTCAGGAATTGTTAAAATCCATGATTTATCTGCGCACCCGGGCCGATGGCGACCCCGAAGAGAAGGCGGCCCGCCTGAAAAGTATTCAGGAGGAGCGTGAAGAACTGTTACCCAGAATTCAGCTGATGGATTATCAGATTCAGAAGGCCCGGGAAAATATCAAAACCTCTCGCTATCACTGTCGCTTACGGGTAAAACAAAAAGTATATGCGGGGGTGAGTTTGCGCTTGATGCAGGTGCCTCGCTTTATTCACGAAGCCACAGGGCAGGCGGAGTTTT
>CAYFGW010000284.1:0-5579 GCA_964342365.1 uncultured Candidatus Sericytochromatia bacterium | reverse complement strand
AGCCTGTGAGCCAGAACTAAAGTTCTGGGTGGTGCAGTTTCCGGGGACAGGTCAAGATATTGCAGATTCGTGAGGGGGGAGTGTCGTCTGATCCTACACGGCTAGCATTTTTTGCAATTTATCGTATGGCCGTAAGGGCCACCTTCTCCTGAAGAAGTATTGTAGATCTGTGAGAGCGCCTTAGGAGAAACCCGTCACTCGGCCTTGCGGGAATTCGAAAGTCTCTCATGTGTAACGGTATACCTTAATCAAAGGACAAATATCCTGACACAGGGGGCCTCTCTTGTTTTATAATCCAGTTCAATGAGGTGAACCCCAGGAAAAATGGATGTCTTGTGGTGCCCGATACCCTGAAGTCACTGTCATTTCGGAAACCGTTATAGAGCAGTATAATACCCATGAGTTTCAACACTGCTGAGGTGCAAAATACCGTTGTCAAAACCTTCGAATGACTATTTTTATATTTTCAACGAAATCGTAAGCATTGTTCGTAATGACTATGCCGGACATGTAGAGAAAAGAGGATGGGATCAACCCGACTATTTTCGCAGCCAATTGCAATATCTTTCAGATTCTGGAAAATTGGATTCAGAGTCGTTTTTTGAGCTTGTGAACACTTACCTGTTGGATGTGCAAGACAAACATTTACTATTGCTCAAAACGGGAGAAAAGCGCCCTCCCCGGACTCCCGGATTTACGGTCAGACGGTACCAGAATCAGCTGATAGTAACGAATGTGAGTCAAGAAAAGAGACTTGAGCCGGGTATGAAGATCACCGCCCTTGACGGCTCTGATATTTTGACCGTGGCGCAAGATAAGCAAAAGATGCTGAGAGCCGAACAAGCAGAACGGGAAAACTGGATGAACGTACTCTCTGAAAGTCGTGTGTGCACGGTGGAGCATTTTGATAAGAGCTTTGAACTCACCCTGAATACCTATGCAGCACAAACACCAAAGTCAGAATATGTTTTTAAAATGATAAGTTCTGATATCGCTTATTTACGTTTCACGGACTGCCTCGATGTGCAGCGAATATCAAATTTAATCCGGGAAAATCAAAAAGTTCTGGATCAAAGTCGGGGTTTGATTGTGGATATCCGTCTCAATCGCGGTGGAAATGATGCAGCCTTTGCAGACTTACTTCCGTACGTTTTTCCCCTCGATACATCCTTAAACATTGACGGAGCTTTGCACTATGTGACTGAGAGAAACTGGCGCAATAGAAACAAGCAAATTCAAAAACTTTTGGACTCGGCTCATCATCCTGAGGAACGTGCTGTGCTCGAGTTATACCTCAAAGAGGTACGAGCCATTATCGACCGGGGGTTCCAGGAAATTTCTCTGGGAACAACTCAGGAAGTTTCCATACAAGGCCGGGAATTGCCCCGCCACGTTGTGCTCTTGATAGATTCATTCTGCGCCAGTTCAGGAGAGCAATTTGCCCTGATGGCCGCGGATTCACCCAAAGTACAATTGATGGGCCGTCCCACGGCTGGTGCTCTCGATTTTGCCAACGTCACCTATGAAGAATTTGAGGAGATAAACATGGCCCTCATGTACCCCACTTCTAAAAGTGTAAGGATTTTGCGGGGTAAAGGCATAGATAATTTGGGTGTACAACCCCACGTTTACACTCCGTGGACTCCCCAACATCTTGAAAAAGATATTGATCTTGACACGGCCATTCACTGGCTACGTCAAAAAAACAGTTGAGTCTTTGTGTTATGCTATAGCGCACTATGACACAAAAACCCGATCAATCTCTGATTCTCATTGCTCACAATATCCGTTCTTTGCACAATGTAGGCAGTCTCTTCCGCACCGCTGACGGCGCGGGAGTGGATAAACTCTATCTCACGGGTTTTAGCGGACACCCGCCGCGCGATCAGATTTCAAAGACGGCGTTGGGAGCCGAAGATATGGTGGACTGGGAGCACCAGTGGGAAATTGAAACGGTGGTGGATCGCTTACTGGAGGAAGGCTATGCCCTCGCTGCGGTGGAAAAACACGAAGACAGTATTCCCTATCACGAAGCGGAATCTCCGGAAAAACTGGCGCTGATTCTGGGCAATGAAGTGTGGGGGCTGGAGCCTGAAGTATTGGAAAAGTGTCATCAGCATATTCACGTGCCCATGTGGGGCGGTAAGATTTCGCTGAACGTGGCGGTATGTGGAGGCGTTATTTTATACGGCATGCGAGAGGTGTATCGTAAACACCTCCATGGGGTCCGTAACGCCCTTTAAAGGGTGACTGCCCAGACTCACTCCCTCAACGTTGCAACTGTCCATAAAATCCTTGCTCATGAGCAGAGGCGTATTGAGCGTCTTGCACAACCCCTCAATGCGACTGGCTTCGTTTACCTTTGCACCAATGGTGGTAAAGTCAAGGCGCTGGGCTGCTCCCACATTGCCAAAGGTGATTTCTCCAATATGCAGGCCAATGCCCACTTCCAGACAGGTTTCGGGAAGTTCGGTTTTGGTAACGGCTTGCAGAGCGTCCTGTGCTGCCAGCAGGGCATTGAGACAGCTCTGCCGTGCGGTATCTTCCACCGGAAAAATGGCGAGAACGGCATCACCAATAAATTTCAGCACCTCGCCACCGTGAGCGTAAATGGGCTGGACAAGGGTGTCAAAGTAAAGATCGAGAATTTCTACCAATCGCTCCGGAGACACCTGACCGGAAAGGGCGGTAAACCCGCGCATATCTGAAAACCAGATGGCGGCTCTCAGGGTTTCCGACTGACCCCGCATGAAATTGCCCGCTAGCACCTTGCGAGCCGCTTGCGGCCCCAGATATACGTCCAGTAAGCACTCTGTGGCAAAGCGGCGGGCCGCCAGTTCATTCAAAAGCGACAGGACCGGAACCAGTGCACGCAGCTGCTGAAGGTGTGCAGGAGTGAACCCCTCGACATGGTCGGTGGCAAAAGAGATAAAGGCGCGCTCGCCGGTGCTGTAATCCAGGGCAAGAATACAGTAACCTGTGCCTCCTTCTGCGGCCAGGTCGATACAGGTTTGATAAGGCTGGTTCTCCGTGTGGCGTAAGTCCAGAGCAATTTCTGACGCCTCGTGGTTGTAGAGCACGGGCACCGGGCTCTGGGTGTAGTCCGGGGAAGTCACCAGTTCTCGCAGCCGCAGAAAGACCTCCACGGACTCCCCTCGCTTCCACACCATGTTTTTTACAAAGACTTCAGGATGAGACGTCCGTAAACTGGTGGAAATGCGCCAGAGAGGTATGTGTTCTGACAGGAGCTTTTGGGCCAGAGTTTCCACCAGATGTTCAAAGGAAAGCCTGCGGCATTCCGGGCTCAAAAGCCATTCAGTGATGCTCATGGTGTTGTTTTTACCACGGGTAACTCAGGCCGTGCACCCCATTCTGACCAGGAGCCGTCATAGAGCTTGAGATGTTTAAATCCACATAAATGGGCCGCTATAAAACCAATACAGGCGGTAATGCCGGAACCACAGGTAAACACCAGCGTGTCTTCAGGCACAACACCCGCTTTTTCAAAAAGGGCTTGCAACACTTCCACCGGCTGAAAGCCGTCTGCTTTCAAAAAATGGCCATAGGGAATATTCAGAGCCCCCGGCATATGCCCGCACCGGACGCCTTCACGGGGTTCGGGTTTTTGCCCCTGAAAGCGGGCGTGACTTCTCACATCAATGATTTTAAAACCGGGGGCTTCGCTTTGGATGGTACTGAGCATGTCTTCGGCGGTGATAAGCATATGGGGAGCATAGTGGGGCTCAAAGGAAGCTGAACCCGTTGTGGCATCGGGACTAACTTGTGCTTCCTTGTGCTCCGCAGACACCCCTGTAGACCCCGTTGCGTACCCCGCTGCTTTCCATGCCGGCAATCCGCCGTTTAAAAGCCGAACGTTATTGCATCCCATCAGGCGCAGGTTAAACCAGAGTCGAGGAGCAGAATAAATGCCCACAGTGTCGTAAACCACCAGATCTGAATCCCTTTGCAGGCCCAACGCACTCATTTTTCTGGCAAAGTCTTCAGGAGAAAGCAAGGTGTTGGGATAGGGCGCGTCGGGGGTAGAAAAAGCCTTGATGTCTATGTCTATACTGCGAGCGTGAGCTGAACGATCTAAAGGTGAGGGCAGGCGCTCCTCAGACACGCTGTCCTCGCCCACGGGGGCCAGGATGGCACAGAGCCGGTGAGGATTATAGCCGTCTTGAGAAGATGCCAATTCTTCTGGCTCTATCAGCAGGTTATTATTCATGGGTGGCGACCGTCATGGGCTTATGTAAGGCCACCGCCACACAGCCTACCAGAATGGCCACCAGGGCCTGTACAAATACCACCGTATAGCCCGTGGGCAGATCCGCTTTGAGCGACAAAAACAGCGCTCCGCTATTGATTAAAATACCCAGGCCCCAGGCCCACATGAGTGGGTATTTTACCCGCAAATAATGCACCATCAGGGCCGGAGCTACCAGCAGTGCAAATACCACCAGCACCCCCGCCAGCTTCACTGAAGAAGTAACCGTGGCCGCAAAGACCGTAAAAAATACCAGTTCTCTGGCGAGGCCCTGCACGTGGCGCAGGCCCCATAATATCAGTCCGAGGACCGCATAGAGTCCGGCGGTCCACTTTACAGCGGCCATGTCCGTAAAGAGAATGTCGTAAGCCATCAGGTTCTGAATTTCTTCCATGCCGTGGGGCGAATTCGAGAGCAATAAAAACACTCCCGATAACCCCATGGCGTACATGAGGCCAATCAGAGGTTCTACGTTGGCTTCCCGTCGCGACAGCAGACCAATCAGAACGCCGCCAAAGAGGGCAAAACCCAGCGAAATGGGGTATAAATAGCCGCCGTCAAAGTATAAAATGGACAGCGCTGAACCCAGTGCCGCCATTTGACCAATGGCCAGATCCGTAAAAATAATGCCGCGGCGAATAATTTCTAAGCCAAAGTAAGAGTGAATGCCCAGTAAAATGACCGACACCAAAAAGGCCGGTAAAAACAGCTCCAGCAATTTAGACGCCGAAGCCTTTTAGCATGCTTTCATAAAGCGAAAACAGGTCTTTGGCTCCCGGTGTGGCGTTTACATCGTGTGGCAGGGTAACGAGTTTTGCCCGGGTGCGATCTGAGGCGGTTTTACTGGGGCCTATGGGCTGATACACGCAGCGTAGGTTCCATTTCACACCCTCTGACTCGATTTGTTGAAACACGTTGCTCATATGAACAGGTGTAGGTGGAATGCCCGGCAGTGGCTCCAGGGTATTAACAGAAATCAGGCCGTAATGCTCCAGGAAATAATCGTGGGACCGGTGATACTGCACCACCTTTTGTCCTTTTAAGGGAGCCATACGCTTTTTCCAGCCCACCCGCGCGTTTTTCCAGCGCTGGCCAAATTTTTTGTTATTACTCTGGTACTGAGCGCAGTTGGACTGATCCAGCTGACAGAGTTTTTTAACGATGGCCAGAGAGAGCCTGGGCACGTTGTCGGGATCCAGCACAAAGTGTGGATTTCCCTGGGGGTGAACGTCTCCCTGAGCGCGGGAGACGTTGGCAGGCACCTGAATTTTATCGGCGAATACGGACAGATCCAGCAGGCCGTTCTGGCCCG
>CAYFGW010000283.1:0-5586 GCA_964342365.1 uncultured Candidatus Sericytochromatia bacterium | reverse complement strand
CAGCACACCAACGATATCTACCGCCTGCTCGGCGGGCCCGACAGCGCCTTTGTGAAATCCGCCTTTGACATGATTAGCTCTCCTGACCCCGTCAAAACCTTTAACGCGGGCATGGACTTTTTGAAAGCGGCGGGTACCAAGGTGGTGGGCAGCGACAGTCAGATGCTCAAGTACATGGATTTCCTGAAAGTGGACGAGGCCCTGCTGCCCTCCTTTAAAACCCTCTTTGACAGCAATATGCCGCCTCAGGCCAGAGCCCAGGCCCTGCAAGAGGTGGCCAAATCCTATCACACTAAGGCGGAAAACCTGTATAAGAGCCTCAACCCGCATCTGGGTGAACAGGCCCAGGCGGTAGCCGACGCCGCCAATATAACCGAAGATAGTTTAGCTGCCGCTGCCAAAGCTACCCGTCAGGCGGAAATCCTGGAGCAAGTTCCTGAATCCATGAAGCTCTCTCCCGCCAATCAGGAATTTTTGACGGGCACTTTAGCGGATAAAGGCTACCAGGCGGAAGAAATCGACAGCGTCATGCGCATGCTGTCGAACACCGGCGACAATGCCGATGAAGCTATAGATATTCTCAAGAACCTGGATCCCGCTCAGGTCACCAAAATGTTCGAAAACGCCGGAGAAACGGGCACGGCCACCCTGCAAAAGTATGTGGCACGGGGACAGCGCATGGACGGTGTCCTGCAAGGTTTAGGCAATATTAGTCAGGAATCTCGCGAAGCCCTGCGCAAGCAGCTGCTGTACAACACCGACACCAGCGAGCAATTCTTCAATCAGGCGGTGGGCAACTTAGAAAAACTGGGCCCTGAGGCAGATCGTATTCTACAGGATATGGCCAGCAAACCCAACGGCCTGCGTGAGGCGCTGACCACGATCACCGACCGCGGCATTGAAATGCTGCAAAACCTGCCCGCTCGTCAGCAGATGGTGCGGGAAATGGCGGAGCGCATGGGCACTGAGCTGACCCAGGAATCTCAGGAAACCCTGATGAGCCTGATGGCCAGAAACCCGGATATGACCGAAGCAGCTCTGAAAACCGCCCTTGAAACCGTGGAGTCTCTGGGGCCTCAGAACGCGGATCGCGCCATTCAGCTCATGGGTCATATGGGTGATGAAATGGCGGGCATGATCTTTAAAAATTCCAGCCTGGGCAAAAACTTTTTAGAGGGCGCTGTTAAAATGATGCCTCTCTTTGAAAAATACGGCATGAAGGCGGCGGACTATTTGCCCAAAATGGTCAAGGGCCTGGGCAAAGCGGTTCCCGCACTGGGAGCCGTGGCCTCCGGCTATGACACCGTGCGTATGGGTTCTATTGCCCTGACCGGGGAATGGGACGGCAAAAAATACGAAGACAAAGAAGTGCGGGCCCTGGCCTTACTGGCCGCCAGTGCCAATGGGGTGGACACGGCTTTAGGAATCGCCGAGGCCTTTGGCGTGGGCAACGTGGCTTTCCCCGTACAGCTGGGCTTAGCGGGTGTTGAAGTGGGCTTAGATCTGATGATTGAACACTTTAACGAAAACCCCGAAGACATGCCTCCTGAAATGCGCAAGGCCATTCGCTATGCAGCGGCCTCTGCTGCGGCGGCCGGTGTGATTGCAGCCCCCGTCACCGGTGGGGGAACCTTAGCTGGCACAGCGGCTATTGCCAATATTTACGGGGCAGATGGCACCATTAATATTCTCGATGAAATGGCTCAGGATCTGGGTGGTCAGGCCCTCAAGGGTGCTGAAAAACTGGGCGAACTCCATGCTCAAGCCATGGATCAGGGCCTGAAAAACCTCACTCAGGACGTGCACACTGCCGCAGACATTATTCGTCATCCCGAAAAATACGCTGCCGCCTTTGGCCGCGAAGTGAGTGAACTCACCAGGGAAGCCATGGCCCAACTCGAAGGCTATGTGAGTGCGGCAGGCGAGGCGGTGTCTGAAAAGGCACAAGTGGCCTACGAAGCGCTCACCGACGTGATTGAAAACCCCGAAAAATACGGCGACGCCGCTGTAAAAATGGCCTTAGAAACCGGCGCTAAAATTGGCAATATGGCCAATGCCGCCTGGGAGGGCACCAAAGACTTTGTGGGCACCGCGGTGAAAAATGGGCTCATGACCGCTGAAGAAGGCTTTAAACAATTGCAAAGCCTGGGAACAAAAGGAGCTCAGGCCGCCAAAGACTTTACGCTGGATATGCTCAACGCCGGTGGCGAACTGGCCTCCAATGCCCGGAAACTGGCCATTGACATGGCCCAGAACCCCGAAAAATACGGCGAAATGGCGGGAGAATATGCCCGCATTGCGGCCCGGGCTATGGAAGATGCCATCAATAACGGCATCGAAGAAGCGGGTGCGGCGCTGTATACCCTCAAAGAAATGGCCAAAAGCGGTACCGAAGCCGCCGTCACCGGCATGAAGAACCTGGTGGAAGCCGGAGGACACATGGCCAATCAGGCCCTCAAAACCCTCTCCGAAATGCCGGAACAGGCTGCAGCAGCCATGCTAGAAGGCTTCAATGCCGCTGTAAAAGCAGGTAAAGCGGGCAAAGAAATGATTGACTATATCGTCAACAATCCTGCTGAAGCCATTCAACGGGCCGGAGACAAGGGCCGTGAAGCCGTGGTGGACACCTACAACTATCTCAAACAGCAAGCACTAGCGGGCAAGCAGGGCGTCAGTGACGCCATTGAATCCATGGAAACCATGTACACCAACGCCAAAGACTATATGGCGGACTTTGAAGAACGCACGGGCAAAGCCTTAGAAAATCTGGGCGATACCCTCACCGATCTCATGAAGCAAGGCGTGGACGTGGGAGCCGGGATTCTGGACCGCCACTGGGACACCCTCAAAGAAAATATGCCCGCCATGCTGGATGCCATGGGTGACCTGGCACAAGCTCCCGTGGACCTGATGGTGCGCATTGCGAAAAAAGGTGGTGAGTACACCGATCAGGTGGCGGACATTCTCAAACAAAAGGCGGCCACCATGGGTCGCGAAGCCCTTAACGGTCTCAAAGATCTGGGCAATGCGGGCCTCAATCGCATCAAAGATCTTGCGGCCGAAGGCGGACGCATTTCGAGCCAGGCCTACGACACTTTGGCCAGCGCAGGGCAGGCAGGCTTAGACCGCATTAAAGCCATTGCCACCGCCGGTGGTGCGGCCGCAGACAGAGCCTTAGACGCCCTCTCAGATATGGGCAGTCGCGGGGTTCAGGCCCTTAAAGACGTGGCCAGCAGCAGTGCGGCCACGGCCAATAAGGTGATGGACAAACTTTCAGACATGGGTTCTCAGGGGGTAGCCGCCCTTAAACAAATGGCCCTCAGTGGTGGGCAACTGGCTCAGAAGGCTTTTGACGAGATCAAGTCCATGGGTTCTGCTTCCATTGATGCCCTCAAAGATATTGCCCTGTCTTCAGAGCGCTTTGCCAATCAGGCTATTGACAGCCTCGCCAGTCTGGGTGCCCAGGCCGAAAATGCCTTAAAAGACATCGGGCAGCGCAGTCAAGCCTACGCCGAAAAAGCCATTACCGCACTGCGGGGCATGGGCTCTCAGGCCATTGACAGCATTCAGGCCATCGCCGATCGATACGGCACCGAAGTCAAAGCCCACGCCTTACAAGCCCTCAGCGGCTTGTCTTCTGCGGGCAATGCGGTCAAAGAACTCACCGAAGATCTCTGGAACTCCGGCGCTGCGGGGGTGCGCGAAGTCATGAACGCAGCTAACAGTATCGGAGCCGTGGCCAGCCATGTGGCGGATATTGTCAGCGACAAGATTTCTGACGGCTGGGATCGCTCCACCGTAGATATTAAGCTGGCGGTGTGGAACTCGGAAGTGGATCTGAGTCCGTTGATGGGGGCTGTGAACGATCTGAAAAATCAGGCCATGGCCGCGGGCTCCCAGGCGGTGGCTCAGATCACCGACATGATCAGCGATTACCTCAAAGAACTGGGCGTGCCCGACTGGGTGGTGGACAAAGTCCTTTAACGGGATTAGCGCTGGGCCTCTTTCAACGCTTCGTTCACGGGCAGCACCGTGAGGTTTTTGCGCTCCACGTACTCCAACAGCGTTTTATACTGACTCAGGCTGGTGGTGTACTGAAAACTACCGGGCACATCGCTGAGATCGTGAAACAAAAAGATCACCCAGGTGCGGGTTTTTTCCGCCATGTCGATCCAGTTTAAAAGCTCTGCGGTTTTGGTTTCGTTGTCCACAGACACCACCTTCAAGCGAAAAGGATTCAGGGCTTTGTCGTTGAGTCCCGTTAAACTGGTGCGGGCATAGTCATGGTAACGCTTGGCTTCGGTTTCTACTTCTGCAGAAAAGTCTCCAAAAGGATAGGCAATGCCACTGGCCGTGGCGCCGAGATCCTGCACGTATTCATAGGTTTCTTTCAGGTCTTTTTCTAAGGCATCTCTGTTTAAGGTACTCAGGGGCGAATGTCGATCGCCGTGGGTGCCCACTTCGTGACCGCTGGCCAGAAGTCGGTCGATGTCTGCGGGCTTGGCATATTCAGGGGTATCCTGACCCTGCGTAAATTCCCGCGTGATGTAAAAAGAGCCTTTCCAGTTGCGCTGTTCTAATTCTGGGGCAGCGGCATCCACGGCTGTTTTCCAGATATCGTCAAAGGTAAAGCTCACCAGCGGACGTTCCAGGGGGCGGGCCGCCACTTTTTTGAGCTGGTGCTTGTCGGTATGCAAAAAGCCGTTGCGATCCATCACATGCATCACGGAGGTTTCACAGTCTTTGTAAATCCCGCTGTAAAAGCGAAACTTGTTCACCTTCCAGCGCGGCTGGGCATGGGTTTGCCAGGCATTTTTGAAAAAACGGTTGCCGTCAGGCTGATTGCAAAAAATCAGCAGGCGACTGCGCCCGTCCGAACGGTAACTGTCCTGATACTCGTACCACTGATCCGGTTCCAGACGGGTGGCCGCGTAAATCCATTTGGTATCACCGGTTTTGTGGTTAGACACATCAATGGACAAATAGCGTTCGCCCTCAGCAGCATCGCCACGGGCCCAGCGCACGCTGGCGGTATTGTCACCCCAGTTATCGTAGCGCCAACCGGTAGGTCGCTCACCACTGCCTTCTTCTACACTGGCGTTAAACACCAGATTGTCGTCGGTAATATCTTCAATGACGGGCGAGGAAGGAGCCGACGAGGAGGGCGAAGAGGGAGTCTCAGCAGGTGCAGCAGGCGTTTCGGGAGACAAAGCAGGTGTGCTGCAAGAGAAAACGGCACCCAGAAGAAGCAGAGAGAATACATTACGGAGCATAACGGGAATCCTTTTATACGTGATACACGCTCATCATACCGTTTTCTGAGGGTTTCTGGATATATTTTAGTGAGGAGCAATCACTTTATAGGAGCGAGGGAGTAACCCGCGTTTTTGAAGCGTTCAAGGTAATCTACCAGGGGTTCTAACCCCACGGACTTACGCCGTATGTCCACGGTATCTGGATCGACAATGGGCCATAACGCAAGTTGTCCTGCGTTGTTTAACTTGATCTGTGTGCCGTATTTTTGTGGCTTGTTGTCACGCATGAGAATGCGCTCTTCTAACAGGGCTCCCCAGCGTGGCCGGGCTT
>CAYFGW010000282.1:0-5597 GCA_964342365.1 uncultured Candidatus Sericytochromatia bacterium | reverse complement strand
GTGCCTTTTCTCTGCTGTGGGGTTTGATCCAGCGCCCGGTCTTCAAAGCGCAGCGCCCCCACAGTCAATTCTAATTCCGTGGGATGCGTACCCGAGAGGGAGTAAATGCGCAAACGTTCCGGGGGCACCAGCCGGGACAGATTCTGACGTTGCCAGGGATCTGCCTGCCACAGTCGGCGAGTGTCATAATTATGCTCCCGCATCAGCTCCAGGATTTCCCAGAGTTCGTGCACATCTTCTTTGCGCGTCTGTAGGAGCTCCTCCAGCCGGGGAATATAGCAGAGGGAAGCCAGTTCTTCTGCCACAGGACGCAGCACGGGCCTTAACTTGGCATGCTCCAGAAACGTGCGCAGGGGCAGCGTGTTCTGGCGCGGTAAATCCAGACGATTCAGGCTTTTTTTCCAGACGGCCGTCAGGGCCAGAGGTTCTTCCCCGGTGGCCTGAAGCGCTTTTAAGGTTTTGTCTACCAGCGCCTGCTGATTCCGGGGCCAGATGCCAATGCGATCACCCGGACGAGAAGCACGGGCCTGATCCGGCGCGGAAAGCACCACGTTATAAATGGGGGCTTCCGCCACCTGTGTGGCTGATTTGATGTGAGCAAAGGGACAACGGGGCGCGTGGTCGAGCTCCCGCTCCTGTCGGGAATCTTCCAGGGTATTGTCCAGGCTTTCCCAGGCCCGTTCCGCCATTTCCCCGTGAAAGCCTCCGTTGGTGGCGGTACGTCCGGCTTTAAAACCCACCTCCATAAAACCATAAACTTTTAAACGGTGCAGCCCCAGCCATCCTCTGTCGCCAGTATAAGCGTCCAGCGCCTGACGGTAAGCATTGTTCAACGCCCCGTGCTTTTGTTGGGCAATCCAGGCGGATAAATTCAGCGTTTTCAAACGTTGCAAAACGGTCTGAATAGCGGGGGGCATCCAGGCTTGCAGCGCCAGCAGTTCGTGGCCAATTTGTGAATCCCAGGAGGCCCGGCCCAGCAAATAATCCAGCACGTGAAACACCGGAGAGCCGCCGCCGCTGAGTCCCAGCTCACCCTCGCGAATGGGGAAAGCAAAGGGGGCAACGGTTTTGGCCCAGATCAAGTGATCCACAAAATGCTGACTGTAAGGATTGGGATCGATTTTAAGAAACGTGGTGTAGGTCATTTTTTCCAACACCTGACGCACCTGTTCTAAAACAGCAATCAGGGCGTCAATATCCGACTCACCCACGGCCCTCTCCGCCAACCTCACACTCTTTAGCAAAGGCTCCGCCACGCTGTGGGTTTCTACCATGACCAGATAAAAACAGCGTTCCTCTTGAGATCCGTAGACGGGGGTGATCAGATCCATATTTTCGAGAATTCGTGCTCCCGCTGAATCCCGCAGCTTCCAATTGTTTAAAATCAGATCGCTGTAGGTCATGCCTGCACCGGGTCGCTTTAGCTTACGGGCAACGGCTATCCAGGGTGCTTCCAGATTTTCTGGTAAAGGCAAAGGAGCATCGGGACGCAGTAACTGTTGTTCTCTGGCCCAGGTGTGTGCAAAAATTCCCAGAAGCGATGCCGCGCGCTCTAATTCTGCTAAGCTCAGCATTTCCACAGGTATTATCGGAAGTTCGCCGACAGCCTGACAAAAAGTGGTGTTCGCCACGTGGTGGGGAAGGGTTTCGGCCAGCGTGTCCCAGGGAGCAAAGGCGGGGCTTAGAGAAATAAGGGGTTCTTTTGACGGTAGGAATGAAATGTCCATTACACCTTGCCCCGGTTCCGGCAGAGAATGGCCCAGGCCACGTCCGCCCGGGAAACCGTTCCGTAAAACTTACCTTTATCATCGACCACGGGCAAACGCCGAATCATTTTCTCTATCATAATCGATGACACTTTCAACAGTTCATCTTCAGGAGAAACCGTAATAGGGTAGCGAATAATCAGACGGTCAATAGCCTGACGGGCCAGATCCTGACCATTTTCTAAAAACAAACGAAAGGCATCTTCCATACTGCCGCCCGCCTGCCGCACTTCGTTATAATCGGGAATCAAATGACGAATCAAATCCCCTTCTGACACCACCCCCACAAACAAACCGTCAGGATCTACCACCATGAGATCGCTCACCCGGGTCAATGCCATCAGCTCGGCAGCCTCCTGAAAGGTGGTGGATTCTCCGATACGCGCCACCTTTTGGTCCATAATGTCTTTTATGCGCATGACAGGGCCCTGAGGGTTTGGTGAGCATGGGCAATGTCTTTTTTATGCTGTGCTGTGGAGGTGGCCTGACGGCTGCGCAAAAGATTGATCCAGCAGCGCAACAGGTGCTTTTTTAGACGCAAAAATTCAGCATCTTCCAATATGTCAAAAGTGCTTCCCGACCCCTTCACCTGAATGGCCAGGGATTCGGGGTCAAGACGTACCTGTCCCTTGAAATCCCCCTGTGGGGTTTCTAGCTGACAGGGTGCTTCCATTGGCACGAGAGGTTCTTCAGCTTTTTTACAGGCCAGCGGCACCTCTGCTTTGAGCTCACGAATCAGAATATTCTGTTGATTTTGAGAGCGTAAAGTGTACATTTGAACCGAGTGGCGCATAAAAAACCTCTTTTTTTTCGACAGCGTATCACAAAAATGAAGCTTTATCACGCTTTATAACAGTAAGCATGCAAAAAGAAAATAAAGAGGCCCTGATGGCCCTGCCGGTGATTTTAATCATAGGGGGATTACTGGCCTTTGCGGGCAGTGACGGCGGCGTGACCTCTGGGGGCCTTCCAGTTTATTCCTGGTGCGTGATGCTGGCGTTTGGGATTCAGTGGGTGGCTTTTGTGCCCGCCTACCTCAAGCAAACCGAAAAATACTATGATCTTACCGGGAGTCTCACCTATCTCAGCGTCATTGCCTTGGGGTTGGGTTTGAGCGGAAACTTCACGCCCCGCGCCCTGCTGGTGTCCGGTCTTATGGGAGTCTGGGCCATGCGGCTGGGGTCTTTTTTGTTTTTGCGCATTCAAAAGGCAGGCGAAGACAGCCGGTTTCGAGACATCAAACCCGCCTTCTGGCGTTTTTTGATGGCCTGGACGTTGCAGGGACTCTGGGTTTGTTTTTCGCTGGCGGCGGGCCTGGCCATTATTACCTCTCCGCCTGAACCTCTGGGAATTTTTGCCGTGGTGGGCGCCCTGGTGTGGGCCTTTGGTTTTGGTATTGAAGTGTTGGCAGATCATCAGAAAAACCAGTTTCGCAACGCCCACCCGGACGGCAATCACTTTATTCATACGGGCCTGTGGTCCTGGTCAAGACACCCCAACTACTTTGGGGAAATTGTGCTCTGGACAGGTATTGCCATGATGGCGCTGCCGGTGCTTCAGGGTTGGCAATGGGCCACATTGATTTCGCCCGTGTTTATTACCATTCTGCTGACTAAAATTAGCGGAGTGCCCATGCTGGAAGAAAAGGCCGATCAGAAATGGGGCGGACAGCCCGATTACGAAGCGTACAAAGCCAGAACTTCGGTGCTGGTACCACTCCCTCCCAGAAAGGCAGAATAAATGCAACACATAAAAAGGGTTTTGCTCCTGATTTTACTCACCGCTTGTCACCCGGACAGAGCAAAGAAAGCCCCCGTTGACGTGGTGAAATTCAGAACGGAAGTTTCTCACTGTGAGACCTTAGGAGAAGTGGAAGACGACGGGCGGGTGCCCCGGCGGGTGCGAGAAAATTTGCGGGAGCAGGTGCGAGATCGCGGAGGAAACGTCCTTTTTTTGGACATCGAACGTTTGCGCACCCGGGCCAAACCCGGCATCAACACAGACAAACGCCTTCCAGAGGTGATTTTAAAAGGGGAGGCCTTTCGCTGCCCCTGACATCGTATACTTATGTATAATGAAGGTATGACACAAGATACCCATCTTAAAACTCCTCTCCATACCCTCAGTAGCATCTTTGGTTATAACGCCTTTCGCCCCCTCCAGCAGCAAATCATTGAAGATGTGATCGCAGGCCAGGATGCCTTTGTACTCATGCCCACGGGCGGGGGTAAGTCTCTCTGTTATCAGATCCCGGCTCTGCACCGGGAAGGCGTGACCCTGGTGGTATCTCCCCTGATTTCGCTGATGCAGGATCAGGTGTCAGCCCTGAAAACTGCAGGTGTGAGTGCCGCCTGTTATAACTCGGCCCAGCGCAGCAGCGAGGCCCGACAAACCCTGGCCAAACTCCACAGTGGCGAGCTGGATTTGCTATACATTGCCCCTGAACGCCTGCTTACAGAAAGTTTTTTGGAACGTCTCAAAGAAATTGAAGTGGGCCTTTTTGCCATTGATGAGGCCCATTGTATTAGCCAGTGGGGCCACGATTTTAGACCGGAATACACCCGACTTGGAGAACTCAGAGACCTTTTCCCTGGGGTGCCTTTAATTGCTCTGACCGCCACTGCTGAAAGCCACACCCGTCAGGATATTCTCAGGGCCTTGCGCATTCATAACGAGCGGGAGTTTGTGTCTGGTTTTGACCGTCCCAATATTCGCTACAGCGTTTTGGAAAAAAGCAAGCCCGATCAGCAATTGCAGCGCTTTTTACAGCAACGCAGCCAGGCAAACGGCCCTGAATCTGGCATTGTGTACTGCCTCAGCCGCAAACGGGTGGAAGAAACCGCAAATATGCTGATCAAACATGGTTTTGACGCGGCACCTTATCATGCGGGGTTATCTAATCAGCAGCGGGAAGACACCCAGAAAGCCTTTTTGAAAGACGATTTACAAATTGTAGTGGCCACGGTGGCCTTTGGCATGGGCATCGATAAATCCAACGTACGCTTTGTGGTGCATTATGACATTCCCAAAAATGTGGAAAGCTATTATCAGGAGACAGGGCGTGCAGGCCGAGACGGTCTGGACTCAGAAGCCCTGCTTTTATTTGGTTATGGCGACGTGATGATTGCCAGAGGCCTGATTGAAAAATCGGAGAATCCCGAACGCAAGCGCATTGAACTCCACAAGCTCAATACCATGGTGGGTTTTGCAGAGGCCCTGAGCTGTCGTCGCCGGGTGCTCGTGGGCTATTTTGGGGAAACCATGGAAGAAGACTGCGGCAACTGCGATATTTGCCTTAACCCTCCCGAAATGCTGGATGTAACGGTGGACGCTCAGAAGGCGCTGAGCTGTGTTTACCGTTTGAATCAACGCTTTGGCATGGGCTATGTGATTGACGTCTTACGGGGCTCTCAAAAGGAACGCATTTTGCAGCGGGGACACGATCAGTTGAGTACCTTTGGCATTGGTTCAGACCGTTCTCTGGACTATTGGCGCAGCGTTCTGCGGCATCTGGTACATCGGGGCTACCTTTTACAGGACGTGGGCAATTACTCCGTGCTCAAATTGCAGTCCGCCGCCAAACCGCTGCTGAGAGGCGAAGAAACCCTGAGCATGGCCAAACCCAGAGTCAAAGCGGCTAAGGTCAGTAAATCCCGCAAAAACAGAGAGATTTCCACCGACTACGATCGGGGATTGTTTGAACATCTGCGGCAGCTGCGCAAACAGCTGGCGGACGATGCGGGAGTTCCCCCTTACGTGGTGTTTAGCGATGCTTCCCTGGCTGATATGGCGGCCCGGATGCCGAAAACCCGCGAAGGCTTTTTAAGCATT
>CAYFGW010000281.1:0-5648 GCA_964342365.1 uncultured Candidatus Sericytochromatia bacterium | reverse complement strand
GAACGCATTGAACGCCTGAACCCACAGCTTCATGCGGTTCACTTTGTGTATAAGGATGCCGTTGCGCAGGCCAAAAAAATAGACCAACGGCGACAACAGGGTGAATCTCTGCCTCCTCTGGCGGGACTTCCCATGACCTTAAAGGACGCCTTTGCTATCAAAGGCAAACGCTCTACCTACGGCGCGCTGCCCTATGCGTATCACACGCCAAAAAAAGACGCAGCCTGTGTGGCCAGCTTAAAGCGAGCCGGTGTAGTGATTATGGGGCGCAGTGCCGTTCCCACAGGCTCATTTGACTGGAATTGTCGCAACCAGCTGTTTGCAGAATGTGTACACCCGGAACACCCCGAATTTTCACCGGGCGGATCTTCCGGTGGAGCCGCATCGGCCCTGGGTGCGGGACTTACTCCGCTGGAACTGGGCTCAGATCTGGGAGGGTCTATTCGCTATCCTGCCCACTGCTGCGGCCTTTACGGACTGCGCACCAGCGAAGGTTGGATTCCCTTTGCGGACGTGGGCCCCGATGGTCAGGGTTCTTTTGCCCACGTGGGCGTTTGTGGCCCCATGAGCCGTCATATCGAAGATTTGTCTTTAATTACCGAACGTTTTGCCCGGGACTTTCCTGACAGCCGCCTGCGCACGCCTGAACCCAAAGCCACGCTACGCATTGCCTATAGCGCAGGTGTGGGTAACGTGCCCGCAGACGCCGCCACCACCGCCCACCTGGACACCTTTATTAAGCAGTTGCGCGCGCGGGGACACAGGTGCGAGCAGATATCTCCTGAACTGGATATTGCCGCATTAAATCAGACCTTTGGCCACGTGGTGGGTTATCAGTATCAAACCATGTACCCCGCCTGGATTCCCAACCGGCTCAAGCAGCAGGCACTGGATCAATTGCTGTTTCAGAAAGTGGGCGCGGGCTGGATGCGCGACAGTGTTTTAAAGGGATTAATGTCTTCACAAGCCGACTTTTTACAGCATCTGGCCCGGGTTCGCTCGGCGCAACATGTGATGGATCGCTTCTTTAACACCTACGATATGTGGATTTTGCCCGTCTCCCCCGGCCCCACGCGCAAGCGCAGCGAAAGCGGCCACATGATGGACACTCACGCGGGCCCCATGAGCTATAGTGATTTTATTAGCAGCTATTTGTGCAGTACCGCCCTGTTGGGCACGCCGGCCCTGAGTGTGCCCGTGGGTCGAGATGAGAATGACTTGCCCATTGGTTTACAAATTCACGGCCCGCGCTTCGGGGATCTTGCGCTACTCCACCAGTTCAGTCATAACCTCGGTTTTTAAGCGCCAGGGGGCTGGCTTCTACCTCACGGGGTTGCTTCCATTTTTTAAAAAACCAGTCCGCCACAGGCGAGGTAATGCCGTACCAGTAAGCTTCGTTTTTGTAATGGTGCCAGCTGTGAAACTTCTTTAAAAAGCGGCTGTAGCGATTACGGGGAGCGTAGGCATCACAGTGGGCCATATAGTGGGTCCATTCGTACACTAAAAAATACGTGATCAGGGCCGTGGAAAACACCGCCGTGAGCTCCAAACTTTGAGACAGCAAAAACACGCCGCCGGTGTAAAGGGCAAACAGGGGCAACGTAAACCACCATTCGGCGAAAATATGCGCCACGTTTTTGGGGTCCTCATGATGCGCATAGTGAATCCGATACATGAACTTATGCCAGAGCGGATGCTTTACAGGATCTGAGGCCGGTAAATGCAGCACATACTTATGGGTGAAGTATTCAATCATGGGGGTCATGGCAAACACCGCCAAAACCACCCAGCCGTGATTCACAAAAGCTCCGGTGGACAAAGCGTATCCTCCGCTTAGCAGCAGCAGAAAAAAATAAACCCAGTTGGGACGGTGCCCAAAATAAACCCGTAGTGCAAAAGCCATCAATATCCCCCTTTGTTATGTTATTCCGCTATTCCGCCACCAGCGCGTCCGAAAGAAAGAGCTGTCCGGTAAGTTGTTCTGACACCTTCCAGAGTCGGGAGGCCACTTCCGCATCGCGAGCGGCCTCAGAAGGTTCTTCTTTAACAGGATAACCCCGCATGGCTTTAAAACCGTGGGGGCCCCAGAAACTTCCGCCGGAGACGTTAGGCTCTGTTAAAGCGTAAAGCTGTGAATAGGCGCCTTGCTCCGCTGACTGGGCCAGCGTGGCGTTGGCCAGTTCCATCAGTTTTTGCTTCCACCAGGTGTTTTCTGCCTTTGGCCCGGCGGCCTGAAGGTTGGTGGCCGCGTATCCCGGATGCGCCCCGAGGCTCATGACGTGGCTGTTCACGGCGGTGAGGCGGCGCTGGAGTTCCAGTGTAAACAATACATTGGCCAATTTGCTCTGGGCGTAGGCCTTCCACTTGTTATAACGCTGTTCACTTTGAAGATCGTCAAACTGAATACTACCCTGACGGTGATAAACACTGCTCACCGTTACCACCCGGGCAAAATCCGACTTCACCAGCAGCGGATACAAACGGGCCGTCAGCGCAAAATGTCCCAGATGATTGGTGCCCAACTGCTTTTCAAATCCCTGAGCCGTTTTCTGATACGGTAAGGCCATGACCCCCGCGTTATTGAGCAGGCCGTCGATCACCGTTCGTTTTTGCAGCAGGTCGTCGGCGAAGCGCTGAACACTGTCCAGATCTGCCAGGTCCAACTCCATCAGCTGTAGCTGAATCTCCGTGACGTTTTTACAGGTACTCAAAATCTGCTGACGGGCCTTTTCACCCTTCTTGAGATTTCGACAGGCCATAATCACCTGCGCACCCGTGCGGGCCAGATGCAGAGCACTCCAATAACCCAGGCCGCTATTGGCCCCGGTTACCACAAAGGTTTTGTCCCGTTGGGAAGGAATATTTTCAGGGGTCCAGTGCGGCATAGTTCTCCAGCTTTCAACTTTTTTAGACGCTTTGTCAGACGGCTGACATTAATGTAACGCTTCTTTCTTCTAGGATACAACATAGAACACAACAACAATCAAAGGAATTTATGTATGTCACTTCCCATCAAAACCCTGAGCCTGGTTTTCAGCATGACGGTCTTCAGCTTAAGCTTCTCTGCGCTGGCGGCACCGGCTCCCCCTGAGATGCTCGTGCAAAAGATGACACAAAAAGTAGAGCAAAAAATGCCGCTGGTGATTCTGGTGCACGCCGATTGGTGCCCCGCCTGCACGGCCATTGCTCCAGCCCTCGACAAGGTCCAACAGCGTTACAAGAACAAAGCCCGATTTGTGGTGCTGGATGTCACCAATCCAAGCACCATTAAAGCCACTCAGGCCAAAGTCAAGGCTCTGGGCCTGGAGTCCTTTTATAAAACCCACGGGGCCAGCACGGGCACGGTAGCGGTATTGCACCCGGATAGCAGAAAACCGCTGAAGGTGTTTAAAGCCGAACGGCGCGAGGCCAAATACAATCAGGCCATTGACAAGGTCTTGAAAGCGCTCTAATGGAAACCTCAATGCCCGCTACGTCCACCGAAACACCCGCTAAAACACCGCTCATACTGCCCATGCTGGTCATTCTGGTGCTGCTTTTCGGTGCTCTTGGCATCACCGCTATTTTATGGCCCGGAGCGCTTGAGCAGCTGCTCGGAGGCCTCGAAGGAAGCTATAGCGATATGCTCGAACAGCGTTTTGCGGGGGGCACAGCCCATCCGGTGCTTTTGATCGCTTTTGCTTTTGTGGGGGGCGTGCTGGGCAGTATTTCTCCCTGTATTCTGGCCATGTTGCCCATGAATCTGGCGTATATTGGCACCCTGAAAGTAGAAAGCAGAGCGGATGCTGCCCGCAAAGCGGCGGCTTTTGTGAGCGGTGTGGTGCTTGTGACCAGCTTATTTGGCCTGTTTTCGGGCTTTGCCAGTGCGGTGTTGGTACAGTACAAGGGCTACTTTTTTGGCATTGTGGGACTGTTTGTGCTGCTGATGGCGGCCACCATGCTGGAGTGGATTCGCATTCCGCTACCGCAGGGAGTCTCACGGGTTCCCAGTGCGGGACCTTTTGTGGTGGGCACAGCCTTTGCGCTGATTTCATCGCCCTGTGCCAGCCCGGTACTTTTCGGGGTTCTGGCCCTGGCAGCCACCTCTGGCAGTCTGGGGTTATCGGTACTCACCATGGCCGCCTACGGACTGGGCTACACCACCCTTATTTTCTTAGCGAGTTTGTTTACAGGTTTAAGCAAGCGACTGAACGTTCTGAAATATCACGGGACCTTGATTACTCGGCTGTCGGGCAGTATTTTGCTCATGGGCGGCCTCTGGTCCGTTTACGAGGGGGGGAAATGGTTTATGGTTTGAGCACCACAATTCGCCGCTTTTGAAAGCGCAAAAAGCCCTGTTTTTCCAGTTTTTTGAGCAAATCGGTCACCGTGGGCCGGGCAATGTTGGTGAGCTCTCCAAGATCCTGATGGGTCAAGGGCAGATTAATAAGCACCCCGTCTTCCATGGGTTTGGCATAGTCTTCGCTCAGTTTGAGCAACAGGCTTTGCAGACGCTGAATGGCGCTTTTAAACACCAGGTCTTCCACCTTGTTTTCCACCTGACGCAGGCGGAGTCCCATCCATTTGGTGACCCGCAACGACAGTTCGGGATGGTTCTTGAGAAAGCGCTCAAAGTCCTCACGGTCGGCCTGACAAATCAGAGTGTCTTCCAGGGCTTCTGCGATATTTTCGTGGGGTGTGTCACCGTCTAAGATGGCCAGTTCGCCAAAAATAGAGCCCGGTTCCAGAATAGACAGGGTGACCTGTTTACCTTCTTCAGAGAGTCTGGAAATACGCACCCGGCCTTTTTTAAGAAAGTAGATGGAGCGGGCGGGATCGCCGGGTAAATAGATAGGATCCCAGCGGGGAATATTATCCAGATGCGCAATTTCGCTCATGCGCTCGATATCGTACTGGGTCATGGCCTTAAACCAGTCCAACTGGGAAATGTACCAGACCTTGCTTTCTTCAACGGCGGAAGCAGACATAAGAATAACCTCAAAGGATGACAATGAATGACTAAAACTGATGCTATTGTATACGCCCACGGCTGCCTCTCGCAAGCGCGTCTTCTGGAGCGCTTAGAAACTTTCAAAGCCCAGAACAGCAACTTTCGCTGGAGAATGGCGGAACCCGGCGAGCAAAAAAACTTCCTGCGTCGTCATACGGTAGTGGTGTTCCCCGTGATACAGGTGGGTAAAGAAGTGATTCAGGGTCTGCCTGAATTGGAAGATATTGAAAAAGCGTGGAGTGGAGAATAGAAATAATTTTGTCAGAACTTGCGTTTTTGTAAGCAGACTTCTTATTATCACTATATGCGGATTCAACTTGTTTTTCTTTTTTATGTGACATATTGACCGGTGGTTAGAGGAAAAACACCACAAGGCCATGAATTCACTATTGAGCGAACGACTGTGTTTTGCGATGATGAATTCATCAGCTTTGCTCTTAATGGAATCATTGAAGACGCAGCGCTAACCCAAACCCTTTTGAGCCAAAGAAGGGCAGAGGATTTTGCCGCAGAGACGCTAAAAAAAGTAGCCGGTGCGATTATAACTCAGTCTTCAGATGTTGAAGACGAATACCCTTTTCATCCTATCGGTTCAAGACTGTAGTTGTTACCTGGGGTAACAAAAGAATTTAAATCATTTTAAAAACGGCACTGATGA
>CAYFGW010000280.1:0-5653 GCA_964342365.1 uncultured Candidatus Sericytochromatia bacterium | reverse complement strand
GGCGTCCGCGGCCAGTCCCATAATTCGGCCGGTGGCCCCTGAGCGGTTTAAACTGGTCCAGTGCAGCCGGGTGCGATAATCCGTACTCAGGGCCAGAAAGCTGGGGTCACCCTGATAGGTGCCCAGTTTTTCACCGTTGACACGCTGGGCCTCTCTGGCAGCCAGCATATATCCGCTGGTGCCCCCGATAAAGGTGCGACCCACGCTATCCGTGGCCACGTCTCGCACCCGGAAGGTGTTCGATTTGCCGGAACTCAGGCGGGCCATGGTGAGCTGGCTTTTATCAATATTGCCCGTGGCGGCATCCACGCTCGCCACGTAGGCCACGTGGGCTGAAGCGGTGTTCCAGAGGGCGTTGTAAAAATCAATGCTGCGCAGGGGGCTATCGCCCTCAAAGCGCTGTCCATCGTATCTGAAAATGGTCTGGGTGCCAGCACTTTCTCCCAGAATGGAAAGTTTGCCACCGGCCGCTTTTTTAATACGGTACAGGCGCGTATCCGCAATGTTTTTGGATAAATCCTGGCCCTGAAAACCAAATTGTTTCCAGTGAGGATCACCGGTGGTGAGATCAAAAGTACGGGTAAAGGCCACCTGGACAGGATTACCCCCGGGGAGTTTCTTGTTATCAAAACCCACTGCATAAGCCCGTGCGGTATCCATTTCAATATCTTTAACGTAGCTGTGCTGAAGAGACTTCTCAAACATAACTTCAGCACCCTGTCGCACGGTGAGGGTTTTTCCTATGAGCGTTCCCCAGAGGCCGGAAGCGTTGAGAGCCACGCGCTTTTCGGCACTTGCATCTGCTACAAATTGCGTGAGGGTGTGATTTTGGGCATCGATGAGTCCCGCGCCGGCGTTACTGGCAAAAGCAATGGTATTCCCTTCTACCGTCATATCCAGCACGGCTTCGCCCACGTTGTAGGCGTTCAGGATTTGATCTCCGGTGGCATTGAGTACCAGAATGCGTCCTGCCCCGGGGTTTTCTACCAGATTATGGGTCTGTGCATTGTTTTCTTGTGCATTTGCGGCGGTAATCCCCACTACAATATTGCCATTCTCAAGGATTCCCACTCCCGCCGCCTGGTTATCTCCCTGTCCCGCAAGGTAGGTACCCGTTTGGAGCTTCAGATTGGTATGGGTGGCTTCAAGTTCAGAAGCCTCAAGCTCTGCAGCCATTAAACGCACGTGTTTCTCACCGTTTTTAGAATAGGCTTGAACCGTATACACTCCGTTTCCATGGGTTGTGGTGTAACGGTTGCGCACAGACTTGGTGTCCTTATCGCTCAAAGAAAGGTCGGTTTTTAGAGAAGGCAGACGCCACTTTTGTGAGCTATTGAAGGCAAAATCACGGAAGCGACCGCCGGGCACCACAATGGCGTCCGCCTGACCGCTGGCTTCCCAGGCGGCTCCGGAAAAACCGTAGCCCTGTTCGTCATTCACCAGACTCCAGCCACCGTCGGGGGTTTCGGCAAATAAACTGGCAATCTGGGTGTATTTTTTAATTTCGTAAGACAAGTAGACCTGTCCGTTGTGGGCGATACTCACGACGCCGCTGCGGGGGTGACTCTGGCTCCACTGTCCGTTGTCATAGACATATACCCCCGAATAATTGGAACGGTACCAGAGTCGACCTTGTTTGTCTTCTAAAAGCTGTACGTGAGGTTTTCCGTCAAGATTGGAAAAGGGAAAATTGGTGTTGACGAGGGTTTGTGTGGTGGTGTCATAGGTGTAAATTTGTGGGTTGGTGGTATTATTGGCCAGCACAAGGAGTTGTCCCTGACCGCTGAAAATTTTAGCGCCCTTGGGCAATTTGGCCATGGTACTCCATTCGCCCTGATCGTACTGGAACAAACTTTCACCATGGCTGGCAAACAAAGACTTTCCGTCACCGCTGAGGCGTTTGAGGCCGTATTTTGAAGGTTTGTCCGCTACTTTTTGCCACTGCGCACCCGCCAGACGGTAAAGTCCCCGGGACTTGAGTCCCAGATACAGTTCACCCCCCTGGGAAATCATACCGCTGAAACTCACGTCTCCATCGGGTAGACCCGCGTGTAGCGCCTGCCAGTTATTTTCAGACTGAAGACCAAAACCTGAGTCTAAGCGAGCAGGGGCAAGGTCTGCGGTATCAAAAAAGCTTTCGGTACTATCGATACCGTCATTATTCAGGCCCTTAAGGGGTTCACTTTGCAAAGCGGTGTTTTGAGCGGATTGGCTCCGGGCAGAAACAGCGATGGGATTTACGTTTTCGGAGATCGGGGCCTGGGGCGTTAATTGGCAGGCACTTAAACTTCCGGCCACAAGTATCAGGGATAATTTTTTCATCATTTCAATCCTCTTCAGTCCTATTTCAATCTTCTTTAAACAGCTCACGATCAATCGCCAGGGCTTCTTGATCTGTTAAGATGACGGGCTCACCATAAGCGGGACCAGCGTGCACAGATACCTCACTTTCATCGGGTTCATTCAGGTTACTTTCCATGGGTTCAGGGATGTCAGATACGTTTTCTTGCTGAATATTTTGCTGAGTATCAAGTTGCGTATTCACTTGCGTACTGACTTGTGAATCAACTTCTGTATCCGTGTTCTGACTGTTATTGGGGATTGAGTTACGGGTCGGGCTTTGAAGGGGGACTTCGCTTACAAGAGAGGGGTTCTGCGTGTTTGGGAAAACCCGTGCAGATCCTTGCGCACCGGACGGTGGCTTCTCCGTGTCATTGATACCGAGAGTATCTTGAGATACGTTGGCAGAGGTTAGAGGTTGAAGGGTGCCTTCTATCTGTGTATCTTCAGACCTGTTTTGAGCGTTCACGGAGGCTCCCTGATGAACGGACGGTGTGTCAGTGAGCAGACTTTCTGTTCTGACTCCGGAAATACCGGGAGATTGACAACCCACTACAAAAAGGCAGAAAGACGCGGTCAGAGGAAAGCGAAGAGATGACAAGAACACGTTGAGATTAATCATAGGAAGGGGTGAGATATCCTGTTCATACGAGTTTAGATTTTAATTGTTAAGAAATATAAAGTAATGTGTTTTATTGTAAAAAGCGAAAGCGTTTTTGTCAAACTCCTGAGGGCCGTTATTGAAAAAAGTGATGAATGTCTCTGGTTTTATAAACATCTTATAAAAAATAGCCACATGTGTGATTTAACGTATGCCCCTGACTCAGGATCTTATGATTTTATAAATATAAGGCTTGAATATAACGCAAAACAAAGGAAAAAACCATGTGCGAACAGGTATATGATGCCCTTCTTAATAGCAGTGGCCCGGTCAGGGTGGACCAGTTTGGTCAGCCCAAACAGGGATTTCCCTGCGTGCAGCTTATTCCCAAAGCGAAAGGCTGTATTGAAGTGATTGCCAGCCGAAACCCTGCTTACCACCCCTGGCGCGTGGAATTACACAAACCCAGTCAGAGTGCGATGATGCGAGTTCTGCACATGGCCTGGGAACAGGCCAACCACCAGCTGCGTTAGTGCAATACCTCAGGCCGGGTTGCGTTGACGCAGAAAGAAATAGCTCACATAGTACGTCACAAAAGACATCAATAGTCCCAGTAGCGCCAGCGGCCAGTCGGTTTCTATAAACAGTTCCGGCATCCAGAACAACAGACCCGCTCCCATAGAGATCAGGCAGGCGGTTTCATTTAATTTTTTACTGTATAAACCAATCACCAGCGGGGCAAAAAAGCCTACCAGACCAATCGCATAAGAGCTTTCTAAGAGACCGTAGACGTTTTCTCCCATAAAAGCGATCAGCACACTCACGGCTGTTACCGCCAACACCGCATAACGACATAGCACCAGAGTAGAGCTATTTTTAAAATACTTTTTCAGAAAGTTATGGGCCAGAATACTGGAAGGGGCCAGTAAAGCACTGGTGATCGTGGACAGCACCGCCGAAAGAATGGTGAGGGTTAAAATGACCACACTCACAGGGTCTAAGTAATTTTTGATGAGCAGAGGCATCACCGAGCCTTCAAAGCCTGCTCCCAGAGTCTGGGTGGCGGTGAGTCCAAAAAACACCGGCAAACTGCCAATAATCATATAGCCCAGGCCCGCAATCAACGCACCCATTTTGGCCACCCGCGCTGACTTTGCGCTGAACATACGCTGTCCTAAGTCCTGTCCGGTAATATTGCCCAGAGCCGACACGCAAAACACGCCCAGCCACTGTACCGTATGGCTCAATTTGTCTGTGGGTATCATGATCCAGTATTTTTCGGGAATCCCTGCCACCAGAGCGTCAAAGCCCATCACGCCCCAGAAGGCAATGCGAAAAAACAAATACACTAGCCCCAAAATAATAATGACCAGTTGCACACTGTCCGTTAAACTCACCGAAATAATGCCGCCAGTCACCGTTAAAAATAGCGATACGGCCGCCACCATCATAATAAATGCGCCAATGGGCAACGGAAAAAATACGCTCAAAATCTGGGCCAGTGCAATCATTTGCACCGCAATCCAGCCCACGTAAACGGGAATGGTGAGCAGGACGGTGACCATTTCCGCTTTTGGCCCGAACTTGATGCGGTAAAAGTCTGAGTACGTGAGCAATTTCATTTCCCAGAGGGGTTTGGCAAAAAACAGGCCCGCCAACAGCAAGCAGGCCCCGGCACCGTAGGGCTCAAGGGCGGTGGCGCTCAATCCCTGCTTGGCGATTTCATCGGTAGCCGTAATTAAGGTACCTGCCCCAAACCAGGTGGAAAATAAGCAAAAGGTGGTGAGCCAGAGGTTGAAGCTCCGTCCGCCCACCAGAAAGTCTTCTTCAGAGTCCATTTTGCCATTGGCAAACAGGGCCACTCCCGTAATAAAAATCAGAAAGACCAGAATAGCAATGAGAAGTGGAATATTAGACATAGAGAACCTTCAGCTTTTACAGCAAACCTTTACAGCAAACTTTTATAGCATTCAATATTACAGCAAAAAAGACAGAGCTTTTGCTCTGCCTCCGAAAGTATACGAATTTAAATTAAATCTTTTGACTTGAGCCAGTCTTCGTTAAAGGCTTTG
The DNA here is from genome assembly GCA_964342365.1 of uncultured Candidatus Sericytochromatia bacterium. GTDB lineage: Bacteria > Cyanobacteriota > Sericytochromatia > UBA7694 > UBA7694 > CAXRDE01. The sequence goes on along the minus strand of CAYFGW010000280.1, from coordinate 640 downwards.
CTCAAATAGCCGCGTCCACTGTCTGGTAAAAGCACCACCAGAACGGCGTCTTTGCCCAGATTGTGCTTTTTGGCATAGCGAATGGCTCCTACCGTGGCCGCACCACAGGAAACACCTACTAATAAGCCTTCTTCACGAGGCAGGCGGCGGGTCATATCAAAAGATTCTTTATCAAAGATTTGCACCACTTCGTCTACCACGCTCATGTCCAGGGTGGTGGGCATAAAGTCTTCGCCAATGCCTTCTACTAAATACGAGTGAATATTATTAGGATCAGAGTAAATAGAGCCTTCTGGATCCACCCCGATAATTTTGATGTCGGGATTCTGCTCTTTGAGGTAGCGTCCTACACCGGTAATGGTGCCGCCTGTGCCCATGCCCGCCACAAAGTGGGTGATCTTGCCTTCGGTTTGAGCCCAGATTTCTGGACCGGTGGTTTCGTAATGAGCCTGACTGTTGTGGTGGTTGTGGTACTGGTTGGGAGAGAAAGCACCGTCAATTTCTTCCGTGAGGCGGCGGGCCACCGAATAGTAAGATTCAGGAGACTCTGGCGCTGCTTCAGTAGGACAAATCACCACTTCCGCACCAAAAGCTTTCAGGGCGTCCACTTTGTCCTGGCTTACCTTTTCGAGAGTGGTGA
>CAYFGW010000279.1:0-5708 GCA_964342365.1 uncultured Candidatus Sericytochromatia bacterium | reverse complement strand
AAGATGCGGGCACGCTGAGTGATGTGGTGGTCAGAGAGTCCTTTCCCGTTCAGATTACCGCCACGGGTCCTGAATCCGTGCTCAAAAAGCTTCAGGCCATGGCCAGCGGTAACACCAGTGACGTAAGCAGCCAGAACGGCCTCACCGTCACCCAGATTGAGCGCAAAAGCAATAGCCGTCATAAAACCGCTGAACAAACCCACGCCAGCACAGCAGAAGAATGGGAAGTCCTCTGGAAAAAACATCACGGTTCCGCAGCAGATCTACCTGAGATCAACTTTGAGGAAGAAGTGGTCGTCGCCGTGTTTATGGGACAAAAACCCACGGGCGGATTTGGCACCGAAATCACCGGCGCCACCCTTGAAGGCAGCACCCTGACGATAACCTACAAAGAAACCGAACCTGGCCCCGGAGCGATTACGTCTCAGGCGCTGACCGCCCCGGCGTATCTGGGCAAAATTAACGTGGCCCCGGACGCCTTTAGCAGCGTTTCTTTCAAGAAGGCTCAGTAGCGCCATATTTTAGCTCTAAAAATGCGCTGACCGCCTGATTAAACACTTCAGGTTCGCAGTGCGCCGGCACAGAAAGACGACAAATTTGTACATTGTCTTTTTTCTGTGCCTCTTTGACTTCTTTGGATAAAGCACCCTGGGTAGACTCTTCTGGATTGATCACATAAATAAAGTGATTGGCCTGACCGTAGCTCACACGATTTTTGACGTACTCAGGAATGGTCTTCAAAAGATAGTCCACAAATTCATCCACCAGATCCACCGTCTGATTGGGCACGGGTGGCAGATAAAAAGAAATAATACCGCTCAGCAACCCCTGCTCCAGCTGCTCATCACTCATGGTGTAGAGCGTAAAGGGCAGCCCCCGGAGAGCCATTTCTTGCTGTAAATGATGGGCAATGACGCGGGTATTTTGCGTAATGGCCTCCATCCGGGGACGCAAGTCCTGTAATCCAGCGGCCAAATACGCCATTTGACTGGCTTTAGCAAAGGCATCGGCATCCTGGCCATACACCCGCATATTTTGCATGATGCTCTGGGCCAGAGGGTGGCCATTGGCCATCACCACCCCCAATGTGGCCTTGCCCCGGGTAAAGTATTTGGAACCACTTTTCACCACCAGAAACGGCCAGTCTCTGGCAAAGGGTTGGGCAAACAAATCGTATAATGGAGCCATGGTGGTATCTACAAGAACGGGAACATAGGTGCCGTGCTGCTGGTGATAGGCTCTGAGTGCTTCCATCAATTTCTCAAAGTCATGCATTTGCAGTTCAGGATTGGTGGGGGTTTCCACAAATAAGATCACGGGTTCGCCCTTTAACTGCTCTATGGCTCCAATAAAATGGTCCACCAGGGTACGGGTTTGACCATTAGCATCTTCTTGCAACACTTTGAGGGGCGTGGCTTCAATGCGCTCTGTGCGGGGCAAAAGTTCACCAATTAACTGGCCCGTGCCCCCGTAGCCGTTTTCGGCATAGTAGAGTTTCACGGGCACCGATTGTTCCAGACTGTGGGCCGTGGCCTGAAACACCGCCGCCTCCGCGGCCAGCCCGGTACAAAAGTACTCGCTGTCCACCATGTGTCCAAACAGCTGTTGCAGTTGCCCATGGCACTGCTCCTTCAAAGGGGCGATGGGGAGAACCTCGGGCAGGGCAGGGGTTGTCAGGTCAAAACGTTCCGCAAGCGTGGCCAATACATGATGAGGCAACAGGGCTGACACCGTCCGCTTGCGAATGACCTGTAAGGCTTTTAAACTCACCTTATCCAAACGGTTTAAGCACAGCACGCCCCCATCTTCGACTTCGTAGGTGACGGCATCGGCTTTGAGATCTTTCAAGGCATCGTCATAAGGGCCCCGGTGCACGTACACACAGAGGCATTGTCGGTTATCTCTGCAGTCCAGTTCCGGCAGCTCCGTATGCTCATAAAAATAAACGTTTTTTTCGCTAAGCTCCGCTTTATAACGCCCGGAGAGCGGAATTTCGCCCTTGCTGTACAAAGAGATTTTTTGCGCGGTGTCGGGACGGGCTTCAATCAGGCTTAAAAAGGATTTGGTTTTGGAAGCAAAGCTCATCACGGCGGTACCTTCTTTGCCAATGTCTTCTTTGATGAGCATTTCGTAGAGAGTAGACAGCGGTTGACCCAGACGGGCATAATCATAAGGCAAGCCGCATTTGACTAACAGCTGCTGAATCAGTGCAGGATCCGTTAACTGATGCTGATGAATTTCCCCAATCGCCTTTTTCACATTGTCCTCAAAGACTTCCTGAGAATAGTGGCGAGGAAGATCGTAAGTGGTGGCCTGGGGCAACCAGTCTTCGGGCATCATTTCTGGATGCGTCAGGAGCTGTCCCAGAAAATAACGCAATTGTTCAGAAAAAGGTAAGGTGGTGAGATGCATAAAAAACTCCTGTGGTGTTTATAGGTTGGGCTTTAAAGCCTGAATTAAAAAATCGGCGGAAGTAGCGTACTCGCCTGTGATGTCGAGAGCAGGCAGATATACGTCGTGAGACAGCCCCACCCGTTTGGCCTGTTCGTGCAGCGCGCGACCGTGATAGGCATGATGCAGTAGCGCAAAGGTGCTGCCGGGAGGCTTGAGGGGAGTGAGCTGATTACTCACCCGAAAGGGAGCGTCTTCGGCATCCATTAAAGTGAGCAAATCCACCCGCTGGCGATAATCTTTGTAGGGTTCTGTGTAAAAACTTTCGGCATTATTTAGCCCGTAAAAATCGAGAAACTCCCCCGCGAGAGGACTATTTAAAAAGAAGGCCAATTTCACATTATACTCTGTAAAAATAACGTCTTCCCACTGCTGAAAATCGTAGCTGCCCTGCACGTCATTGGCCGCCACCGCTGTAACGCGACTGGACATTCTTAACACGGGGTCTTCGGCCTCTGGCTGCGCCATTTCCGAAGAAAAGCCCAACCAGAGTGCGGCACCCGCTCCAGCGGACGTACCGTGAAGAGCAATATTTTCGGCTTGCACATGAAGCGTATCCTGATGATAGCGAATAAATTGTAAAGCCCGGCGGCAGTCTCTGAGGGATTGCAAAACCCCACGCTGTAAAACCCCGTCTTTTTCAGGGGGCTGATTCAAGTAGGTATAGTTGGCCGAGGCAAAAGCAATGCCTGCTTCGAGATATTGTTGGGCCTGATCCGCTAAATTCTCATAGGTTTTCCGGCGCGTATAAGCTTCTGATTTGTCACCGCTTTTAAAGCTGCCGCCGTGAAAATACAGCACCAGAGGCACCGGTGCCTCAGCGCTAGCTCCCGCAGGCAAAAGTAGATCAAAACGTTGCCGCTCGCCCTCTCCATAGGCCAGATTGGAATAGTAGCGGGATCCGGGCACATTCACGTTACCTGGAAGCGGCTCTGAAGGGGGAAGACCCTCGCCCGTAATGTCTTTAGCGGGCTGCATATGATAGCATCCCATTAGAATAAGGGTGATCAAACACAAGAGTGCCCGGGTAACCATCAGGGCTTTTGCTTCAGAAGCGCTTTAATTTCGGCCAGTTCCAGTTCAATTTTTTCCAGCCGCTCGCGGGTGTCTTCCTGTTCAAAGCGCCACTCGGTGGTGAGCATTTGCAAAAGATGCATCATGCGTTGCTGCATCTGCTGGTTGGGCAATTGCAACAACGCCCAGAGGTCGAGCAGCACCTGGTTCCACTGCTGTTGTAGCACCAGCACCTCTTTGACATTTTTGCCCATGAGCTTGAGCAAAAGTGGGTTTTGCCAGAGTCTGTCGGCGGTGCCCGCAATCAGCCTGTCGAGGGCCACTTCACGATTTTTGTTTGTTTTTGACATATGTTTTCCTTAGGGTATACTAGCAAAAAAATCTTATACCAGAAGGTAGCTCCATGTCATCACTTCTTAAATCCACCGTTCTGAGTGCGTCGTTGCTCTTTACCCTGACACAGCCCGTTTCCGCAGCGGTCTGGAAAGATTTTGAGGGTCTGGATACGGGACTGATTTTGCTGTATCCAGACATGGGTGCAAGTGACATTCAAAAGGCCAGCCGCAAGATGATGGCGTCTCTGGGAGGGCGCCAGAGCAGTGCGCTCACACGGGCTTTGATCAACCTTGAAAAAAAGCTGGCTCCCGAAATCAACGCCTATAAAGAAGAGCTGTCTCGCGCACTGAAGCCTTATCGGGTAGAGGGTCGTCCCCGTTACGAACAGCTGGAGAGCTTGCTGGCTCTGGCGCGAGAAAGCAACAACGCCTTACACAAATCCTACTTTATTAACGAAGCGTTATCGGTCAATCAGGATTTATTGCCACGACTGAAGGCTCAGGTTAAAAAACAAAACCTTTCTGGCCAGGACAGGGCCGCTCTGGGCGTGGCGGCCCTCTCTCTGGGCTACTTTACGCTTCACGCCATCGACTACGCCAGGGAACTGCCCGGGGACACCGCTCGTGTGGAAACCCGTCTGGGTCAAAAAATCACACAGGTGCGCCAGAAAATTAGCGCCAATCCCTTTAGTGCGGTTCAACTGGGTCAGGAACTCCAGTTTCTGTTGGAAGCTCAGGGCGTCATGGGCCGGATCTCAAAAAAAACCGGGCAAAGCCTTCAGCAATTGCCCGATTCTGCCAGTGAACTGGCGGGAATTATCACCGCCGTGGGTGAATTGTTTTAGCGCCTTCTGTGGCTGAAAAGTTTACACCACAAAAGCGGCCAGTGCCGTCCAACCTATGGCCGCCAGAGTAGCAGCCATGGCCGCCTGAGGTAGCTGCGTTCTCACGTGATCCATCAAATCGCAGCCTGTACACATGGCGCTGAGTACTGTGGTGTCGGAAATGGGAGAACACTGATCCCCGAACACAGATCCGTCCATGACGGCGGAAAAACAGATCATCATATACAGCATGGGGTGGGATAAGTCATTGGCCTGTACCAGGGCCCAGGCCAGTGGCATGGCCAGCGGAAAGGCCACGGCATAGGTACCCCAGCTGGTGCCAGTAGAAAAAGCAATCACAATAGTTAACACTTGCAAAATGACGGGAAGCAGCCAGTAGGGCATACTCGTTCCCAGCAGTTCCACCAGATAATTTCCGCCGCCGGCAGCTTTACTCACACTGCCCAGAGTAATCGCTAACAAAAGAATCACAGAGCCCATTACCACCCCCTTCAAACCATTACCCAGCCCGTCCATCAGGTCATTGAGAGACATGCCCCGGAACATGGCCATTAAGCACGCCAGGAGCAAAGCGGCCCCGAAGGCCCAGCGCACGTTCGGAGACCCGCTGGTAATAAAGGTGCCCACCGCCAGACCAATCAGCAAGAGCAACGGCGCAAAAAAGTCCATCACGTGCGGCTGATAGCCTTCGGGAATATCGCTGGTATGCAGCTCTTTTGCACTTAAAGGCGTGGAACCGGGAGCGTCCAAAAGCCCTTCGGTGCGCGCCCGCACAATAGCGGCCTTCAGGTTTTTGCTCATAAAGGGCAACTTGTCAATGGATAATAAGAACGTGCCCAGCACCGCAAAAATGGCGTAAAAGTGCAGGGGAATACTTTGAAAAAAGAAAGAAATCCGTGCGTTTTCAGTAGCCAGGAACCCTGCTCCAGACACAAAAATAAAGGCCTGCACATACCCCGGCCAGGCGTTAAAGGCCAGAATAGAGGCAATCGGTGAAGCGGTAGAATCCACAATGTAAGCGAGTTCTTCGTGAGAAATATTTTCCTGATCCGCCAATGGTTTG
>CAYFGW010000278.1:0-5723 GCA_964342365.1 uncultured Candidatus Sericytochromatia bacterium | reverse complement strand
ACAGCCTGAAGTGCGCTGGTTTTTTTCCGACGGCCTCAAAGCCAGTGAAACCATTCAGGGTGTCAGTGAACCTTTGCGTCTGAATGATTCTCTGGGTACGATCCCCTCTTCTGTGCCTCAGGAATCTTCAGCCCGCTTTGAACAGGATTATTTAGAGGCCTACCAACAAATCCCCGAGAGTTTTTCAGCGCACACCTACGATGCGGTCGTGCTGGCGGCCCTGGCTTCTCAATTGCGTCAGCGACGGTCTGCGATGAGCGTCTCCGAGGCGCTTCAGCAAGTGTCTTCTCCTCCCGGTCAGGTGTTTGGACCCGGTGAAAACAACCTGAAAATGGCGTTAGAAGCTCTTCAGCGTGGAGAAGATGTGAACTATGAAGGGGCTTCTGGTAACGTGGATTTTGACGCCCGGGGAGACGTGCTTAGCGACTACGAAATCTGGACCTTCAAAACTGGCTTTATTTTTCGGGTGGAAACCCGTAGTGCTTTACGCTGAATCCCTTCTATTGTCACGCATTTAGGCCAAAACGCGGTATAATAATGTATACGTTTTTAAGCAGAAAGAGCCTCTCATGACAGATTTGCCCGTAATACCCGAAGATCAGCACACCATTACCATTCAGGACGAAATGAAAGCGTCTTTTATGGATTACGCCATGTCGGTGATCGTTTCTCGCGCCCTGCCTGACGTGCGAGATGGTTTAAAGCCCGTACACCGTCGGATTTTGTACGCCATGGGCGAAATGGGTATGACTCCCGATAAGCCCTTCAAGAAAAGCGCGCGGATCGTAGGTGAAGTGCTTGGTAAGTATCACCCGCACGGTGATACAGCGGTTTATGATTCTATGGTACGTATGGCGCAGCATTTCTCCGTGCGTCAGCTGCTGGTGGACGGTCAGGGCAACTTTGGTTCCGTAGACGGTGATTCTGCTGCCGCCATGCGTTATACGGAAGCTCGCCTTACCAAATACGCCACGGAACTCCTCAAAGACCTGGATTCTGACACCGTGGATTTTGCCCCTAACTTTGACGGTTCTCTGGACGAACCCATTGTAATGCCCAGTAAGGCCCCCAACCTGTTGGTGAATGGGGTCACCGGTATCGCCGTAGGTATGGCTACAGAAATACCGCCTCACAACCTTTCGGAGCTGGTAGAGGCCCTGCGTCATCTGGTGGCAAATCCTGAAGCCACCGTGGTGGACCTGCTGCAATTTGTGAAAGGTCCTGATTTTCCCACCGGCGGTATTTTGCTCGGCCAGCGCGGCATTCGTCAGGCTTATGAAACAGGCCGGGGTTCCGTGACCTTGCGCTCCAAAGTGGAGTTTGAAGAAGGGGGCAAGCGGGAAAGAGACAAGCTGATTGTCAAAGAAATTCCCTTCCAGCTCAATAAAACTCGCCTGATTGAGCAAATTGCGGATCTGGTACAAAACGGTAAAATTGACGGCATTGCCGACCTGCGCGATGAGTCGGACCGCAACGGCATGCGCATTAGTATTGAGCTCAAGCGAGACGCCAATTCTCAGGTGGTACTTAATAATCTCTTTAAACAAACCCGTCTGCAGTCTAACTACAGTTTTAATATGGTGGCCCTGGTTAACAATCAGCCGCGCTTGCTAAATCTCAAAGAGATTTTAGTGGAGTTTTTGAAGCACCGTGTAGAGGTGATTCGTCGCCGCACCCAGTTTTATTTAAATAAAGCCCAGGCGCGTTTGCATCTGGTGCAGGGCTTCCTGAAAATTCTGGACAATTTAGACCGGGCCATTGCCATTATCCGTGGAGCCAGCAGTACTGCTGAAGCCCAGGAAGGTTTAGTGGCGGAATTTGAATTGAGCACCACTCAGGCCTCAGCGGTGATGGACATGCAGTTACGTCGCTTAACAGGCTTAGAGCGCCAGCGTCTGGAAACCGAACAGGGCGAACTTAACGGCGAAATCGAAGAATTTAACGCCATCCTGGCATCGCCTGAACGGGTGAATCAAATCATTTTAGAAGAACTGGATGAACTCACGGAAACTTATGAAGACGGTCGCCGCACCCAGTTTGAAATTGATCCTGGAGATTTTACCTATGAGGATCTCATTCCCAACGATCCCAATGTGGTGATCATGACCTCAAAAGGGTATATCAAGCGCATGCATTTAGATACCTTTGAGCAGCAAAAACGAGGAGGACGCGGCATCTCGGGCATGCAAATGCGTGATGAGGACTACATTAACCATTTTTCTGCCACCTCAGCCCATAATACGCTGCTATTCTTTACCACCCGGGGTCGGGTGTTCGGGCTCAAAGTGTACGAGATTCCGGAAACCAGTCGCCATGCCAAGGGCAATAGCATTGCTAACCTGCTGGAAATGGAGGCCGGTGAGCATGTTACCGCCATGTTGACCATTTCAGAATTCAGTGAGGATCAGTACCTGATGACCCTCACCCGCAAGGGCCTCATCAAAAAGACGGAGCTGAGCGCTTATAGCAATATTCGCCGCTCGGGTCTGATTGCGATTCGTCTGGACGATGATGATACCCTGGAATGGGTCAAGTTAACGGACGGACAGCAACAGGTGTTGGTGGGTACGGCAGAAGGCAAATCCATTCTCTTTTCAGAAGAAGATGTGCGGGCCATGGGCCGTAGCACCCGCGGGGTAAAATCTATTCGCATTCGTGAAGAAGACTATATTGTGGGGCTGGCCGTGCCTCAACCCGGCGAAAATATTTTAACCATTACCACCAATGGTTACGGCAAGCGCACTGATGTAGATAAATATCGTCTGCAGAGTCGTAATGGCTCTGGCGTGATTAATATCAAATTGCGCAAAGACGGCAAAGTGTCTACGGTGCTATCGGTCAGTGATGAAGACGAAATCATGATTATTACTTCCAAGGGTATTATTACCCGTCAGAAGGTGGCCACCATTGGTACCTATAACCGTGGTACCAAAGGCATGATTGTGCAACGATTAGATGAAGACGACAGCATTGTAGCGGTGGCCCGTGTAGAACTCCAGGAAGACGAAGAGGAAGGTATACCCGAAGGTGCTGTGGTGTCTGTGGAAGCAGAAGAGCCCACGGAAGCTCCTTCTGTAGCTGACTCCTCTCAAGCAGATGAAGAAACGGATACTTAAAACGTGACCCCTATAGACAAAATACGCAACTTTTCAATTATTGCGCACATTGACCACGGTAAGTCTACCCTGGCCGATCGACTGATTGAAACCACCGGGGCGCTTTCGCAGCGGGAAATGACCCAGCAGGTGCTGGACAACCTTGATATTGAGCGGGAGCGAGGGATTACCATCAAATCCCAGTCCGCTCGCCTCAGCTACAAAGCCTCTGATGGTCAGGACTATGTGCTTAATTTGATTGACACGCCCGGACACGTGGACTTTAATTATGAAGTCTCTCGCAGTCTGGCTGCTTGTGAGGGAGCATTGCTGATTATCGATGCCACCCAGGGCGTGGAAGCACAAACCATTGCCAACCTGTATCTGGCGCTGGAACACGATCTGGAAATCATTCCGGTGATTAACAAAATTGATTTGCCCAGTGCTGATGTAGAGAGTGCCAAAGAACAATTGGAAGATCTGGGCCTGGATTCCAACGACGCCGTCCTCACCAGTGCCAAAGAAGGCATTGGGATTCAGGATGTTTTAGAAGCCGTGGTGTTTCAGGTGCCACCTCCTCGTGGTTTGCCCGAAGATCCCCTCAAGGCACTGATTTTTGACTCCGTTTACGATCCCTACCGGGGCACCGTGGTATTTTTCAGAATTTTTCAGGGAACCCTCAATAAAGGCGAAGCCATTCGCTTTATGGTGTCTGATCAGAAGTACGATGTCACGGAACTGGGCGTATTAATGCCTACCCGTAAGCCCGTGGATCAGCTCAGTGTGGGTGAAACCGGTTATCTTTCTGCTGAGATCAAAGACGTACAGCACGCCCGCGTGGGGGATACCATTACCCTGGTTAAGCACGCTGCTAAAGAACCCTTGCCAGGCTATCGCCCGGCCATTCCCATGGTGTTTTGCGGACTTTATCCCGTCAGTTCTGACGACTATACCGAACTAAAAGAGTCACTGGGCAAACTCCAACTCAATGATGCGGCTCTTGCCTTTGAGCCCGAAACCTCTAATGCTTTAGGTTTTGGTTTCCGCTGTGGATTCTTAGGCCTGCTCCATATGGAGATTATTCAGGAACGTCTCGAACGCGAGTACGACATTGCTCTGATTGCCACCGCACCCAGCGTGGTCTATGAAGTGACCACGCTTGACGGAGAAACCGTAGAAATTGACAATCCACAGAAGCTGCCCGAAGCTCAGAATATTGCTTCTATGTCAGAACCTTATGTGAAGGTGACCATTATTGCTCCCAAAGAATATGTAGGTGCCATGATGGAACTGGCTCAGGGTCGCCGGGGTATTTTTCTAAGCATGGATTACCCCACGCCCCAGCGGGTTACGCTGGTGTATGAAATGCCCCTGAACGAAATGATGGCAGACTTTTTTGACCAGTTAAAATCAAAAAGCTCCGGCTATGCCTCTCTTGACTATGAGATGATCGGTATGCGCGAGGCCAAACTGGTGAAATTAGATATTTTACTCAACGGCGAAATCGTAGACGCCCTGTCTACCATTGTGCCCAAAGAAAAAGCACAGTTTATGGGGCGTCAGCTGACCGCCAAGCTGAAGCAAATTATTCCTCGTCAGATGTTTGAAGTGCCCATTCAGGCCGCCATTGGCAGTCGAATTGTCAGTCGGGAAACCGTAAAGGCCATGCGTAAAAACGTACTGGACAAGTGCTACGGCGGCGATATTAGCCGCAAGCGCAAACTTTTGGAAAAGCAAAAGGCCGGTAAAAAGCGCATGAAAAATGTGGGGCGTGTAGAAGTACCGCAGGATGCTTTTATGGCCATTTTGAAAATTGGTCAGGATTAATGTCAGACTTTTATGACGAGCTCACTTCGCTGGATGGCAATGCTTACGCCAGGGAAAACCCCACGCTGGCTCCTCTGGAAAACGTGGAGTTAAAGTCCCCCGGTGTCGGGCTTACGCTGGAAGATTTAGAACAGATGCATGCCGGAGAGTTGGACCCGGAAGAGCTCTTATCTGAAGACGTTCTGGACGAAGATGTGCTCGATGAAGATGCTCTGGATGAGTTAGAGCTGAACTCATTGAAGCCTTCTGTCAAAAAATCCGTCAAAGTGTCTCTGGTCAATGCAGAAGTTCCTGAATCCCTTTCCCGCGAGAGCCTGGTAGAAGAATTACAACAGGCTTTCCAGTGGCAAGAAGATCAGCGTAAATACGCCTTGAACCGTTTAGACGATACCCGGCGCGTCCTCAAGCAAACCCAACAATTGTTTCAACGTCTACCGCAGTATGTAGAGCGCCTGAGTCAGGTGCTTCACGCTCAGGAGCAGTGTTTGATTTTATACGATCGGCTGGCAGATTTGTCTGAAAACCGTGGAGCAGCAGCCACCATTATTCAAACGGCACGTCAGATTGAGGTGCTCGAAAAAAATCTTTTAGAAAAAAGTTTTAAGGGTGATGAACTGACGCAAATGCAGACCGATCTGGAGCGTCATCAGCGCTTAACGGCGCGCTACCAGCAAATTTTTGATCTGGCAGTGGCCTTAGAAAAGCAAGGCTTTTCTGCCACAGAAGTGGCCTAAATTTATTAAGTTATTGTTAAGTCAGGTCACTTTATTCGGTGCCCTCAGGATAATTATAACAAGTTAA
>CAYFGW010000277.1:0-5751 GCA_964342365.1 uncultured Candidatus Sericytochromatia bacterium | reverse complement strand
GTGCTTTCGGTGAACACCGAACGGGTACTGCCGTGGTTTACACAGGCCAAAAAGGATCCCGCCGCGCTGCAAAAACGTCTGGATCAGGGGCAGTTTGTGAACGGCTTTACGCTGCCGGTGAAACTGTCGGCCCACGTGGACTTAAAGCGCATTCAAAAACAAGGACATAACGTGCTGGGACTGCTCAAAGTGCCCGGAGCCACCCGCACGGTGGTGCTGGGCGCTCACATGGACCACCTGGGCACCGGACACACCCATTCTTCACTGGCCCGTCAGGACAAAGACGGTGATCTCATTCATCACGGCGCAGACGATAACGCCTCTGGCAGTGCCGGGGTCTTAGAAATTGCCGAGGCCCTTGCTGCTAACCCCAGAGGACTCAAACAAAACGTGCTGTTTGCGCTCTGGTCTGGCGAAGAACTGGGGTTACTGGGTTCCAGTCACTATGTGAACACTTCTCCCTCTCTGGCAAAAATGAGTGCCTATTTGAACATGGATATGGTGGGCCGCTTTGAGAAGGCGCTGGCCATTCAGGGCACGGGTTCTAGCCCCGACTGGAACAGCTATATTGAAAAGAGCAATTTAAAAACGGGGCTGCCGTTGGTGCTCCAGAGTACCGCTTATTTGCCCACGGACACCACCGCCTTTTACAGCAAGGGAATTCCCTCTCTTAATTTCTTTACTGGTGCCCACAGCGATTACCACACCCCCGGTGACACTGCCGACAAGATCAACTACCCCGGCACCGAGCGGGTGATTCGCCTCATGCATCAGCTGACCCGGCGCGTGGCCAGTCAGCCAGAGGCGCTGCGTTACCAGAAGCAAGCCCCGCCCAAACAAGAGCAGAGTCGGGGGCTGCGGGTGTATCTGGGCACTATCCCCGATTACGCCAGTGGCGATATTAAGGGCGTGCGCTTGTCGGGCACCAGCGCCGGTGGACCCGCAGAAAAAGCGGGGCTAAAAAGCGGGGATGTGATTGTGAATCTCAACGGCAAAGCCATTGAAAATATTTACGATTACACCTACGCCATTGATACCCTTAAAATTGGCAAGCCCGCCAAAGTCACGGTCCTGCGTGAAGGACAGCAGCTAGAGCTGACGCTGATTCCCGGAAGTCGCAATTAGTTGTAATGGGTCGCAATTGCGAGTGGATACCTGTTTCCGAATTCCGGGGGGTATAGTGTAAGCCAGAACCTGGAGGACCCTCATGCCCACCTTAAAAGACCGTGAACTGGCCGCACAAATCCCCGGACTCCTTGCGCAGCATGGTGATGATACCGTTCACTGCCTGCGTACGGACATGGACGTAGACGCTTTTTTGGCAGATATTGCCCGCTGGCGCTGTGAGGGAGCCACCGGAGCCCTGGTGTGCTCTGAATTTGAGTTAGAGGCTTTGCGCGGACATCGCACCGGTATTTATCTGCAACAGGAGTTGGATGTGCTGAGCACAGAGACTGGCACAGAGACGCTCTCAGAGGCGTCCTGGCAAGCGCAGGCGGTGACGCTTTATGCTTATACCAATCGCTCCCTGCATCATGATTTTAAAAACAGTCTCAACACCCAGGATAATGACAGTGCCAGAGAAATCTGGCGGGTTTTACAAGCGCGTCTTGGCGCCTTAAGGCAGCGCGTGAAGGCGGAATGTGCCACCGTTGAGCAAGCATTGGCCCAAAAAGATCTCCATGCTGTCCACGCGGCCTGGCGTCAGCTGTGGCAGAAACTCAACACCCACGTGGACACGCCACAACTGGCACGGGCCGTGGCCTATCTTTCCCGGCACTGGCCAGCCCTTTTAGAGGAGCAAAAAACGCTAAAACATCGGCTTAAGCATGAGCTCAAGCCCCTGTCGCTCTCTGCGGAACTGAGCACCTGGCTGAAGCAGTATTCTTATCGCCGTTTGAAGCAGCCGCTGCGGGTGCTGCGCGCTGCAGAAAGCCTCAAAACGCTGCGGCCACAGCTGGCTGAACCCTTACAACGGCTCATTCATAACACCGTGGGGCAACATCTTTTTGCGGTGGCGGCCGTCCTTGAGCGCTGGCTGCCCGTGAGTCAGCATTACGCCCCGGATCTGCGAGAGCTCACCCCGGATAATCTGCATCTCTGGCGGCAGCTTTTGCCAGTGCCCCAATGGGTAGGGTCCTGGGCAGCGTCTCCAGAGGTGCCTTATGCCGTCCTGGTCCTGGAAGACAATCCCGTCTGGATGGCGCACGTGCTGGACGTATTGCGGGACTTTTCGGGACTTCAGATCCATTGTGCTACCTGTATTTCGCAGGCCAAAACGCTGCTAGACAACCATGCCTTTGACGTGGTGCTCACGGATCTGGCCTTGCCTCTGACACCGGGTGCAGAACCTCTCCGTCAGCACGGTATTGCGTTTTTGCAGGACTCCTTTTCGCGCTATCTCAAGACGCCTCCCCGTTTGTTGGTGCACACCACCCCCACGTATTTTTTACCGGATCAGCTGGCGTTGAATCAGGTGGGGCTGCGCCACGCCGACTATATTATTAAAGGCTCACCGGAGGTGCTCACCGAACGTTTGCAGCTGGCTTTTGCGGCCTTAGAAACGCCCCCCGCTTTTGACTTGCAGATACACGACCAGCACAGAGTCCTGAACGGTGTGGTGCTGTCTCTTTCGGAACTCAGTGGTGCCCTGCTGGACAGTCTTGCTCACCACGGGCCTCTCACGCCGACTCAGCTGCTGCAGCACCTGGTGCACAGGGGCTACACCCGCTATGCAGAAGAACTGGAGGCGGTGGCCGTTTCTCCTTTTTCAGAGGCGGTGTTGTGGCGTTGGCTGGATAAACTGAAAATAAGCGGTTCACTCAGGACGTTAGATGCTGATCTTCAGACCTTGCTGCTGCAACAGCTTCAGCAGCTGCTGGCGGCGTTTCAGGCAGAGCAATTTGCTGAGATTCCCGCCCGTTTTAAGGACAATGCGTGGCTGACGCAGCAGCTGCTGCGGGAGCAGGTGCCCGCTCTGTTTAAGCGGGTGCAAGCGCACGCCTTTCCCACGAGTCATCCCCGTCAACAACTGGCCAATAAAGTGTCTAAAATGCTGCACGATCTCAAAGAAGAAGTGTATGCCTCAGCTCTGGCCGTGCAGCAGCCCATCGATGTGAATACCTGGTTACAAAAAGATGCTTCGGGCCGCTATGGACTTCAGCACAGTCGTATTCAGCAACGTCATATTCAGCAGCAAGGGTCTCCACAGCGGGAGCCCTTTTCAGCGGCTGTGCATGTTCTACTGATTGAAGATAATCCTGTGCATGCTGAAGATATGCAGCAACTGCTCACGGAAATGGCCCGTTACAAAGGCTGGGAACTCCGTCTCCATCATTTGACCCACTTAAACGCGCTGGATGCTTTTCTACAGCGGGGCCACAAACCCGATCTGGTGCTGTTGGATTTGCATCTGCCCGCCAGCGCCACCTCCAACGCCCACCCACAGAACGGTTATGTCATGCTGGAACGTCTCAGAGAACACTTCGGGGAACTGTCGGTGATTGTGACCAGTACGCTGGTGCATGAAGACGCGCTACGCACGGAAGGATTGCGTCTGGGCGTACCGCTCTCCCATTTTGTGCCCAAGGGCGAAACCCTGGAGCAATTGCCCTGGCCAGAGAGTTTGCGCTTAAATATCTTGCGGCGGCTTCAGGCGCAACGGGACCAGGGACAGCGCCCGGAACTTCCCGCACTGTCGCCTTTTCACCCTCATCTGCCGGCTTTAAAACTCTCTGTCGTGGCCTGTGATGATCAGCAAATTACCCTGGATATCCGGTCCGGCTCCCAAAAAGAGGCGGTGCGCGTGGTGCATAAAAATCACTATGCGCGCTGGTTACGGGAATTGCTCAGGCGGCCGGGCTTACCGGTGTCGGCGCATCAGCTGAGTGCTGCAAAGGCCACGAACGCCACTTATATAAACAACACCCGCAATCGCTTGCGTCAGCAAATGCGTAAGCAATGGCCCGTGGCCCCTGAGTCGGTGAACGATTTACTGTATCAGCAAACCCTGCAAAACACGCGCTATTTTACCCTTCAGGTGGCGCAGGTGTACGATCCCCGGGGATTACTGGCAGACGCTTATACTTATGCCAGCCCGGCTGATGAATCATCTCCAATTGTTCAGGTTCAATCGCCAGTCTCAGATCCGGATAGCGGGCCCACAGATTTTTGAGGGCAATGCGGGCTTCAATACGCGCCAGAGGCGCTCCCAGACAATAATGAATGCCCTGAGAAAACCCCAGATGCCGATTGGGGCTGCGGGTAATGTCAAAGATCTCCGGGTTTTCAAACTGTCGCGGGTCGTGATTGGCCGCTCCCAGTAAGGGCATGACCGCAGCACCCCGGGGAATTTTAACCCCGTGCAAAGTGACTTCTTCACTGGCAAAGTAAGGCTTGGTGGCCTGAACGGGTCCCAGATAGCGCAGGGATTCCTCAATCGCTCCGTCTATAAGCTCGGGCTGTGCTTTGAGTGCGTCGAGCTGTTCCGGGTGTGTGAGCAAACAGAGAATGGCGTTGGTGAGCAAATACACCGTGGTTTCATAACCCGCCACAATCAGTAAAAAGCACATGCTGATGAGTTCGTCTTCACTTAAGCGACTGCCTTCGGCTTCCGCCTGAATCAGTCCCGTGAGAATATCTTCAGCGGGAGCCTTGCGCTTTTTGGCAATCAGGCTTTCAATATACCGCCGGGCGGCGGGCAGATCTTTCATCACCAGCTTAAGCGCACTCAGTCCTGTCAGGGTATCCGTCATGGCGTTCAGATGCTGCCGAAACACCTGCATTTCTGCATAGTCTATGCCCAACATCTCTGCAATGACCGTCACCGGAATGGGCAAACAGTAGTCCTGTTTAAGATCCACCACCAGTTTGCCCTGCATATTATCGAGCAGGTTCTGCGTCAGGGTTTCAATGCGCGCTTCCAGGTGGGCCAGCCTGCGCGGCGTAAAGGCCTGATGCACCAGATCCCGGAGTCGCCGATGGTCTGCCCCGTCACGCATGAGCATATTATTGGTCATGGCTTCCAGACTGCGGGGCAGCGGTATGGGCAACGCTGAAGATTTTTTGCCCAGCGCACGGGAGCGTTCTCTGACAAAGCGGGGATCTTTGGTGAGAGCCACACAGTCTTCATACCGGGAGAGATAGTAAAAGTTCATGACCGTTAGTTTGCCCTTGTGTACGGGGTCGTTGTCTCTGAGCCATTCGTAATAACCGTATTTGTTGTTATTGAATTCACGGTTGACCAGATTAACGGGCTTCTGCAGGGTGGTCAGGGGGCGTTTGTTGAGCATATTTCCTCCGAGAATTGACGCAGTATGTCGTTGTTGACCAGCTGAATCTGGCCGGGGGCCAATCCCAGCAACCGTTCCAGGGTAAATTCAATACCCCGATAATGGGCTTCAATGAGCGCCAGCTGTTCAGGGTTTTTATCCAGGGTCAAAAACAGAGGTGTGATGGCCTGGCTGTTCTGGAGTAAATCCAGCACGATCTCAGTGGTGGCCTCTGTAGAAAGGGTGTTAAAGATGTTTTCCGTAATGCCTTCATCTACAATTTGAGACAGAATAGGTCGTAAAGTGGAACGCATTTTTTGCTGTTGCTTGTGGCGCAGTTTGACGTTGTTTTCATGATAAAGCGAGCGAGCAATCCACATCATGGCCGCCTTGTTTTCTGCTTTTTTGAGTCCTGCGGTAGCAAACAGCACATTCAGTTTGTCCAGAGCGTTCTCAGTCTTACGTTCTGAGGATCTGGCAA
>CAYFGW010000276.1:0-5761 GCA_964342365.1 uncultured Candidatus Sericytochromatia bacterium | reverse complement strand
CCCCACACTGGTTAAAGTCACAGCCTTAGCCACAGCACTTGTCACTCAGGAACCCGGTGCACTCAATGCAGCAGATTACCGGGGCGTCGGGGCAACTGTTAATCTGACAGTGGCAGGCTTACAGGGCAATGACAAGGTGCGCTTGCAACTCACCGATGCAATCAGTTCGGTTCAGGTTTTGGGCAATGGCACCCACCCGGTGGTGGCAACTCCGGGACAGTCTATCCGTGTTCAGGCCAGCTCTGAAGGGACACCCAGCCGCTTGTATGGCTACAAACTCTCTCAGGAGACGCTGAACCTGAACGAAGGGGGCAGCGCTACCGTCAATATCGAGGCCCAGCCCGTACGCTTTGTCAATCACGCCGCCACGGGCAATAACGACGGCACCAGCTGGGCGGATGCCTATACTGACCTTGCGACAGCCCTGAATGCGGCTCAATCCGGTGAGCAGGTCTGGGTGTCAGCAGGCACCTACACACCCACCTCAGGCACCGACCGCAGCATCAGTTTTGTGCTCAAGGACAATGTCTCGCTTTATGGCGGCTTTGCCGGGACTGAAACCCTGCTCAGCCAGCAGGACAGGGCCGCCAATCTCACACAGCTATCTGGAAATATTGGGGTGTTAGGCAATGCGGACAATACCTACCATGTGCTTCAAACTCAGGGCAATGCGCTCATCAGCGGGGTGACTGTGTTAGACGGTGCGGCCACTGGCGGAGGCGTTCACAATGATGGGGCGGGTCTGTTAACCGCCACAGGTACATTTACGGTTCAAATATTGGATACGGTCTTCTACAATAATATTGCCGTAGCCAACGGCGGAGCGATCAAAAGCCAGGTGCAAAACCATCTTCAGGAGCGGGTGGTGTTTAGCTTTAATGATGCGAATTTGGGGGGAGCGGTGCATTCTCAAGACAGCCACATCAAAATCCAAAATGCAAACTATTATCAAAATCGTGCAAATCAAGATGGGGGTGCTATCTTTACGGGCTTTGCTGTGATTAATATCGACATTGCCAACTCAAATTTGGTGGACAATACCGCCTGGGGTGATGGTGGCGCGATTTTTTCTAATGCGCTCCAACTTGATCTCATCAACAGCAATCTCTTTTATAACCTTGCATTTGATGAAGGAGACCATATCAAAAACTCAGGTTTTGGCGATGTTTGGATGCTTTATTCTAATAGTAGTGGCGGTTTTAGCGCCGCTTACATGGACGGCGTCAGAAATGGCGGCAATAATCTGCATGAAGCGGTTGACCCCTTTGTGGTCGCAGGTGATGGAGACGGCCCGGACAATATCTGGATGACAGTAGATGATGGTCTGCAACTCAAACCGAGCTCTTTGAGTCGCAATTCGGGTACCACGAACCCCGGTCTTCCCATCGGTATTCCCACCTCAGATATTCTCAGTCAGCCTCGTGTGCAGGGCGTTGGGATTGATATAGGGCCTTATGAAAATCAGTAAAAATGAGAACCGTGTTGTTGTCTGCCTGTCAGAATCACGTCGCTTTGACAGGAGATAAGATTCGCCTTAATGGCTCTAGAGCTATGCCTCAAATCCGTCTCCTATTACCGCTGACGGTCTGCGCTTGAAATCCACCGCCACCGATATGATTGATCAGGGCATTACACTGATCCCGCTCCTGAAAAAATGAATTCTCTTGACAGGGACGAAGTTTATACTGTTTTTTGTAAGAACATTGAAGCAGGTCCGTGATGCAAATTCAGTCAGGTCGGGTGTTGATTTACCATCTTTATGACATGGCAGATGCCGTGAATCTGGAGCGTTTGCGGAAGCAATGGGTGGGGCAGGCAGACAGTATCCATTTGATTTCCCGGCGGGCTTCGCCCACCTATCTTCAGTTTGATCGCGCGCCGGTGTTGCTGCCGTTAGGAAGGCGTTCTCTGGAGGTCAACGGGACTCTTTTTGAGGCCGAGCTGAGCGCCAAGGTGTTTGCCTTTGGGGTGGTGTCCGTTTGCTGGCAGCTGGAGCTGGCGGCCTGGGAGAGCGTGGAACACGCCGAGCATTATGTCAATAACTCCCTTTTGGCAACCCAGTCTCAGCAGGTGATAGAAGATTTGATGCCGGCCCTTCGTCCTGTGCTTGAGGAACCCTATGAGCACATGCTCACAGAAGACTATACGGTATTTTATGTGAAAAATACTCATCCCGTTCTGACTGCAGAGGAGCTCCTATTGGCACAGGGAGAAACTTTGGCCCGGCTGGTGCGCGGAGAAAGTAAGACCCTTTCACCCCAGGCCAGAGACAATGCCCTGAAACAGTCCGTGTCGTATTTTGAAGACGATCTGGTGGTCATGTCCTGGAATGCCGCTTTTATTTATGACCCGGAAGGCAGTCAGGAGCATGTGGATATGATTGAGTTTGCCAATGCCAAATTATTGGAATTGCGCTCTTATGACCAGCTGCTGGCGGCACAATTGGCGGATATTTACGCTGAACTGGAAATGATTCACAAAAAACGCTGGCGACGCCTCTTTCGGAATCCCTTTCAGTCCACCTTGCAAAAGTCCTTAGGCCTGCTCATTGAAGTGTCAGAACTCAATGATCGCATGGAAAACAGTCTCAAGATTGTGGGGGATTTATACTGTGCCCGCATCTACCGCGTCATGTCAGAGGTGCTTCACATCCCCGACTGGCAGCACCGGGTGGATCGTAAACTGCACCATGTGCAGCAGGTGTATGAAACGTTGAGTGCTGAAGTGCAGGAGCACCGTTCGACTCTGCTTGAAATTATCATTGTGCTGCTGATTCTGGTGGAAGTGGTGCTTTACTTTTTTCCCAACGGCGGGCATTAAAAAACTCTGTGCTAAAACAGGGCGTAGGTGGCCGGAAAAATAAGCGTGTCTGAGCTGGGGTTTAACCAGTCAAACCAGTGAACTCTACCAAAAATCAAGGTTTTGTTTTGCCACGTAAAGCGCTGATTGTTGCCGATGAGCGGAATGTCTTTGACCGTTTTTTTGCTTACCTCATAGACGCGCAGCGCATATTGGTGCTGATCCTCATCCCAGGAAGTCCAGGCCACTTGAGTGGCGGTTGCGTTCCAGGCGGGCCATAGATCCATGGCGCCGTTTTGGCTGAGATCTTGAAGGTGTTGGGTATGACGGTTTTTTAACATAATATCCCAGTCTCCGTCTTTGCCCTTCTTTTTGGCATAGGTAGCAAAGCTCAGATATTTCAAATCGGGAGACATGCGGGGATCTGCATAGCAACAATGGTCTCCCAGACTTTCCGTGGCAAAGCTGATTTGCTGTCTTTGTTCCGGGTGAGGCAGCATAAATTGAAACAGGTTGTTCACAGGATGCAGAGCAAATCCCTCAATTTGCTGTTGAACGACGGTTATTTTACCCTGACTATTAACGTGGTGGTCACTTTCAAATACGTTTTCAGAACGGGTCAGGTTGACCGTTTTTCCTGATTGTAAATCAAAGCGTATCAGATCGCTGTTGAGCTTGTTTTTTTGAGTAGATAACATAAAAATAACGCTGTTGCCATCGGGCATCCAGCCGGGATAATCGTTAAATCCACCCTGATTTTCGCCCACGATTCGCGGGTTCTGACCGTCAATATCTGACACCATCACTTCTTTAGCGAAGTATTCTGCACCGTCACAAATACAGTCTGCGTTGACGTCTTCCAGGCATTGTAAATACACTATTTTTTTGCCATCAGGGGACACCCGCATTTTGTCAATATTCAGGGCGCCGGGCAGGTCACGGAGCAGCTTGAGATCTGAGCCATCGCTTTTTATGGAAAACACACCGTGTCGCATATTGTATTTCTGACACATGTTTTCAGCGTGGGCCTTAAAATGCGTCGATACAGCTCCCAGAACACTGAGCGAAAGCGTGGTAAACAAACGGTGGCGTATTGGCATGGCCAGGTGCCCCTTTTTCTTGATTTACAGATTTACATTATACTGTAAAGTATGCTCCTGAACCGCTATACGCCCCTGCAAACGTTGGCCACCGGGGCCGATGCGCAAACCTATCAGGCCAGAGACGAGCAAACGGGCCAAACCGTGGTGCTCAAACGTCTTCAGTTTGGTAAAAGCAATTCCTGGAAACGCCTGGAATTGTTTCAACGTGAGGCCAGGGTACTGGCGAGTCTTCACCATCCGCAAATCCCACATCTGCTCGATTTTTATAAAGAGGAAACCGCCACCGGTTTGAATGCCTACCTGATTAATGAATGGGTAGAAGGAGAGTCCCTGGCTAAAAAAATTGAGCAGCACTGGCTGCCCGACGAGGCCTCTGTGCTCAGTATTGCCCGTCAGGTCCTCTGGATACTGGATTATTTACACCAGTTCAACCCCCCTGTGGTGCACCGGGATATCAAACCCTCTAACCTGATTTTGAATGAGGAAGGCAAGGTGTTTGTGATTGATTTTGGTGGTGCTCAGGAGGCACTACAGCCCATGGGCGGTGGCGGTTCTACGGTCATCGGTACCTTTGGCTACATGGCGCCGGAACAGTTTGCGGGCCGGGCGGTGCCCGCCACCGATCTGTATGGATTGGGCACCTGTCTGATTCATTTGCTCAGCGGGCGAAATCCCTCTCAGATGCCCCAGAGAGATATGCAAATCATGTTTCAGGGATTTGTGAACGGTTCCGGCGGACTCTTGCGCTGGATCACACAGCTGATTCGTCCCGGCCTTGAAGATCGTTATAAAGATGCTGCGATAGCTTTAAAACAGTTGTACGACCTCACGGATTTAGCCCCTGAACCCGTACCGTCCGTTCCCAAACGCACCGGTGAACTCAGCGATTCGGTGCTGCATTTGCTCACCACCAACTTTGAATCCCCCGCTGAAAACTCCCACCCGCTTCAGGTGGGGGATTTTGTGGAAGGGTATCAAATTGAGCAACTGCTCACGGCGGGCAGTCATACGGTGAGTTATTTTGCGCTTCACCCCGACACCGGTGAGTCGGTTTTTTTAAAGGCCATTCACTTTCAATCGCAGGAAGTATGGAAAGGGCTGGTGCTATTTGAACGGGAAATCGAAGCGCTCCAGCGCTTGAGGCACGCGGGTATTCCCACTTTTTTAGACACCTTTAAAACCGAACAGCAGGATTTTTATCTGGTCACGGAGAAAGTGGAAGGACAAAACTTAGAGCAGAAGTTGGCCAGCGGCTGGCGACCCACCGAGGGAGACATTCTTCGTATGGCCCGTCAGGCGCTGGATATTCTGGGGAATATTCATGCCCAGACACCTCCTGTGATTCACCGGGATCTCAAACCCTCTAATCTGATGCTCACCGACGAGGGGAAGCTGTACTTAATTGATTTTGGAGCAGTGCAGGCGCATTTTCAACCCCAGGGCACCGGCGGATCCACGGTCATTGGCACCTACGGATATATCGCCCCCGAAGAGTTTTTGAAAAAAGCCGTGCCCGCCACCGACATTTACAGTCTGGGGGTGACTCTCATTCGTTTGCTTTCAGGTCGTGAACCCACTACTCTGCCCCAGCACAATCTGCGTTTGGATTTTCGCCCCGTGGTGAATGCTTCTACGGCCCTCGTAGACTGGTTAGAGCATATGACGGAGCCGGATGTGAATCAGCGCTTTCGCAGCGCAGCACAGGCACTTTCTGTGCTGGAGGATATTCCCATACCTGCGGAATCCGGGGCCCTGCCTGCCCCCGGACCCATATCTTCTACACTGCCTCAGGAGCTTCAGAAACCTCAGGAACAGAAGAATTACCGTGTTTTCACCCTTGAAGATAGAGAAGTTTACAT
>CAYFGW010000275.1:0-5769 GCA_964342365.1 uncultured Candidatus Sericytochromatia bacterium | reverse complement strand
ACGCATCCGTTTATCGATGTGTGTGTGCACGGACCCGGCGAACAGATTTTCAGCAGTCTGCTTCAAGCCATCTACCAGCACGATCTTAATGCCCACACCCTGAAATCTCATCTGGTGAAAAAACCTCTGGCAGGGGTCAGCTTCCTCCGGGAAGACGCGTCCGGGGAAGACGCCCCTTATTTTTCTTCGGCGCTGCCGCCGCGCCTGAAGGAACTGGATCAGATTCCTTCACCGTATTTAACAGGCTGCTTTACAGAAATCATGGCACGACGACCGGATATTCGCTGGGTGGCCCTGTGGGAAACCAATCGGGGCTGTCCGTTTTCCTGCGCCTTTTGCGATTGGGGTTCCCTCACTCGGGCCAAGGTCTACCGTTTTGAAATGAAACGCTTAGAAGCAGAAATCGCGTGGTTTGCCCAACACCGTATCGACACCATTTATTGCTGTGACGCCAATTTTGGCATCTTTCCCAGAGACATTGACATTGCCCAAAAGCTGGTGGATAGCCATGTGGAAACCAGTTTTCCGCGACTGGTGTACACCCAGACCACCAAAAACGCCAGCGAGCGAGCCTTTAAAGCCCAGGAGCTGCTGGCCCGCTACCAGTTAAACCCCACCGCCACCCTTTCTTTGCAATCGGTCACTCCTGAGGCCCTTCATGCAATTCAGCGGGACAATATTTCCCTTGAAAGCTATCGCGAATTGCAGCGGGCTTATCGCAAAGCGGGCATGACTACCTATACCGATCTGTTACTGGGCCTGCCCGGAGAAACCCTGACCACCTTTATGCAGGGCATCGGTCAGGTGATTGCCGAAGGGCAGCATCACGAACTGCGCATCTGGAACGTCTTTTTACTGCCCAATGCCCCCATGAACGATCCCGCTTACCGGGATAAGCACGGGGTGAAGTCCGTAAAAATTCCTTACGTGAGTTATTTTTCTGCGGTGGCAGACACCTTTGAGCCCCTGGAAATTCAGGATATGGTCATCGCCACCCGGGACATGCCCACCTCTGACTGGATTGTGGCACGACATTTTGGCTGGCTGACACAGGTGCTCTACTACAGCAAGCTCATGCAGGTGCCCATTATGCTCACTCATCATTTGACAGGACAGCCCTACGAACACATTCTCCAGAACTTTATGACCCTGAGCATTGGGGTGGAAAATCGGGAAGACGTGCATTTGATTGCGGGGCTGAATCAATTTTTCAGACACCACGCCACAGAAATTCTGGCGGGGTCCCCCACAGCACTGGCAGGCAGTAACCGCGAGTACCCGGAACGGGTGTGGATGCCCTCTGATTACTTTGCACTGAGTGAGTTGATTAACGCGGGGCAAATTGATGGGTTTGTACAGCAGTGCTACCACGTGCTGCGACTGTACCATCAGCGTTTTTTAAAAGATTTAACGGGACAGGTGGCCGCAGCCCGCATGCTTTATGAAGCCATGGTTTATAGTTATGCGCTTTTTGCCCGCAGGCTATCTCCTCAAATGCCCGCTCCGGTCATGGGACAGTACAATATTAAAAGCTTCTACGAAGGGGTGCAGGCCCACCATCCGGAGCCGCTGCGCTTGCTCACGTCCACCGCGCCATGACGCCCTATCTGGCCACCTGCCACGTGCTGAGTTTGCTGGTAGACACCACCCTTTCTGAGTTTGAAACCGCCATGGCCAGCAACCCTTTCTTCAAACAGGATTGTCTGGGCATTCCCGCTTTTTTAGAAGCCATCCGGTCCATGGGACTAATTCACAGGGTAAGCCGCAAGAGTGAAGAGCGTCTTGGCCTGTCGGAGCGGGGCAGAGCTTTTGAGCAGCACATTTTACGGTGGAACCGTTACGATCCTCAGGTGCGGGCTCAGCAGACCCGACGTCAGGAAAAACGGAGAGCCGCCCCCCATCAGGACATTCCGCTGCAAAAACAATGTCCCACCTGTGCACAGGAAAGCTGTGGGCTGTATTTATTTGTAATTCTTTATGAACGCTTTTTGCAGGGACATACCGCTCTGCATATTCCCGCAGAGGTGGCCGCCGCCTTTCAGGCACCGTTTTTACATTATTACTATCTGGATCATAGCCTGAGTTTTGCGGACTGTAGTCCCGAAGAGCAGCAGCGCATCCAGACCCAGTTTTTGGTGGGGGTAGACGCCCATTACGGCGAACAATGGCAACAGCCTCACCGTCTACCCGAACTGTGGAGCGACGATTCTCGCTGCCAGCAGGTGTCTTACTGGCAACAGCGTTACAAAATCCTGCCCACGACGTTGTTAAAATCACTGACCGCTTTAAGACACCCGAGTCTCTCAGGGCACATTGATCCCGGGTTGAACGCCTCTCTGGGCGTCATTCACTTTGGCCCTGTGGCCGTAGAGGAACACGTAGCAGTATGGCCCATGCGCTGGAACGACCGCTTAAAATGGGTCTTTTTTGAGCACGATGGCTCCCACTGGCACCAGAAAGCGGTAAGGGATATCTAGACATGTGCTGATAACCTTGTCACCCCCCGATTTTCGTGTTACACAGACAGTTAAGCAATCATATTTAAACGACAAAAGGATGTTACCCTATGCGCTTCCCTGCTTCTTTCGTAGCTTTGGCTCTGGCCACCACCCTGCTCGGCTGCGGCCCTGAAACCACCGATAATACACCCTCTCAAACCTCTCTGGCAGATATTGAAGCTCGCCTGAGCGCTCTGGAAAATCAGGCCAGTAACACCCCGAATGCTGACAGCACACCCGCTGGTGAATCCGTACAATCCCTGGCGGTACAACCTCCTGCCTTTGCCCTCAATGTAGGAGCCACTCAGAAAATGCAGCTGGTGACCCTCACCACCGAATCGGGAGAAACGGTCCTCACAGGCTTTGACGTATTGGACTTGAAAGTCGAAGACAGTGAAGTGGCTACCATGAGTTCAGACGGCACCCTGACCGCCCTCAAAGCGGGCACTACCATTCTTGAAGTGTCTCTGGGCGGCACCACTCGCCGCTTGCCCGTGGTGGTTTCTGCGGCGGCGCCCTCACCCACTCCGACTTCTGCCGCGACACCTACACCCACGCCTTCTGCTACCGCAACGCCAGAACCCACGCCCACGCCTACCGCAACCCCTGCCAGCACGGGCAATATTACAGCGGTCTCTCTCTCTCCTTCAGAAATTACGCTGGAAGTGAATGAAACCGAACTGATTTCCCGCGTTTTTGTAACCCTGGACGACGAAGAAGGCACCATTGGCGCCCTCAATAGCGTGGATCTGGCTGAATTGAGCAGTTCTGACACTTCTGTGGCTACCGTCAGCGAAAACGGTGTGGTGACTGCCGTGGGCGAAGGTACCGCCACCATTACCGCTACCTATAAAGGTGTTGAAGGCACAGCAAGTGTGACTGTGGAAGACAACTCATGAACGTTCTTTTAATCAGCAGCAGTCGTCTGCACGGATCTTCGTATCTGGGCTATTGCAAACAGGAACTGGAAGACTTCTGGCAGGACACCCGTGAACTGTTGTTTATTCCCTTTGCGCTACAGGATCATGAGGCCTACACCAAATACGTGCAGGAGGCCCTGGCTCCCATGGGCTTTAAGGTCACCGGTGCCGATACAAACGAGGATCTCAAAAACCAGGTACAAAAAGCTCGCGGTATTTTTATTGGAGGGGGCAACACCTTTTTGCTGACCCACACCCTTTATAAATACGATTTGCTCAATGTGATTCGTGAACAGGTTCAAAGCGGAGAGCTTAAATATATGGGCTCCAGTGCAGGCTCTAATGTGGCCTGCCCCACTATGAAAACCACCAACGATATGCCCATTGTGTACCCACCGAGTTTTGACACCCTGAATCTGGTGCCTTTTCAAATCAACGCCCATTATTACGATCCGCCCCCGGACAATACCCACAAGGGCGAAACCCGCGCGGAGCGCTTAAAAGAGTTCCACCAATGGAACGCGGCTCCCGTACTGGGTCTCAGAGAAGGTGCGCTGGTGCGGATCTCCGGTAAGGGTTCAGAAAAGAAAGCGACCCTTCAGGGTGTGAGTGACGCCAAATTGTTCCGGGCTAACGAAGCGCCCGTGGAATATGCGCCCGGCAGCGATCTGAGCTTTTTATTGTGAAGTTGCCCATGGTTCTGATTGGCCCCATGGCCACCGGTAAAAGCACGCTGGGCGCTGCCCTGGCGGAAGCTCTGGGCACATCTCAATACCCCATGGACTGGGTGCGGTGGTATTACTACCTAAAAAATGGTTACGATCTCAAACACGAAAAAACCCTCAATAATTTTCGCGACAAGCTGACCTACTGGAAACCCTTTGAAGTGGATGCCGTAGAGCGGATAGTGCAGGATTTTGAAGGGGTGATTGATTTTGGCGCGGGCCATGCCCACTTTACGCAACCGGCTCACCTGAGCCGGGTCAAAGCAGCTCTTGCAGGTCTGACGGTGGTGCTCATTTTGCCCGATCCCGATCTGGAAAAAAGCCTACGTATCTGTAATGAACGAATGGCAGAACGTTGTGAGAAGCCCTTAACCGAAGACCAGCTCAGCACCAACGCAGAATTTGTGCATTCGGAATCCTTTCGCACGCTGGCCACGCACACCTTTTACACCCGAGATCTCAGCCCTGAAGCAGCCGCTTCAGCACTGATAGAGATGCTGGGCCACGATGGCCCGTAAAAAACGACCGCGCATTATTGAAAAGGGCATGCTGCGCATGGTGGAATGGGCCACCAAAGTGGACTCCCGTACTGTTACCAAAAAAGTGCAGGCTTTAAGAGCCCTTCACCCCGATTGGGGTCCGGAAGAACTGGCGGAGTACAGCATCAAAGAAAAATGCAAATATACCGCCCGTGTGGGGGCCGCCACCTCCGCCACGGGCATGGTGCCCGTTTTTGGCACGGCGGTATCCCTTACTGTGGGCATGCTGGTGGATCTGGGCTCAAGTCTGACCGCTCAGGCAGAACTGGTGCTGGAACTGGCGGAAATTTACGATTATCCGCTCACCGAAGCCAATAAGCGTGAAACCATTCTGGTGGTACTCGGACTGGGCACCGGTACGGAGTTTCTGGCCAAACGCGCCGGAAGAGAAGCCACGGAACGCCTGGCCAAACACTACGCCAAACGCTGGGCCGCTCGCGTGATTCCCGTCCTGGGCATTGCCACTTCCGCCAGCAGTGCTGCGCTGTCCACCTATTTGATCGGACGGCGAGCAGAGCGATTTTTCACGCAGGGTGAGGCGGCCATGGGCGACTGGAAAGACAGTCTGCGAGCCTTTAGCGGGATGGATGAACGGAAATTGCTCAGCTGGCTCCAGGAAACCCGTCAGCGTATGGGTGATTCCCTTAAACAGCTTCCGGGGAAGTCACTGCTGAAGCGCCCGGAGAAAAAAACTAAAAAAACAGCAAAAAAACGAGTCGAAGACTAAATTCACTGTTATTTGTTTTGCGATAATGGGTAAAATAAGAGTAATAACCTGATTTAAAGAGAGTAGCACCATGATCCAGTTTCCCAAAGGCACGCCTCCAATACCCAACACACGCCCGGCAGACGCCCCCAAACTGCGTTTTTCTCAGGAACAAAAAGCGGTAGATCTAGACAACTTGCCGCTCCAAACTCATCTGCATGCCCAGGACAATACCACCGTGAATTACGGTAAAATTGCCTACGCCGCTGGAGAACCCAGCCAGCTGAAATTTCCTGAATTTCTCGGAGGCAAGGCCACCACAGATGCCGTCAACAGCTTTTTGAGCATGGGCACTCCCGTGGGCAATGATTGCACGGATCA
>CAYFGW010000274.1:0-5770 GCA_964342365.1 uncultured Candidatus Sericytochromatia bacterium | reverse complement strand
GTTTTCGCTTTCGGATTTGATACGCTCTAAAATAGCGTCGGGGCCGGTAGCTCCTACATTGGCCACGCCGTCAGAGCATAAAATGACGCGATTAATGGCGCCGTTACGGAAACTTTGACTGGCTTCGGCATAGGCCTGAAGTAAACCGGCCTCGGCGTTGGTGGAACCTTCAGGACGTAGACTGTTGATGGTGTTAATAATTTGGTTGCGTTGACTAACGGGGGTGTGTTCGAGCACCGTGCGGGCAGTGGAGCCGTAGATAACAACGGCCACTTCGTCGTCCGGGTTCAGGGCATTGACCAGGGCAATCAGGCTTTGTTTAGCCAGTTGCAGGCGGTTGTCCTGATTCATGGAGCCTGAGACGTCAAGCACAAAGGTGAGCACGGCATTTTTACGATCTTTGTTGAGCACCTCGCGTCCCTGAAGACCTACCCGCAGCATTTTGCTCTGGCTGTCTCCAAAATAAGAGGGGGCAAAGTCGGTCTGAATATTGAAAGTCCCCGTCAAAGGCTGGGGGTAAAAATAGTTGAAGCTGTTCAAAAATTCTTCTGTGCGTACGGCCGCGGTAGGCGGCTTTTCGTTGCGGTTTAAATAGGCGCGGGTCACGCTGTAAGAGGCGGTGTCCACATCCGCAGCAAAGGTGGATAGGGGATCTGTTGCGGCTTCCACAAAGGGGTTAATGCCGTAATTTTTAAAGAAGTTTTCACGGTAGTCCTGGATACTTTCGCTGCCGGACGGCGTATCAGAGGCCTGGGGCGTGGCAGTGGCTTCTGGCGCGGGCGTGTTAACGGGCGAAGGAGCTACTGAAGGCGCAACGGTGGGAGCCGCGGTCGGTTCCGCCGTGGGAGCGACGGTGGGCGCAACAGTTGCTGCCGGGCCGGGAGTGGCTGAAGCCGCTGCAGAAGGGGTTGCAGAGGGTGAAGGGACGTTTGTGCTGTTAGGTGCTGGTCCACAGGCCACGCCGAGGGTCAGGCAGAGCCCCAGACTATAGAATAAAAAACGTGATGTTGAAAATGGTAGTTTTGACCGCATTGTTAAACCCTTACTTTTGTTGTTTTCATAGTGTATCACCGCTTAGCCTCCTCCGAGTTGTCGGAGCAAAAATGCTTTCCAGTCACTGAGCTGACGGGGGTTCTCGCTTTGTTGAATGACGTCATCTTCTGCTATCGGTTGAGGTTGCGTGGGATTTTTTAAATTGCGCGCCTGGTGAATCAGGCCCAGGAGTTCATTCACTTCTCTGCCCTGTACGTCAGAATTTTCCGCAAGCTCTTTCACGTTATCGTGAAGCTGATACAGGGAATATTCACGGGCAAAAACAGAGCCTCTGAGAATTTCTGCAAAGCCTGCTACACAGGCGCTTAGTTTGAGTCTGTCAGTGGGAGCTTTGGCCACAATTTGTCCTGTGGCCCGATGCTCAATTTCTTTTACCTGGGCCAGATTATCTATGGTTTTATAGCGCATTCGCACGGTGGCCAGGGCGTCGGGGGAATGCGCTTTGAATTTCTGTAGCCCTTCAGGCGTGAGTCGAACTTCATACAAAGCTGTCACAGCAGAGGCTGAACCCACCTCGCCTGAGTCCACGGTATCGTTGCGAAAATCCCGGTCGGCGATATCTCTATTTTCATAGCCGATAAGACGGTATTGTTCCACGTATTCCGTGGGAAAGTCCACCTGAATTTTTACATCATAGCCCAGCGTGTATAGCGTGGATTTCAGACGCATCGACAGGCTCTTATGAGCTTCTTCTACCGTATCGATGTAGGCATAGTTCCCGTTGCCCTGATTGGCCAGTTGCTCCATAAGGGTATCGTTAAACCCGTCCATGCCAAAGCCCAGTGTGGTGAGCGTGATGCCGCTTTCGCTTTCCGCTTTGATGCGTTCCAGAATTTTTTCAGGACCCTTTTCGCCCACGTTGGCCACGCCGTCAGACATTAAAATAACGCGATTGATTTCGCCGTGACGATAGGCTTTGCTGGCTTCAGCGTAGCCTGCTAAGAGTCCCGCTTCAGCGTTGGTAGAACCTTCAGGACGCAATTTCACAATGATGCTATCAAGAGTAGCGCGATCTATGACGGGGGTATGCGGAAGTAAAGTGCGTGCTTCGGAACCGTAAATGACCACCGCCACCCTGTCTTCTTTACTGAGCTTGTTAAATAAAATTTGCAGACTGCGCTGCACCAGTCCCAGTCGGTTTTCTTTGTTCATAGAACCCGATACATCCACCACGACCGTGATATTTGAGGGCTTGTTTTCTTTGACACGTTTTCCCTGAATACCAATACGAAGCAAATGGTTCCGGGCATCAAAAGGTGAGGTCATCATATGGGTATAGATGTTAAAATTGCCGGTTTTGGGATCCTTATAATTGTAGTCAAAGGCATTGATAAATTCTTCCGGTCGTATCGCCGCCTCAGGGGGAAATTTACCACTGTTCAGATAAGCTCGCGTGATGCTGTAAGAGGCGGTGTCTGCATCAGCACCAAAGGTGGATTGCGGATCGCTCTTGCTGTCAATAAAAGGATTGACCCCGTAGTTTTTAAAAAAAGTTTCCCGGTAAGGCGTTTGCGCCGTGTCTGAGGATGCCAAAGACACAGATTGTCGGGGTTTGAGCGTGGTCAGATCGGGCAGTTTGTTATCACTGCCAAAGCGACCAAAGTTGGCGTCCGATCCAGGGTTCGCGCCGCCTGCGCTTTGCGGAGCATTTCGGGGGGGAATAAGAGGCTCGGAGGCTGACCCACATGCTGTTAGCAAAGTGAGTGCCAACCCGTAAATAATCTGCTTTTTCAACCTTAGCCTCCCAGCTGCTTATATAAAAATTGTTTCCAACCCGCAAGCTGTTGCGGATTGTCGCTGCGTTCCACCAGTTCTTCTTGCTGCAAATTCAGGGCCTCATGACGGGGCTGGCGCAGATTATTGGCGCGACGCACCATATTTACAAATTCCTGCACTTTCGGGGCCTGCTGCATCTGTGGGTTGATGGTGAGAGCATTTAAATCGTTTTGGAGTTGAGTCAGGGAATACTGTCTGGCAAAAACGGAGCCTCTCAAGGTTTCCGCAAAACCTGCGGCACAGGCACTCAGTTTGAGGCTGTCCGAAGCAGACTGAGCCAGTCGCTCTGCGCTGGCCTGACGTTCAACTTCTTTGATGCGGGAAAAATCGTCCACGGCTTTGTAGCGAAGGGTAACATCTGCCAGCGAAACCCTTGAGGAGCCCTCATTGAGAGCCTGTTGTCCGAATGGGGTCAGACGCATTTCATACAGGGCGGTCACACTGTGTCCGGCTCCTACTTCTCCGGCATCCACAGCATCGTTACGAAAGTCCGCATCGGCAATGTCGCGGTTTTCATAACCCACCAGTCGGTAGTGCTCCACGTACTGCTCGGGAAATTTGACCTGGACTTTAAAGTCTTTACCAAGGGTTTGTAAGGTGGAGGTTAAGTGAGTAGACAGCACATGTTCTGCTTCTTGCAAAGTGTCTATATAGGCGTAGTTCCCGTCTCCCTGATTGGCCAACTGTTCCATGAGGGTGTCATTAAAACCGTCCATGCCAAAGCCCAGCGAAGTGAGCGTAATGCCGTTTTCGCGCTCAATACGAATGCGCCGCATAATGGCGTCCGGGCCCGTTTCGCCCACGTTGGCCACCCCGTCAGAGAGTAACAAAACGCGGTTGATTTGTCCGTGGCGGTAGGCCCTGCTGGCCTGAGCATAGCCTTCTAATAAACCGGCTTCGGCGTTGGTGGAACCTTCGGGCCGCAAACTTGCGATAACGGCGTCAATAGCACTTCTTTCTGACACTTCCGTATGGGCTAAAAGGGTGCGGGCATGATTCCCGTAGACCACTACCGCCACGCGATCTTCCGGGCGCAGTTGATTCAGTAAAAGCCGTAAGCTGCGTTTTACCAGTCCCAGGCGATTTTCTCTATCCATAGAACCCGATACATCAATGACAAAAGTGAGATTGGCGGGCTTGCGCTGGGCGTCCGCTATTTTCCGCGCCTGGATGCCTACCCGGAGCAAATGGGCTTTCTGGCTCAGTGGAGAAGGCATCATTTCCGTATGAATGGCAAAATCACCGCTGGCGGGCGTGGGATAGTTATAGTCAAAGGAATTAATAAATTCTTCCGGACGTACGGCGGCCACTGGAGGAAACTGCCGCTGATGCAAGTAAGCGCGGGTCACGCCAAAAGAGGCGGTGTCCACGTCCGCGCCAAAGGTGGACAGGGGATCCGTGCTTACTTCTACAAAAGGATTCACCCCATAGTTTTTGAAAAAATTGTTGCGGTAATCGTTCATGGGCACCCGGGGCACGCGTCGGCTGTCGGGTCGAACTTCTACAGGTTCTCCATCCGGTACGGTGTTGTTTTCAGAAGGTGCGGGCGTGTTCAGATCGGGAAATCCGATTCCCGGATCTTCGTCTACCGAATCACTGTCCATCATGGCATCATCGCCCGGTGCAAAATCATCGTTCGGTTTAAGAATATCTCCCGTTGACGAATCTCCATAACCGGAGCCAGAGTGTGTTACGACAGAAGGTAAGGAACTATCACGACCCACTATTGTAGGGTTATTGGCAGTTTGAGAGCTCAAAGTCGGTTGATTCATTGAAAAAGGCTCCACTGCTCCCCCCGCACATCCCACCAGATCCACACAGAGGCTCAATCCCAACAGGCCACGTACCGCTTTTTTCATACCAGACTCCACATACCGTTTGCTTCAAACTGATTCCAGTGTATCGCAAAGTTACCAAAAAGTAAAATTTTTTCTTCAAATTCTGCAAAAATAACTTTTTTACGCTATGTTTTGGGGTATACTATTTACTAACAGGTAAAAGAAACAGGTTTGACGTATGGCGAAATCAGCACAGAGTACCAATGTTAACGAACGCCCTTATAAAGAAGCGGGCGCATTTCTCAAGCGCAAGCGCAAAGACATGGGTTACCGCACCCAGAAAATGTACATCAAGGCTCTCAAGGAAATCAACCCCGACATTTCCTGCTCTGAGCCGTATATTTCTCTGATTGAAAAAGGGGTTAAAACCCCCGCTCTCAAACTTTTTAACATCATGGCAGAGGTGTTAGAACTCACCCCCACTGAAAAAGGCGAACTGCTCCTTGACTATAAGCGGGTGCCCCGGGACTTTGAATTTGCGGTGCGGGATAATTTGAAAGAAGCCTCGCGCACCACCCAGATGGATCGGATTCGCGAAGAGTACGACGCGAATCCTTCTCTGGACACCTTTAAACATTTGTTGACCGCTCTCGTGCTGCAAAAGGAAACCAAAGAAGCCCTTGAACTCCTTAAAAAAGCCCCCACCTTTGAAAACGAAGTGCAGGAACTCCAGCTGCGTACGGCGCAAATTGCCTCGCTGTCCGGGAATTATGAATTTGCGGTGCCCGCTTTTAATCTGGCTTTAGCAGAAGCCAAGACCCCTGAAACCCGCGCGGATATTATTCGTTACCTGGGTATTCACTATTTTCAGCAGGGCCTGCACGTGCAGGACGACAATCCCGTTCACGCCATGGAATTTTATTTACAAGCCCTCGACGCCTTTACGGAAAGTCTGCAAAGTTTGCCCGAAGATATTTTTGTCATTGATGAATACGCCCGCTGTGCGTATAACGTGGGCGACGTGCTGCAATTTCTGTACAAGCACAAGCAGCTCAAAAAGCCCGCCAAAAAAGACTATCCTCACTATGCCGAGGCTTACGGAGAATGGTTTAACGGCCGACCCACCCGCTCTCAGGTGGACGCCCGTGCCCACGAGTTTTTTG
>CAYFGW010000273.1:0-5799 GCA_964342365.1 uncultured Candidatus Sericytochromatia bacterium | reverse complement strand
CTGATGATCCGCGCTGTTGGTTGCGGCTGTGATGATTGCAATAAAGAGATTATTTGAGCTGTTCCCATGCCTGATTGATTTTTTTCATTTGATTTTCTGCTTCATCTCTCTCTTTTTTACTCAAATGGTTGATAAGGTCTGGATGATACTGTTTTACGAGTTTACGATAGGCTTTTTTTATTTCAGTTTTGCTTGCGCTGGGGCGAATGTTTAAAAGATCGTGAGCGCTAGATCTTTTAGGTGTTCTACTTTTTTGTTCTCTATGTATTCGTTCAAACTCTTTTTGGATCCGCTCCCACTCTTGTTTTAAACGCTCAAAATCTCGCAATTCACGTTCTTTTTGCTGCCGTTTACGTTCTCTTTCTTCCCATTCTTTTCGCCGCCACTCTTCGTATTCCTGATGTCTCTTTTCTTCTTCGCGTCTTAATTGCTCAAACGGGTTATCGTATCGCTCATTATAGAATCTTGCCGTTCTTTCTCTTTTGAAATGCTTTTTTTTGTAAAAATCGGGATCTTTCTTTAATCTTTCTGCTCGAATTCTTTCTTTATCAGCAGCTCTATCTCTTTGGGCTTGAGCTCTTCTTTTTTTTGCTCGTTCTTCTTTCGCTTTTCTTTCTTCCTGCCATTCTTCTCTTTCTTCCTCCTGCTGTTTTTTTTCTTCTATTTTGGATTTTATTCTGGCTTCTGAATCGTGAATATCAGATGTGTTTTGAAAATAAACCTTATCTTGAGCATAGATTACGTCACTATAAGGACCATAAAGAGCATAACGTTCCTGTTTAATCCTGGCTTGTTTTCTGAAGAGTTGTTTTACTTTTTCGCGTTTTCGGCGTTTAAAGAATTCCCTTATTTTTTTCAACATATAAATACCTGTTCAAGACTGCGTCTGTTTAATAACCTTTAACAAGGGGTGGCGTTTGCTTCTATTTTATGTGTTGCTTTGTTTGAGGATGTAATGAATAATTTTTTAGATAAGCAGCGGTAATAGGTATTCTATTTTTCGTGCGACTCTATTTTCTGTGATCAACGTATCTATGTGTAACGTCGAGAGTGTAAGATCCTTTGTGTAAGTTTCCTCTGAAGATTTAAAATGAAAGATAGAATCGGAGAGAGAAAATGAGCATATTGAGCAAAGACCAGATTAAAGAGATCATTCAACACTATGACCTGAAAAAGGGTGAGGAAGTCCAGCCTTACGTGCTCAGAATATTTGTTTTTTCTTACTAGAAACAGAGACTACAAAGCCTTATCTGCATACAAATCTGACAATGAAATAATGCGCATTCAGTATCCCGAGTATATTTCTCACGACAATGAATCGAGTCATAAAAAAAGTGGAATTTGATGCTCGAAATGGCGAGTGACATAGCTTTTTATGTTCCAGAATCCGAATGGGAATTTCAAAAAGACGGAATAGGGTACGTTATTCAGCTGGATAAAAGCTACGTTGCCTATTTTACTGACGATGTTTCAAAAGAGGCTTGGGGAGAAACCCCCGAAAAAGCGAAGAAAGCTTTGCTAAGTGGAGATCGTCAAATAGACCACGAAATTGAGGAATGGATATCCGCAGACATCTCAGAAGAAATTGAGTCTTTCGAATATCAGATATCCACCAAACAAAATAAAAAAACGAAGTATATTCCAGGAAAAGGTCTTTTCATTTCGTGAGAAAGATCCAGATAGGAGACGTTTTTTGGGGCTGGCTCCCAGCTCAACCCCTTGAAACTATAGGGACTGGAAACGAAATTCACACGGATACCACTGATAAAAGTAAGCGTCAACTCATTCAGCAAAGATATGAAGGTTGTTTAAGTCCGCTAGCGATATTACCCATCAAAAAACGACTTCAAGACATTTTGATATTAAAACAAGTTGCGAAAGCATTTATCAACTGGCTCCCGGCATATCGCCTTGACAATCTCCGGTCAAAAAACCATTCCCAAAAGTAGTGGCATAACAATAGGTGCCCGGCTTGCCCATTTCCAAGGCGATGGCACTACCATCGTCGGAAACCAGTAAAACCCGCTGTACATCATTATTAACAATGCGCAAGTGAGCCACGCGAAAAACAGAGGAATATTCTTTGAACGCTTCTACATAGGTCAATAGAGCGCCAATGCTACGTTTGGTTTTGCTGTCTAAAACAATGTCTTTCCACTTCTTTTTGTACTTTTTATCGAAAACGGGCACCGCCGACCCATTTTTATACGCGGTGTTGGTAATACTCACCACATCGTTGGGGTCTGTTTTAAACCCGGCAGCTTCGGCTCTTACGGTCCATAAAAGTGGGGCCAGCGCAAACGATGTCATCAGAACAGTTAAGAACTTGTTTTTCAAAACGTATACCTCAAAAATAGTTTACCCTGCCTGCTTGATCAAAGCAAAAATAGCTTTGGTAAATTTGAGCGCTCTGGTGGGATCAGACAGCAATTGCAGCATGAGCTGCTGGTGTACATCGTTGCTGTCGATCACGGCGTTATCCACGGCCCGGGGAAAGTCTCCAAGCATGGCCTGTTCCGGGGTGTTGTTCTGAATTTGCTGCATCACCGTGGGGTTTTCTTTGACCTTGTCTTTGATGGTGTGAGCGTAGTTGAGCACGTCGTCCTGAGTGAACCCTTCGGTCACAAACACCTCATTCAGGAGAGAAATAATCTCAGAGAGAAAGGCTTCTTGTTTGTCTTTGGGTTTGGCACTGCCTATTGCCTGCCCCGGCTCAAGCTTGTATTCGCTACTGGCTTCTTTGAGCTGTAGCGACTGTTGGCGCACCTTCGATAAACGGTAGCGAGACAGCACCACCGCACTGAGGTCCACGTCCTCTTCTTCTAGCTGCTCTTCCCGCAAAAGCGGACGCAAATGGCGGGCATAGAGGCTCAGCTTTTCGAGGTCTTTGTCGCCATAGTCCACGATCTGGGACATAAACTCGTAATAGCGCACAAAAGAGCCCAGATCCTTTTTGAACAGCTCCAGCGCGTTTTTGTTTTCCTTGCTGGCTTTAAGGTGTTGCTCTGCGTTGGCAATCATAACGGTATCTCCGCTGAGCTGTGCTTGCTCATAAGCGGTCTTCGCGTTGAGAAATTCCGTCAGGGCCTCTTTGTAGCGAAAGCGCCAGCGTTCCACGGCGGACTTGCAAATATTGGCAATGGCGGCGTTGCTTGTGCGGGCTTCCAGAAAGAAGGTGCAAAACTGTTCCACTTCGCTCCAGGTAAAAATACCCGTGGCCCGGAGTTTTTCATACAAATCGTGGATCAAATCAGGGTCCGATACGTCTGCCAGGGCAGCGGTCTGGTAATAGGGCTGGAAAGCCGCCAGAATATCCGCGGGATCGTTAACGAAGTCCAGCACAAAGGTGCCACTTTCGGCCTTGCCCGGATAAATGCGGTTCAGGCGGGAGAGGGTTTGCACACAGTCCACGCCGCCGAGCTTTTTGTCCACGTACATGGCACAGAGCTTGGGCTGGTCAAAGCCGGTCTGGAACTTATTGGCCACCAGCATCACCTGATAATCCGGAGAGTCAAAGGCATCGCGCATATCTCGCCCCTTGAGGCCCGGGTTCATGTTTTGCTCGGTGAATTTTTCGCCCGTGAGGCCCATGCTGTTGGGGTCGTCATCGTTAAAAAACACCTCACCCGAAAAGGCCACCATGGCCCGGATATCCGGGTATTCCTTTTGCTGGATGTATTTATCAAAGGCGAGCTTGTAGCGCACGGCCTCTTTGCGAGAGGAAGTGACTACCATGGCCTTGGCCTGACCGTTGAGCAGGCCCATGACGTTGTGCTGGAAATGCTCAATAATGACTTCTACCTTTTGGGAGATATTGTAATCGTGCAGACGCACCCATTTGGTGAGGCGGATTTTGGCCCGTTTGCTTTCTACTTCTTTGTCCGCTCCCTGGGTTTTGAGAGCGAGGTTGTAGGCCACCTTGTAGGAGGTGTAGTTTTTCAAAACGTCTAAAATAAAGCCTTCTTCGATGGCCTGACGCATGGAGTATACGTGAAAAGCGGCAGGCTTGTTGTCTACAGAAGGCGGCAGATCCGGCTGCGGCAGGCGGCCAAAGAGTTCGAGGGTTTTACTCTTTGCCGTGGCGGTAAAGGCAAAATAGCTGAGGTTGTGGGTGGCCTGTCGGGAGGCCACCGCCAGATCCAGCAGGTCTTCAGCGGAAAGCTCCTCTTGCTCGGGGGTGTCTACCATCAGCACCTCTTTGAGCTTGCGGGCGGTGGAGCCCGTTTGCGAGGAATGGGCCTCGTCGGCAATGATGGCGTAAGCCCGTTCTTTGAGGCTGACGGTATTGGCAATGGCGTCGAGCACAAAGGGAAAGGTCTGGAGCGTCACAATAATAATCGGCTGGGCGGAGGTGAGGGCGTGAGCCAGCTTTTCGGCCTTGGAGCCCTCGCCCTCTTTGCGGTTGATACGGCCCACCACCCCGTCGGCGTGCTCAAACTGGTAGATGGTGTCCTGTAATTGGGCGTCTAATACGGTGCGGTCGGTAACAATAATGACCGAGTCAAAGCGCTTGTGGCCCGCTTCATCGTAGAGCGATGCCAGCTGGTGAGCGGTCCAGGCAATGGAATTGGACTTGCCCGAACCGGCGCTGTGCTGAATCAGGTATTTCTGGCCGGGGCCTTCTTGCCTGGCGGCCTGAATCAGGCGGGTGACCACGTCCCACTGGTGATACCGGGGAAAGATCAGGGTTTCTTTTTTGGATTTGATGCCCTGCCAGTCTTCCACTTCGTCAATTTGCAAATGCACAAAGCGGCCCAGAATATTGAGCCAGTTGTCGGGCTGTAAGACCTCTTGCCAGAGATAGGCGGTGGCGTAGGTGTTCGCATCCTGCGGCGGGTCATTGCCCGCTCCGCCTTCGGTAGTGCCCTTGTTAAAAGGCAAAAAGAAGGTGTCTACACCCGCTAAACGGGTGGTCATGTATACCTCGTACTGGCTAACGGCAAAATGCACCAACGCACCCCGTTTGAAGGTGAGCAGAGGCTCCGGTCTACCGGTGGTGGGGTCCACGGGCAGGCGGGTGGTTTTGTACTGTTTGATGGCCCGTTGCACCGCTTGTTTGAACTCTGACTTGAGCTCTAAGGTGGCCACGGGGATGCCGTTCACAGAGAGCACGAGGTCAATGCGGTAGGCGTTGGCTCCGTGGGGGCTGTACACCACCTCCGGTACCACCCGCAGGCGATTGGCGTTGTAGCGGCGGCGGGTTTCGGGGTTGAGGTCATGATCGGGCTTGAACTGGCAGAGCCTGAAGCGGGTGCCTCTGTCTTTGAGGTCGTGGCGCAAGACGCCAAGGGTGCCGCAGGTGCGCAGCTCTTTTTGGGTGGACTGGGGGTCCGCCTTTTGTAGCCGGGCGGTGACCTTTTTGAGCAGTTGGCCTTCGGGGTCGTGGGGGTAGGTTTTGGCGTACTTTTCCCATTGCTGCGGCTGGGTATCTTTGACAAAGGCCAGCAGGTCTTCCGGGTACAGGGCCTTTTCGCGGTCATAGTGTTCCGCTGCGCCCACGAGCCAGCCGCTGGCCTGCAATTGCCGGATGATGTCGTCCTGAAAAACTTGTTCCCTGCTGCTATCCATGGGGTTCTCCTTTAACTTGCCAGTGTCCCGTTTTGCGCGAACCCACGCGCTCAATCAGGCCTTCTTCTTTTAAGGTTTTCAAACTGCGCCGAATGGTTCTATCGGATTTTTCAACGTCATCCATGAGTTCCTCAATGGTCCGCTGCGGATTTTCCCGTAAGGCCTCTAAAACATCTTGTTCTGTTTCGGTCAGTTTTATCCGGTCATTTATCCGGTCATTTATCCGGTCAT
>CAYFGW010000272.1:0-5829 GCA_964342365.1 uncultured Candidatus Sericytochromatia bacterium | reverse complement strand
AGTACACCCACCATTTCAAGGCATCTTCTGCACCATAAATTTCTGCCATCAGTGGCATCAGGGTTTCACGGTGCGCATCCATATTTTTGAGCCAGGCATTGGAGGTTTTCTCGTAATGCTGCCCGTTAATTTGCCAGTCTTCTTTTAATTGGAGCTTCCCTGACATACGAGGGAGCAGATCATGGCTGGGCATGGTCCCCCCGGTAAAAAAATACTTTGCCATCCAGTCTCTTTCGTGCTCCACCTCAAAAAGGTAGGCGTGTTGACGGTGAGTAAAAATATGACAAAAGAGCAGACCGCCGGGCTTGAGCCAGCGAGAAATATTGTTAAACAGCAGCTCGTAGTTTCTCAGGTGCTCAAACATTTCGATGGAGACCACCCGATCAAAGCGCGTTTCGGGGTCAAAATTATTGATGTCCACGGTAATGATGTTGATATTGTTTAACTGACGCTCTTTGGCCTGTGCTTCAATAAACGCCCGCTGACTGGCAGAGTTAGAAATAGCGGTAATTTGCAGTTCCGGGTACTTCTGAGCCATGTACAAAGTCAAAGACCCCCAGCCGCAGCCCAGTTCCAGCACATTTTTGGCGTCACTGAGTTGTGCCCGCTGACAATATATTTCCAGCATGTCTACTTCTGACTGTGCTTGAGTCACGCTGGGACTTTTCCAGTAACCACAGCTGTATTTTAAGCGGGGGCCGAGCACTTTTTCATAAAAGGCCGCTGGTACTTCGTAATGCTGCTCATTGGCTTTGTCCGTAGACACGGCCAGAGGACTTTGCTTCAGTTGCTCAATCAGACGGGTTTTGCTCTGTTCGTCCTCTTTAGCCAGGCGCTTCAAATGACTGGCATTGTAATAGCGAATGCCCTGGCGCAGCATAAAGTCGGGGATTTTATTATTTTCAAGAAGATTGTC
Source organism: uncultured Candidatus Sericytochromatia bacterium (assembly GCA_964342365.1). Taxonomy (GTDB): domain Bacteria; phylum Cyanobacteriota; class Sericytochromatia; order UBA7694; family UBA7694; genus CAXRDE01. Next base: position 4,913 of record CAYFGW010000272.1, on the reverse strand, counting down.
GTACCACATGGTGTGTCCTTAATAGAAATCTTTAAAGCATTATAAAGGGAAATATAGTCGGGGCAAAAAAAAAGACCGGCCGAAGCCGATCTTTTCTCTTATCTGATTTAGAAGCGGAAACGTAAGTTCATTTCGCCACCGATATCACCGAAGAGTCCCTGGTCACCCGCTAACATGTAGCGTGTATCGCGATAACCAAGTTCTACAGAGAAGGTGCTATAGGCAGGAATATTAATACCTACGAAGGCATCGTTTTTCCACTGAATATTGTCTGTTACACCTGCAGTAGGTGCAATAAAGTACGTGAATGCTTCACGACCGATAATGCTGAAGTATGGGCCTACAGGAATCTCCAGGTCCACACGTCCGCGAGGACCGTGGTTCATGTAGTTGTAGTTGGTACCCATCATTTGCAGGTAGTCATAACCCGCACCGATGGTAAAAGCTACGTCTTCAGCGCTCTCCTGAATTTTCCACAGCAGACCACCGCCGGCTGTTAAGCGAGAGGTGAGATTGGTGGTGAAAGGATTGCCGTTAGCGTCTACCTTGTCCGCACGGAAGGCGTCAGATCCGGCCAGACCTACAGAAGGTCCAACATTCAGGGGATCGAAGTACATCATATCACCGTGTAAATCGATACCGAAGTGGCTGATTTCACCGGCGGTGATAGGTGTCCAATCAATGCTACCGTTAGGACCATAAATCAGTCCAGCAGTGGTATTGGTGTTGTCGGTGTAGGAGGTTTTAACGTCTCCACCGATACGAATGTCCACGGGATTGAAGGGCTCTTTGGTAGGCTCTGGAACGGGCGTAGGCATTGGTGTAGGCATAGCCGTAGGCACAGGTGTTGGTGTAGGCATCGGCGTTGGCTTCACGGTCAGAGGCAGCAGATAGGTGTCTACGTAGCGGATAAATTCACGTACGGTAGCAGCGGTTTCATAACGGGTCAGACGCTTACCACCACGGAAGGTGTCATCGGGATAACCATCCATAATCTGGTACTTGTCCACAATATTGGTGACGGCTTTGGTGGCCCAGTGATCCGCAGGTAGATCGCTCAATTCGTCGGCACGGCTACGGCGAGCCAGTACGGGCTTGGTACCCTGGCTTTCAATCAGCACAAAATAGTTATACAGTTCAAAGGCAATTTCATAACGGCTAATGGGCTCGTTACCCATAAAGCGCTTACCGGGCATGGGCTGCATAATACCGTAGTCGTTAACCACAGCGTCTACAGCTACACGGTTGCTGTCGTCTAAATCAATCATGTTGGTGCGGGGCACATCAGAAATTTGTTTGAGGTTTTTGCCGCTCACGTCTTCCATTTTGTTGACGGCTCTGTAGAAAACCTCGGCCAGTTCGTTACGGGTCATGAGGTCTTGCCCTTTAAACATGTTTGAGGTCTTGGGCATCATGATTTCGAGTTCTTGTACGAGAACACGAACGGCGTTATAGGCCCAGTGGCCCTGAGGGACGTCGATGAGTTCACTCATATTGACGGCAACCTGGTAAGAGTCCGCTTCTTCCGCCATGGATGGGCTGAAAGCCACAGGGACGGTAGCCATAACAGAGCTTGCTAACATCAGTGATAGTACTTTTTTATTCATTGTAGAATTTAAATCTCCTTGTAAGTTCACGGTGTCCGTGTCGTTATATGGCATAGTAATGGATCTTTTGGCCATCTAACAGGTGTACTCATCTAATCTTGATCATATTTTTATTTTAAAATACGTGCATAGCTTAAATGATTCATAAGAAGTATATGTCCCAATCTCTCATTGCACAAGTGATCGCAATGACAAAAGCGGGATCAAATTGCTTTAGACAGATGTAAAAAAACTGTAAATCATGTTAAAATACGCTTACACATGATACATACATGTGTCAATATGAGATCTCACATTTTAATTCAGCAAGTTAATTCAACATACGGCAGATTCAGGTGGTCAAGCGTGAAAATTATAGAGTGGGTGCACCTTGTGGAGTCCAATCGGGTCAATATGACGCTTTTTAGGAACGCACTGGCACAACAAACGGCAGAACTCGAAAAAGCAAAAATTCATTTTGAGCGCTTTGAGGTAGAACCCGAAGACCAAAAAATCTGGGAACGAGATTTTGAACCCGCTCTCAGAGGACTTTTTGTGGCTTTTGAAAAGTCTATAGCAGAGGCTTATCTCTATGCAGACAATACCTCAAAAGCACAGCTAAAAAAAGTCATTCAGCATATGCAGGAGGCCGAACGGATTGAGCAATATGTGCAAACCCGTTACCAGAGCATTCACTACCTTACCCAAAAAGAGGTAGAGAAAACCCTCACCCTTATTTCTGAACAAGCTTCTACCCTTCTTTCCATGGAATAATCCGCTTTTTTTGCAATATAACCAAAAATTGTCCTATCCTTAACGAAAGCTTAGGCAAAAATAAGCGATAATAAAAGAAGTGAGGTAACATCGGGAATGAAAAAAATAGCTCCTCTGGCACTTACAGCCCTTCTTTTACTGACGTCGTGCGGTCGACAGTCCGCCGTCCTGCCAGGTATTCCCGATGCCGTTAATGGCATTACCCTCCCCTCAGACCCCGGATACTACGATCCCGGTCAGGGCAACGGATACAACCCAAACCCCAATACACCGGGATTCCAACCGGGTAACCCCCAATCTCAGTCGCCCACCTACGTTTCCATGAGCAATGTTTTTTTGCGAATGGATCCGGAGCTGGGGGTTACGGTCAAAAGCCTCGAAGGTATTCTTAAGCCCAAGCGAGCCGGAGATCCCGTCATTTTTGATGACATCACTTCTTTTGTGACACAGATCAGCCGCGCTGAAATGATCATTGACGAAAAAAATATTACCACCTTAAAAAACAAGTACACCTTTAATTTCCCCGACAGCCCTATCAAAGACGTTTCCATTTCTTTTTTACCGGGACGTCTGAGAATGAGCGGAAAACTCAAGCAGGTGGTGTGGGTGCCTTTTAGCATGGAAGGAACTATTTCTCCTACCGCTGACGGAAAACTAAAACTGGTGCCCGACGATATCCGCACCGCGGGCATTCCCGTTAAGTCACTGCTCAAGTTTATTGGCCTCACCACTTCAAAGCTCATTTCTATCAGTTCCGAGCGGGGCCTGACTTTTGCTGGCAACGATGTTTTGCTGGATCCCTCCCTTTTATTCCCACCACCTCGTGTAGAAGGCCGTATTGTGGCTGCAGAGATTACGCAAGGGCAAATGCGCATTGTGTTTGCTGGAGGACAGCCCAATCCCCGTCGGGCTTTGCCCGATCCTGGTGCCCCGAACTATATGCATGTGTATGGTGGCAATGTGCTCATTATGAACGAATTGCAGTACGGCGCTGAAATGCAGATGGTAGACATGCGACCCGAAAGTGATTTCGACTTTTATATGCAGAACTATCGCCAACAACTACAGGCGGGCTACGTTAAAGTCGTGAATGATAAAGGCACTCTGATCACCCTGATGCCCGATTATAAAGACATCAACAACAATAGTGGTGTCTGGGACGGTTATCCCGGTGGCAAGCCCAATCTGCGCCCTTATCAGTCACCTGCAGGTCAACGGCAAACGGGTCAGCTTTCTCACAATCCTTATCAATGATCTCACCGGCACCTGCTGCCACCCCGCTTTCTGCATCAGAAAAGCGTTATCGCCTGGCTCTGAACCATGGGTTACTCAGCGCGCGTCACTTCTGGAAACTACTCGCCGTAACGGGTTCGGCCCGGAACATTTTTGAGCTTTCGCTGACAGAACTCAAAAACCACCTTTCCGTAAAGACAGCCGAAAAACTGCATCAGTATTGCCTCACCTGTGATCCCGACGAAATATGGGAAAACCTTCCGACAGAAATACGGCTGGCTTTTTTTGAATCCCCGGACTATCCGGATTTGCTGCGGCAAATTTACGATCCTCCCTACGTGCTCCACTGGAGAGGAAAACGTCTCTGGCACGGTCGTACTCTGGGCATGGTAGGTACACGCAGGCCTACTCCCTACGGCATTCAACACACGCAAATTATCGCCCGATACCTGACACAACAACAGTGCACCGTTATTTCTGGTATGGCGCTGGGCATTGACGCCGTGGCTCACAAAGAAACCCTTGCAGCCGGTGGCATGACCCTGGCAGTATTGGGCTCGGGCCTGAAACAGCCTGCCCCACGTACCCATTTAAAATTGTTTGCTCAACTGTGTGAACAGGGTATGGTGGTGTCTGAGTTTCCACCGGACTTTAAAGCCAAGCCCTGGACCTTCCCCCTGCGAAATCGTTTGGTAAGCGGCATGAGCGCGGGACTGGTGGTTACCGAAGCCGCCCGAAAGAGTGGCACGCTAATCACCGTGGACTGTGCCATTGAACAGGGTCGAGAGGTCTTTGCGCTGCCCGGTCCCGTGCACAGCCCCCAGAGCGAGGGCACCCACATATTGATCCAACAAGGGGCTCATTTGCTGGCCCGGCCCGAAGATATTTCGGCCACACTGGGGTGGCAGAACGTCCCCGCTCCTGAAGCTAGTCCCTTGACAAACACCCCATCAGGCGTTTATGAAGTACTCAGTGCCCATCCACAATCCGTAGAAGCACTGGCTACACAATCGGGAAAAAATATGGCAGAAGTTCTGAGTATTTTGACAGAACTTGAAATTAATGGACTTGTGGAAGGACTGCCAGGTAAGTTATACCGAAAGAGCTAGAAGAGCTAGACAAATAGTAACGTAAGGTAAACAAGGGAAATCAAACATGGCCGCAAAAAACACCGCCAAGACGACGTCCACCGCTGACAAACTCGTCATTGTAGAGTCTCCAGCCAAAGCAAAAACCATTGAAAACTATCTGGGGAAAGAATACAAAGTGGTGTCCTGCTACGGGCATATTCGCGATCTTCCCAAAAAAGGGGCCATCGAT
>CAYFGW010000271.1:0-5865 GCA_964342365.1 uncultured Candidatus Sericytochromatia bacterium | reverse complement strand
AAGGCGAAAACTCGAGCGTTATTACCAAAAAAATTGACTTGGTGGTGTACTAGACAACAATTGTAAATGCGTTATTTTCAACTCCCTGTTTTGGGCTTGATTTTTTTTGCTGTTCTTTGTGCTTGTGTTGAATACAAGGAACAGGACAAGTTTGCTGAGCCTTTTTATGTGCTGAAAGGCGTTCATGTGATTCCAATTCAGCCTGCGGGTGTTTTGCGCGATCAGACACTTTTGATTCGAGGACAGCGCATTGTTGCCATGGGGCCCTCGCATAAAATGGATATCCCGGAAAACGCTGTGCATCTGGCAGTGAAAAACAAATTTGTGATGCCCGGCTTATCAGATATGCATGTGCACTTAGACGGTTACCGTGACCTGTTGATTATGTTGCGGCATGGGGTGACACGGGTCAGGAATTTGTCAGAAAACTCCGCTGTGGCCAGAGCCGCAGGAGCACCTGTGATGCCGGAACTCAAGCAAGAGGTAGAGCGAGGAGAAGCCCCTGGCCCGCAGCTTTACAATTGTGGGCCCATTTTGGATGGAGACCCGCCCCAGCACGCCCTGACCCGGGTTATCAAAACCCGTGAGGATGCCTTCAAAGCCGTCAAATACACCCACGACAAGGGCTTTGATTGTGTGAAGGTGTACAACCATCTCTCGTCAGAACGTTATGCCGACATTCTGGAGGCATCTCAAAAGTATCGGCTCCCTGTGCTTGGACACGTACCCTATGCGGTGAACTGGGAGCAGGCCATTGACACCATGAAAAGCATTGAGCACTTATCAGGCTATGTGGATTCACATCGCGCGGTTTATCGGGTTCCTCCTGAAACCTGGGCTGCGGCCCTTTCTGAAACCGCGCAAAGCGGCGTTTTTCACTGTCCCACGCTAGCTTTGTGGGATATGCATCCGGCCTATGATGAGCTTGATAAGGTCAAAAAAAGCCCCCGTTACAAGTATGTGCCTCCCATGACCAAACTTCTCTGGGAAGTGGCGGTGGAAAGTTTTTATGATATGGAATATGCCAGTAAAAGTACGTATCGCGCGCGCATGTTGGGCTTAACCCAGCCGCTAACCCTCGCTTTACACCAGGCGGGAAGCCCGTTACTCATTGGGACAGATACCAATATGACCGGTGTATTTCCCGGTGTGGCCACTCTCAGAGAAATGAACTTGTTTGTCGAAGCGGGTATTTCAAATCAGGACGTATTGCGTATTGCCACCTGGAATGCTGCCAGATACTTTGGCGATACCGGGCTTTACGGCAGTGTGGCTCCCGGTAAAATGGCCGATTTGCTAATTCTCGATAAAAACCCCCTGGTGAATATGCAACATATTGAGACCATGGCAGGGGTATTTGTGCAGGGGAAGTGGTGGTCTCGTGCGAACCTGGATCAAAAAATTGCGGACAGTTTGTCCTCTTGAAGTTCTACTCTTGAAAAAACACCCTTTTCTGTGACCAGTCCGGTGACAAGTTCTACCGGTGTGACGTCAAAGGCCGGGTTATAAGTGTCGCTCTCAAGCGGAGCCCACTGAATAAGTTGTAGTTGATTATTCATGCTTCCGAAATTTCCGCGCACACCTCGCACTTCTTCGGACTGTCGTTCTTCAATGACAATGTCCGCTCCTGATGCACAATTTAAATCAATCGTGGAATAGGGAGCTACAGGGTAAAAGGGAATATGGTGATACTGTGCCAGCACCGCCACGCTATAGGTGCCAATTTTATTGGCAAAGTCCCCGTTGCGGGCAATGCGATCGGCTCCCAAAAACACCTTGTTGATTTTGCCCTGTGCCATGAGCATGCCCGCCATATTATCGGTGATCAGGGTGTAAGGAATTGCTAACTGTTCCAGTTCCCAGGTGGTCAGTCGGCCACCTTGTAGCAGCGGACGGGTTTCGTCCACATACACATGAATTTTTTTACCCTGTTCGTGGGCCGTGCGAATGACCCCGAGGGCGGTGCCCCGTCCGGCGGTGGCCAGTCCACCCGTGTTGCAGTGGGTTAAGATTTGATCTCCGTCTTCAATCAGTGCCGCCCCCTGCTGGCCCATCGCGTCACAGAGTTCGATATCTTCTTTGAGAATGTTCAGGGCTTCGGCTTTCATTTGGGCAAGGGGCTTTGACAGGAGGCGATCTACAGCCCACATCAGGTTAACGGCAGTGGGTCGAGATGCTTTTAAAGCCGCAGCTGCTTCAGTTATCTTATCCTGAGCGTTTGTGTGGTCTGCGAACCAGCCCAGACAAAGGGCCGCCGAAACACCGATGAGCGGTGCACCCCGGGTCTTCAATGCTTTGATAGCGGCTATCATGGCCTCAGGTTCTGTGGCATCAATCCAAACGTCTTGATGGGGTAGCATTTGCTGATCTCTGAGATAAATGCGGTCGTTTTCGATTTTGATGCCGGTGGTGGCTATATTTTCCATAAGTATTTACTGCTTTCGTGATCTGTTTATAAAGGTCTGAAATAAATGTCTTAAATAATACGAGGGGCCACGGTTTTTCTGAGGGTTTTCAGAGCCAGAATTTCTTCGGCGGGCAGTGGCGTAGCGCCACCGAGATCTTCCGTGAGTTTTAAAATTTGGCAAATTTGTTCAAGTCGTTCAATACCTTGATAAGCTTCTGCTACACTTTCTCCCCAGCATACCGCACCGTGACGCGCCAGAATGATTAAGCGACATTCCGGTAAAAGAGGTAATAACACCTCTCCCATGGTTTTTGTACCGGGGCGAGCATAGGGGGCAATGGGGATTTTGCCGGCGGCAATAATCACTTCAGGTAAGCTGTCCGTGGGCAATTCTGTCCAGTGGGGTCGAGCCAGACTCAGAGCAATGGCGGTAACAGGATGAGCGTGAACCACAGCTTTTGCTTGAGGAACCGCGTTATAAATGGCCAGGTGCATCAGGCGTTCACTGGAAGGTCTGCCCTGCAAAATTTGATTATCAAGAGAAACGCTAGCCAGATCTTCTGCTTTTAAGTCTGCCTTACTGACACCGGAGGGCGTGATCAGGATTTCCGTTTCAGAACTGCGGTAAGAGAGGTTGCCGTCGGCAGCTGCCAGTAGATTTTTGGTATAAGCTCTTTGAGCATAGTGAATAAGGGTTGAAGCAGTATCAGAACATGAATCAGACACGAGGAGACTCCTTTTCGTAATGGGCGAGCAAACGTTGAAAGGCCGACTCCAGGAGTAGGATATCTTCTGGCTCAAGAGCCAGAAGAAAGCGATGCTTTTGTCCCTGGCTGCTCAGATTCAATTCATAAAACCGATTGTCCATTAATTCGCTCCAGTGAGGATAATCTGACAGAGCAAGTTGAAAAGCGATGCTTTCAATCTCCGACCATTTGAAGAAATGCTCTTTCTCCGCGCGCAAGCGTATGCCTTCAAGGCTTAAGTGTAACGCGTTATCGCGCAAACGGTGGCCAGCGGAAAGTTGTTTGTCAAAGACGTGAGTACCAGTATTAAAGGGCAAAAGCTCACCCTGTTGCTGTCGCTGATATACGTTTTTTGAAAGCCGCCTGGCTTCCTGTTTGCCTGAGCCGTATCGCAAAACCTTTAACCCCACCATTACAGCAATAATAATGCCTGCTAAAAACCCCAGCATAGTGAGAACGGGGATGAGAACACCAAAGCTTTGTAGCAGAAACCCTGTCCAGAGTAAGGCCATCGGAATGACCTTCAAACTGCTCGCTGCATTTTCGCTGCTCAAGAATTCTTTCAAACGGTACCTCACGACAGAATCACTGGATAGAGAGCTTGTGTCTGGTAACAGGCTTTGTTCAAAATATTGCCAGCTTTTGGATAGCTTTGTGTCGTGGGATTGCAGGACTACCTCTTGTTTTTTTGCGGTGACCTGCAGTTGCGTGCCCAAAAAAAGTTCGGCAATGTCCTTCGGCTCGATTTTCAAAGGAAGTCTTGCTACAGTCGCCGTAGATGTATTGACGGGGATTGCGTTCCTTTGTTGTCTTAATGACCATTGGCGGGCAGTTTCCCCTTTGTTCAACGCATCCTGAAGTAAATCTCTGGCCGCTTTGGCGCTTTGAAAACGTTTTTCGGGCAGGGGGTTTAACAAATGCTGTAGCCAGTGAATATAAAAGGGTTCACATTTTACAAAGGGCGTAAAGTTCAGACCTGATATCTCCAGCGGAATTTCAATAGGGTGTTTGTTTGACAGGGCACGTACCAGAGTTGCTCCTAACCCGTAAAGATCGCTCTGGATAAAAGCTTCTCCAGAAAACTGTTCGGGAGCCATATAGCCAAAGGTGCCAATAATGGTAGAGCCTCCACCGCCTTCGCTCCATAAACGGTTTTGTACAGCGCCAAAGTCAATCAGATAAACGTTTTTTTCAGGACCTATCATTAAATTAGATGGCTTAATATCACGATGAATCCAGGGGGGATCGTGTTGATGCAAATACTGTAAAATATCGAGCACTTTCAAAGCGATGTGCCAAATCTTTTCCGTCGTGGGTCGCCAGCCCGCTTGCAGTTTGTCTTCAAGTGTCTGTTCTGCCACGTATTCTGTGACCAGAAACCAGCTCAGCGTACCCTCTTCTTTGATTTGAAAGGCGTCTATAAATCGAGGAATACCGGGGTGGTAAAGTTGCTTTTGAATTTCAATCTCTCGTTCAAAGAGTTCAATGTTTTTCCATTCGCTTACCCGTTCAATGCGCAGTTCCTTAATTACCACTGTTTGCTGGTGAACCAGAGTGACGGCTTTATATACGTTGCTGTGGGTGCCACTTCCCAACAGCCTTTCAATTTCATAACGGCCTTCCAGTAAAGAACCAGGACTAAGGGCCTGACTTTGCTCATCGCGCTGTGTCAGCGTCAGACTATGAATGATTTCAGGAATTTGTGCTTTATGATTGCGCGGATAAAAAAGCTCTTTTTGCGTATAGTCCCGTTGGTAGATGCGATCCAGGTCTCTCAAAGCTTCTTCCGGGCTATGATAACGCTGATGATGATCGGGAGCGATCATCAGTTGAAACCACTGATACAGCGTATCGGAGGAGATCTTCTCTCTGAGGATATACAGTTGTTGGGCGTGTTCCGGGGGCAACGGTTTTTTTCCCTGAAAGAGTTTTAACAGGGTGATTCCCACACTGAATAAATCGCTGCTCGGAATAGCGCGACCCTGAATATGTTCGGGTGCCATATAGCCCACAGTGCCCACAATAGTTGAGCCTCCTGTACCATAAGCATGTATGGCTTCCTGTGCTCCCCCAAAATCAATGAGGTAGATGCGCCCCCATTCATTGATCATTAAATTTGATGGTTTAATATCACGATGAATCAGGGGAGGGTTAAAGGCGTGGATATAAATCAGAAGTTCCAAAATACGAACGGCAATGTTCATGATTTCATCAGTGCCCGGCTGCCAACCTGCGGCTATTTTTTCTTCCAGGGTCACTCCATTGACCCAGTACGTCACCAGATGAAGCGTCTGGTTCCCCTCGGGGCCGGTGGTGAAAAAATCCACGAATCCCGGAATTTCAATGTGATTGATCTGCGATAAAATACGGGTTTCTCGTTCAATGAGCTGAAGTTGTTTCCAGTTTTGTAAGGCAGAAGGTAAATGACTTTTGAGCAGTACCGGTCTGTCTTTGAGCGTATCCTGTGCTTTCAAGACTTCAGCATAAGGGCCTGAGGTGAGTTTTTTTAAAGGCTTATAACGTTGGTTGAGATAGGGTTCGCGGCGCATAATTACATTTTAGCGGTTATGCTGTCAGGTATGAGAAATTTATGTATGACGGTTTATTTGTTCTTTGCAGTATGTATGACGTGTTTAGGGGCTCGCGCTGAAACCTCGTTTTGGTTTGATAACGGTGATATTACCCACCAGGTGCGACAATGGGAACAGCAAG
>CAYFGW010000270.1:0-5879 GCA_964342365.1 uncultured Candidatus Sericytochromatia bacterium | reverse complement strand
ATCGTAGGCAATTTGAGCCACCGTCATGTGGCCCGTTTCCCATCAGGCCCAGGCAGGAGCTACAGGAGCTACAACGGCTCCCCAGCAGGCGGCGGTGATTAAAAGTTTGAGAAGAGGGTGTTTAAATTTCATGTTTTGTATTTTACCGCACAGTGCCCGACGAGGACGTGCTTTGTTCTCATCAGGTGCTTTATAATGACTGCACTCCATCATAAGAAAGCCTTTCCATGAAAAAAACCTTCCAGATCCTGAGTGTTCTGCTTCTGGTGATTGCAGCAGGCATTTCCGCTTACTTTTACCAGTTGGCGGGAAAAAGTTTGTATTACAAATACGGCAAAGCCCACTGGCAGGTATCGCATCCGGCCAGTTGCTCCACTTACCGGGAACGCTATTACGAAAATTTACAGCCCACGGATGCGCCACAGCCTCTGGATTTAACCTGTGAGCAGGCCAGGGTATTTCCGGCCCGTTCCCATACGGCCACCACTGTGGACGGTCTGTCGATTCATTACCGGGTGTTTCACACCACCTTACTCAATCCCCCCTTATTACTGCACGTGCCCGGCATTACCTCCGACTGGCTTAACGGGGCCCGGTATGTGCAGGCCGCAGAACGCATGGGTTTTCAGCTGGTGGTCATGGAAATGCGCAACCACGGCAGTTCGGCGGTCAACGGAGAAGGCGTGCGCTACGGGTGCAAAGAAAAACACGATGTGGTAGCAGTACTGGAACAATTGCATCAGCAGTATCCGGAACGCCCCGTGCTCGTGTGGGGCAGTTCAGGAGCCACCATGGCCGTGATAAACGCCGGAGAAGCCCTGCAATATCAGGCTTATGTTAAAGGCGTTATATTGGAAAACCCCATTTCTTCTCTGGGCGACGTGGCGCGGGTCAAAAGTCCGGGACTGCCTGAGATGGTGTATCAGGGCTTTTTGAAAGCCGCCTCTCTGCGGGGCGGCGTGGATTTTGCAGCGTGTGCTCCTATACAGCAGGCCTCAGCGCTTAAACAACCGGTGCTGGTGACCGTTTCGCTTCAGGACACCCTGACCCCGGAATGGATGGCAAAAAAGGTAACAGATAGTTTACCCCGGGCCACACTCAAAACCTATCCCGAAGGGGCTCACGAACGTATCTGGAACGGCCAGCCCGTGGTCTACGAGCAGGATTTGAAAGCCTTCTGGCAGCAGTTATGATCGCACTTTCTCCCTTAGAAGCCCGCCGCTATATTCTGGCCGCCGCTTTTCCTGATATCACCGAGGGCACCTCATTAGAACGCAGCGCAACCCTCTTAGAGCATCTGGGCTATGTGCAAATCGACGCAATTTCCGTCATAGAGCGAGCCCATCACCATATTTTCTGGAGCCGCAATCCCGATTACGTGCCGGAAGATCTCAATGCATTGCTGCACCAGAAACAGGCCTTTGAATACTGGGGGCATGCCGCGTCGTACCTGCCCTTAAGCGATTACCGTCATTATGTACACGCCATGGAAAACTTTTTGACTCGCAGCACCTGGGGACGTCGCCGCCTGGAAAGTCACGGTCACCTGATGCCAGATATTTTAGCGCGTATTGCCAGCGAAGGCCCGTTGACCGCCAGTGATTTTAAGGGAGAGCGTCGGGGCAAGTCGGGCTGGTGGAACTGGAAACCCGCCAAGGTAGCGCTGGAATTACTGTACTGGCAGGGTAAAATCATGGTGTGTGAACGTCGGGGGGTGCAAAAGGTGTACGATCTGGCGGAACGTTTTTTGCCGAAGAGCCTCAATACCCAAACGCCCACGTTAGAGGACACCGCCGCCTTTTGTGTGGAGCGGGCCCTGAAGGCCCACGGCATTATGCAGTTTAAAGCCATGACACAGTATTTACCGCTGGTGCCCAAAACGCTGCTGAAACAGGCCCTGGACCATGCCATTGAGGCACAAACCGTAATGCCTGTCAAAATAGGAGACGTTGAGGCCTACGCCCTCCGGAGCCACCTGGAAAAACCCGCTCCTGTGGCCACACAAACCCGTATTCTGTCACCCTTTGATCTGCTCATTATTCAGCGAGCCCGGCTGCCCCGCTACTTTGACTTCACCTACCTTTTTGAAGCCTACGTGCCCAGAGAGCGCAGACAACACGGGTATTTCGTGCTTCCCGTGCTTCAGGGAGAGCATTTTGTGGGCCGTTTGGATCTCAAAGCTCACCGCCAAACAAAAACCCTTGAGGTGCTACGCTGGCTTCCGGAGACCGATAACTCACTTTCAGCATCTGCATTTTCACCCCCTCAACTTCAGGAAGCATTAGAAGCTTTTGCGGCCTTCAACGGCTGCCATCACGTCACGGGAGACTGGCCCTGAGAAGAGAGACAATTCTCGTGTTACATTACAAGAAACACCACCAGGAGCAAAACATATGAAAACCACCGCCGCCGTCGCTTTTGAAGCAGGCAAACCTCTCGAAGTTGTTGAAGTTGATCTTGAAGACCCCAAAGAAGGAGAAGTGCTGATCAAAATTATTGCCAGCGGCGTTTGCCACACCGATGCCTTTACCCTGTCAGGGGAAGACCCCGAAGGCATTTTTCCTAGCATTCTGGGCCACGAAGGTGCCGGTATTGTAGAAGCCGTGGGCCCCGGTGTCACCACCTTGAAAGTGGGCGATCACGTCATTCCTTTGTACACGCCCGAATGTAAAGAATGCCGGTTTTGCACCTCTGGTAAAACCAATCTTTGCCAGGCCATTCGCAGTACCCAGGGCAAAGGCCTGATGCCCGATGGCACCACCCGTTTTTCCTATCAGGGTCAGCCCGTCTACCACTATATGGGTACCTCTACGTTTGCGGCCCACACGGTGGTCCCTGAAATTGCTCTGGCCAAAATCAACGAAACGGCCCCGCTGGACAAAGTGGGCCTGCTCGGCTGTGGCATCACGACCGGTATTGGAGCTGTGCTCAACACCGCCAGGGTTGAGCCCGGCAGCACGCTGGCAGTATTTGGCCTGGGAGGCATTGGCCTCAGCGTGATTCAGGGCGGCGTGATGGCAAAAGCCGGACGCATTATTGCCATTGACACCAACCCCGAAAAGTTTGCTTTTGCTAAGGAACTGGGAGCCACGGACTGTGTTAATCCTAAAGATTATGACAAACCCATTCAGGAAGTGATTGTGGACATGACCGACGGAGGCGTGGATTATTCCTTCGAATGTATTGGTAACGTGAACGTGATGCGGGCTGCTTTAGAATGCTGCCACAAAGGCTGGGGAGAGTCCATTATTATTGGCGTGGCGGGTGCGGGCCAGGAAATTTCCACGCGCCCCTTTCAACTGGTAACAGGACGGGTGTGGAAAGGCACGGCCTTCGGCGGCGTAAAGGGCCGCAGTGAGCTGCCCGGTTACGTGGAAAAATATCTCGCCGGTGACATCAAGCTGGACGAAATGATCAGCTATACTCTGCCCCTGACAGAGATTAACAAAGCCTTTGACTTGATGCACGAAGGCAAAGCCATTCGTTCTGTGGTGGTGCACGATCATGTTTGAGTGTGTGAGTCAAAACAAATCCTTTGCAGGCTGGCAAAAGGTATATAGGCACAATGCTTCGTCCACGGGCACGGACATGACCTTCGGCATTTATTTGCCCCCTGCGGCTGAACACAACCCCTGCCCCGTGGTGTACTGGCTGTCGGGCCTGACCTGTACCGAACAAAACTTTATCACCAAGGCCGCCGCCCAGCAGTGGGCCGCTGAACTGGGACTCATTCTGGTGGCACCGGATACCAGCCCCAGAGGCACAGACCTTCCCGGCGAACACGAGCACTGGGATTTTGGTTCAGGGGCCGGCTTTTATGTGGACGCCGTCAACGCCCCCTGGGATCAGCATTACCGCATGCATAGCTATATCACCGAGGAGCTGCGCACGCTGGTAGACACTCACTTTCCCACCACCAAAACCCAGAGCATTGCCGGACATTCCATGGGGGGACACGGCGCCCTGACGCTGGGGCTGAAGCATCGAGAGCTTTATGCCGCTATTTCGGCCTTTGCGCCTATTTCCGCCCCCACCCTGTGTCCCTGGGGACAAAAAGCCTTTGGTCATTACTTTGGCAAAGACAAGGTGCTCTGGGAAGCTCACGATGCTCATCTTTTGATCCAGCAAAAGGGTAGGCACGTGCCCCTGCTCATTGATCAGGGCACTGAAGACGACTTTTTAAAACAGGGACAGCTGCTGCCCGAAAAACTAGACGCTGCCGCCCGCAAAGCGGGTTATGCGCTCACTTTCAATTATCGGGAGGGCTACGATCACAGTTTTTACTTTATTAGCAGCTTCATCGAATCTCACCTGCGCTTTCACGCCCGGCATCTAACATGAGGAAGCGTTTATGAAGGGTCGCATTGTATTTAACGGCAATATTCAATTGGAACAGGACTTTATTCACAGCTTTCGTGAAGCCTTACTGGATTCTCAGCATCAGGACCTCACGGTACGTGACACGCGCAAAACCCTACTGATTACGGCGGCCTGGCAAAAGCAAGAGCACGATGAACAGCACGTGCGTGACGCTTTACACGGCATTGGGCTGGAGCATGTGGAAAATTTGTCTTTGTATCACGCCTTCAATGAGCTACGGGCCGCGGATCCCGATTTGTATCAGGTGTATCACACCAAACAAAAAGTGGTGCAGCAGGTGAAACTGTTCTACCGGGAAAAGAACTCCGGCCTGATTCGCATTTTGCAAAACCAGCTGCGGCTGCTGCGAGAAACCTTCCCCGACATATCGCTGGCTCAGGTGCTGGCTTACGACGTGTATTCAGGCCAGCAAACTCTGGGAGAATACAATCCCTGGCAATTGCTGTATCACTACGCCTGCCAGGATATTCAGGCCAGCATTGCCAAGCTGCGGGAACATGACGAACATATGTTGCAGGTGTGCCACGAAATTGACGACACCTTCTTTGCCAACAGCGGGGTATTAGAGCATCCGCTATATCATCACATCCGCCATCAGCTGGCAGAGCGGCTGCTGAGTGCTAACTCTATTTTTGTATTTGGCGGGCATATTGCGGTGTTGTTTAACCGACTCAACTTTTTTCGCCTCAAAGACGTGTTTGTAGAAGCCCTGGAACGGGGCAGCAATTTTTACACAGTGTCTGCTGGTTCCATGAGCTTGTGTGACTATATTGTAGTGTTTGACGATGACTCCAATGAATGGACCCGCTCCACACGCATGGCGGATTTTGAGTTGTTTGATAAGGGCTTTGGGTTGGTAAGTAAGGTGCAGCTCTTTCCCCACTGCAAAGACTACATCGCCATGGAAGACCCCGATACCGTGGCCTACACCGCCGCCCGCTTTAATCGCAGTTTGTGTGTAGGGCTGGATCAGCGCTCCTTTTTACAAATGGAAACCTATACTCACAACGAAAAAGAATACGAACGCTTTATGTCCGTAGGAGCCCGTGAAGGGCTTTACGTGTTTGGAGTAGACGGCAAAGTCACCGTCAAGCACACCGGGGAAGAGCTGCGTTTGCCCGGCACCAGAGCCTGGGAGGAGCCCCCCGGTTAGCTATATTCTAGCGAGCTTCACTACGGGCGTCGAGAGCCTGGAGCATTTTTCTGAGGTCTACCGTGCCCCGTTTGCCAATGGCGTCGTAGTTTTTATCGAGCCAGAGGGTCATTTGTTCGCGCCCGTGCTGCCGCAGTTTGTTTAAAAACTGCCAGCGGGTGTCAAATTTGGAAGCCACAGAAAACTCCTTCATGACCTTATCTGCCCGCAGGGAGTGCACGTGAAAATACTTCAGCTGATCGCGATACTCGTCCTTGATCCACTCTTTTTCTATGAGTTTTTGCACAAAGGCAATGGCCCGTATATCTTTAAGTAAAGACGCGTTGAAACTGATTTCGTTGATGCG
>CAYFGW010000269.1:0-5903 GCA_964342365.1 uncultured Candidatus Sericytochromatia bacterium | reverse complement strand
CTGGCAGATATGCGCGCCGGATTACAACAGCCTGAACGGGTCCCTCAGAACGCAGATCGCGCCGCGGCTATTGCTGAAACTATTGCCAGAGCCAGGCCCGGGGACCAGGTCTTGATTGCGGGAAAAGGTCACGAAACCTATCAAATCATCGGCGAGCAGACCTTGGATTTTGACGACCGTGAAGTGGCCCGTCAGGCGCTTTTGGCGCAAGCAACAGCAATACAACCAGCCGCAAAAAATACAACTCACAAAAAAGGATAAACACATGTCTGTTTCATTACTCAAGCGTGCTTTCCACGCCAAAGACAAACTCAAAGATTTTGGACTGTCCACCTTTCAAAAAGATTACCAGCAATTGTGCAAAAAAGTGTTGCCAGAAGATGCGGATGATCTCACCCACCGCGCTTTAGAAGACTGGTTTTTACTGGAATACGTCCTGCCCGATCAGCGCACGGTGCTGTCTCACTTCCTGGAAAAAGCGGAAGATGCCGCAGACGTTATGGTGGCAGAACAGTGGACGATGGTGATTCACGGCGTGTTTCACGTGCGCGCGGTCAAAGAAAATCAGTATTTTGAACTGATGAATCTGGTCAACGACGTGGAGTATCAGGTGATGAGCAATCCTGAGACACCGCTGGAACTGGAAAAAGGTGACTATATCGTGGCACGATTGCTCGCTCATCAGGACTATCACCTGTTTACGGGTGTAGTAGACCGACTGGCCACCCGTAAAAAAAGCGAAATTTACGAATTGGTATCAGAGATTCAGCTGCAAGAACCCCGCATGGCCTTTATTGATAATCCCGAACGCATTGCCGCAGCTTATGCTATTCAAAAAGAAGAACGGGAAGATTTTATTGCCTTTTTTGGCGCGGACGAAATGCTGCTGGCGGGCGAATTACTGGAAGAAAAATTCAAAGAGTTTTACCATTACCGCTTTTTTCAAAAGCGCCAGGACAACGGAGAAACCATTGCCAAGATTTTTCAGGAACGCTACCACCAACCCCCTCTGCCTCCCCACTTTCCCTTTGGAGAACAGCTAAAAGCGGAAAAGGACATGGGTGTGATTTACGATGCCACGGAAGGCCTGGTCTTTCTGTTGCGTTACGGAGATTTTGAAAATATCTTTGCCAATCCCGAGATATTAGAAGAGGAAGAATCTGCCAAAGCCGCCCGCAAACTGGTGCTCTCTTATCTGGAAGATCCCCACATTTCCGCTCTGCCTTTTCAACGTATGGCTAAAAAACATCCTGAAAACAGCGTTGAAGTCTTTAAGGCAGTGCTCCGTCGCAAGCGTTTTGAGCTCGAAAAAGATCTGGACGCCACCCTTAAAAAGTATAAACCCATGGAATCCCTGACCCACCTGACCCCTTCTACCATTCCTTCAGTGGTGCGCAATAAGACGTTTCTACGGGCATTAAAAGCCCGCCAAAAATGGTAAAGCGCTGCTGAATGGGGTGAGCAGTCACGTAAATATTAAGATATACTAAGTAACAATAGATTATTAAAGAGGCTATACGATGCCAAAGATTCTGGCCATTGACGATGAACAAAATATGTTGGAGCTGATCCGCGCTTTTTTGAGCATGGATAAACACACCATTGAACTGGCCCATAACGGTACCGAAGGCTTAGAAAAAGCCAAAACCTTTGAGCCGGATCTCATCCTTTGTGACGTGATGATGCCGGATATGGACGGATACACGGTCCTCGAAAAAGTACAGTCTATTGACGCCCTGAAAAACGTACCTTTTATCTTTTTAACGGGCTTGGGAGATATGGAGCATTTGCGTCAGGGCATGAACTCTGGTGCCGATGACTATTTAACCAAGCCCTTCACCTACAAGGATATTTCTCAGGCTATCAGCACGCGCCTCAATAAGCGCAGTGAAATTACTGAAAAAATCAAGACGGAAGTGTCTCAGGACTACGATGAAAAACTGGCGGCTGCAGATCAAAAGCTGCAAAAAGCGCTCTTTTCTGACGATCTCACGGGACTGGCCAATTTGAAACAATTGGAAGCGGACTTTGGAGAATTCATTGGAAAACATGCTCAGGTGGCTCTCCTTGCGGGATCGGTAGATCAGTGGGAGACCTTTGCGGAATCCAATCCAGACGCCCTGCGTCGGGTGCTGCTCAAGGTGATGGGAAATCGCTTTAAAAGCACCTTTGAAACGCATCAGGTGTACGCTTCAGACACGGACTTTTACCTCTTAGCAGGCAGTGATGCGGCCTCAGATTATCAGGGGCTGGCTCAGCGTTTTATGAGTTGCTTTAACGAACCCTTTGACATTATGAACCGTGAAATCAACTTTACCAGCAGTGTGGGCATCGCCCGCTATCCCGAACAGGGGAATTTGCTGACGGATCTCATGCGTTCCGCCAGACAGGCCCGTCAACAGGCGGTCAATGCGGGAGGAAATCAAATTCGCTTCGCGGACTAAACCCCTTAAAGAACATTTATGAAAAAAGCCGCCTGATTATTAATTCAGGCGGCTTTTAATCTAAAGGGTTTACTTGGCGTAAATCACCGTGGTGAGATAGTCTTTGGCGTTGGGACGGAACTGGGTGTCCATCATTTCTTTGTACTCGTGATAGAAACGCTCGTGCTCATTCTCAGGGAAGTCAGACAGACTGATAAAGATTTTCATCAGCTCATCAAAGTGGGCGTCATAAAATTCAATCATTTTGTCTTCAAGATCCTGGAAGTTTTCTTCACAGAAGGCTTCGAATTTTTCCACATCAAAGTAAGCCAGAGACTCTTTTTTGCAGAATTCGTATTTTTCTTCCTGGGTTTTGTTTTTGTCGTTTAAGACCTTGAGGATTTTTTCTTGCTCTAAATCCAGACGCATGTCTTTACCGGTGACCGCACAGAAGGTAAACCACTTATACAGTGAACAAATCAACCAGGGGAAGTGCACGTGTAAAGAAGTGAAGTTAGAGTCAGGACAGGCGTTGGCAAAGTCGATGGGGTGAATGCTCTCACCTTTTACCAGGGCTTCAAAGGAGTTATAGGTCCAGCGGTGATAGGCGTTAATAAAGCGCACGTAAGAAGCCAGACGGTCAAACATGTCTTCGTTCACCTGAATTTTTTCAGGGCTGTAGTGCTCGTGTAAGGGGGCGTCAGGCACAAAGCGCATGGGCAGAATTTGAGGTCCGATAGCCATACAGCGAATAAAGATATCGTAATCTTCAATGGCTTCCTGAATGTGGAAGGCTTTGCCCTTGGTTTTGGTATCGTACTTTTCGTAGAGTTCTTCCATAGAATCCACTTTGTAAACGTCGCTACCGCCGCCGCCAAAGGGCTTTTTCAAGAACAGCGGAAACTGACCGTCAAAGTATTTGTCCACGGCGTCTTTGATATAGTTACCGGAAACATAGAAGTCGTTGCGCATCATTTGCAGTTTGTCTTCAAAGCGCTCTGACTGCTTCAGTTTGTTCTGGACTTCCGCCCAGTCTGTTTCCCGGTACTCCTCAGACCAGCCGTTGGAGGTATTGTCAATAATGAGCTCTTGCTCGTACTTCCATTTGGCGTCGAGCTTTTGGATGTCGGTATAGGGGTTGAACTGAGGCAGGAGCACGGTAGTGGGCACGCGATCCTGAGGATGCATGGCGCGGGTTAAAATGTCAGTGGTGCTGTGCTTGTCATAAACGTTGAAGGTATAGCTGTGGTTGGCAAAAGAAAGGCCAGAGTTCACCGCTGTACCCGCCCAGCATTTGTAATAATCGTTCCAGTGAATGGTGCGGTCCACGACAAAGTCAGTAGTTCCGCTGAGGTCTTCGCCACAGGCCACGGGTTGGGCAATGACGCGCTCCAGCTGAATGTTGTATTTTTCGCCCTTATAGGTGATGGGACGATCTAAGAATTCCACAAATGACTTCATGGCATAGCGCATGCTCCAGTCAAAAGAGGCCATCAGGCTGATGGTTTTGGTGTGTACGGTATCTTTTTGTACAGGTTTTTCTTGCACCGCTACATCAGCGGGCTTTTGAGATTTTTGAGATTTTGACTTTTTGCCCATTGGGTTACTCCATTAAGATTTCATTAAGGATACGATAAGTAGTATACCCCTTTGAAGTTCAAATGACTACCCCCGGGTTATATTTATTCTTTATCGTGGCGATAAGTCTGGTCCATAAAATCCAGCACCATTTCCTGGACGTCTCCGCGATTGGGCAGAGAACCAATCATGCCGTACATGGCGGAAGTGCGTTTGGGTTGCTTGGCTCCCGGCCCCGAAGAGGTCACCAGTTTACTAAATACTTTCTCTGGCAATACTTTAGAGAGTCCTTTGACTAGCCCCACGGACACCTTCGTGGACACATTGTTCCAGTTGAGACGACGGGCCTTTTGCACGGCTTTTTCAAGATCCTGAATAAACTGCTCATGACTTTGCAAGTGGGCATGATTCATGGTGACGTGCAGACTGGGTGGAGACTGCTGACGATCCATATGCCAACCCATCACGGTCATCTCGTCACCAATGCTATAAATATCCAGGGTGTCAGAAGCAATGGCAAAAATAGTCATTTCCGGCTGAGAAATCACGTGTACGTCTTCCATTTGCTCTACGGCCTGCATCACCTTGCGGGTCACTTCCATCACGCCTTTGGCCAATTCCAGATAGCCCGATTCTCCCAGGTGATTCATCACGGCCCAGGCGGCGGCAATGCTGCCACCGGGACGGGTTCCCACCATGGTGGGTGAGGGATAAATGCCTCCAGGCCATTCAGTGTATACAAAAAACTGATGACGACGCAGTTCCGCATTGCGGTACAAAATCACAGAGGCGCCCTTGGCCGCATAGGCGTATTTGTGCAAATCGGTGGAAATGGAGGTCACACCGGGCACTTTAAAGTCAAAGTCACGAACAGGATAACCTAACTTGCGCACAAAAGGCAGCATAAAACCACCAATACAAGCGTCCACGTGAAACAAAATGTCCCGCTGCCGCGCAATGTCGGCCATTTCCGCAATGGGATCCATGACCCCGTGGGGATAAGCCGGAGCCGAACCCACACAGAGAATGGTGTTTTTGGAAATGGCTCTTTTAAAAGCGGCCACATCCGCACGAAACTCGTCATTCACGGGAATATGTACCGGAATAATGTCAAAGTAATGACAGGCTTTATCAAAAGCGGGGTGGGCACTCACGGGCAGCACCATTTCCATGGTTTTCAAATCAGGATTTTTGGCCCGGGCGTATTCTCTGGCGGTTTTTACAGCCATCAAGATGCTTTCTGTGCCTCCGGTGGTCATATTGCCCACGGTGTCTTCATCGCCGTTGAGCAGGGTTTTCACCATGGACACCACTTCGGTTTCAAATTTACGCAGGCTGGGAAACGCTCCCGGATTGAGACCGTTTTCTGACATAAAAATGCTGTGGGCTTCTTTGAGGAGTGCCTGCACTTCTTCTCCGGCGGAATACACCAGACTGAACACGCGACCATCCTGCCAGGCGAGGTCCTTTTTTTTGAGATCGCGCATGGCGTCAAGGACTTCGTTTTTGGCGCGGCCGGATTCGGGTAAGGCGGTCATAAAGGGGGGCTCCTGATTGAAATATTTTGGGTATTATAGCAGGAGACTGTATTTGGGCAGGCGTCCATAACGTACAACGGGGGACGCGCCGCCGCCCCGTCCTGGGGCTCTGTTGCTGAGCAGAAACGGGCTGCTATTGCGCGTCCTGCGCGCAGCCCGTTTCAGATCCCCCCTTTTGCACGATATGGACTCTTGCTACTTTTATAGCTTGGGGGCTGGATTGCTCTGGTGTTTGTCAGTTTGGCACAGGGAGCTCTGATATCAGAGGCTTTGTTTCACTATGTTGGTTTAACTGTTGAGTTTAGTGGTAGGGGGCTGGTGGGGTGTCGAAGACTTTGCGGCGCAGGGCGTCGGCTTCTCTGGG
>CAYFGW010000268.1:0-5933 GCA_964342365.1 uncultured Candidatus Sericytochromatia bacterium | reverse complement strand
AGGTAAAGTCCCGATTGTAGACGTGCCCACAGCTCATACAGCGCAAAAAATAAAGGGGGAAGGTGTCTAGACCCAGTGAAGCAGCTTCAGACTCTGGCCACGCCAGGGTGGCCAGAGGTTGCTGTCCACCGTCGAAAACAGGCATTGCCCATAAGAAACCACAGGCCAAACAGGCGTGCTGCTCCAGGGGCGGTGGCGTCATGACTCGGCGGCAGGTGGCGTATATTGCTGAGGCGCAGAGGCTTTTCCGGGCAGGGGAGGCATACCTTGTTTGGGACGGGCATCAGTGGGATCCTGAGGCTCAATTTGGAGCAACTGCTCTTTATTGATCACAAAATCATCACGTTTGGTGGCAAAAATGGTATAAATGCCCGAATCCATGCGAATAGCATCACAGGGACAGGCTTCCACGCAATACCCACAATACACACAGCGCAGCAAATCAATTTCAAATTTCTCAGGATATTTTTCAATGGCATCGTTGTCGTGTTCATCGGCTTCAATATGAATACAGTTTGCCGGACACACGGTGGCACACATCATACACGCCACACATTTAACGCTACCGTCGTCCCGCTGGGTCAGACGGTGCTTACCCCGATAGCCTTTTGGCATTTCCTTTTTTTTATCGGGGTATTCCACCAGGGGCATTTTTGCCCCCCCGAATAAGTTAGACGCCAGGTGGCGAATGGTCACGGCCATGCCCTGAAAAATAGGCAGCAGGTAAGTCCGTTCCCAGAAATTAAGTTTTTCGCGTTTGACTTTTCTAACAGATACGTCTTTCATGAATTAAGACCTCCGGTGAGATAGATCATGATGCCGGTCACAAAAATATTGGCCAGAGAAACGGGCAACAAAGACTTCCAACCTAAAAACATCAGCTGGTCATAGCGGAAGCGAGGCAGGGTCCAGCGCACCCAGATAAACACCAGACACATGGCCATGGTTTTGGTCACAAAGGCTCCCATTTGCATCAGCGCGGCAAAAATTGGACCGCCCCAGGCCTGAGGGAATTCAATGGCGAAGAACACCAGTAAGGTGAGTAAAGCACCCAGTGCGGCTACGCCCAGTACCCCCGCATAAAGCAGAGATTCCTTATCGCGCATGTCACCATAATAGCCCTTGTGCTTCTGGTAAAAACGGAAGGCCCAGAGTGCTAACAGGCTGAGCACCAAGGTGACACCTCCCAGTGTCACCTTGGTGAGTACGGCGGCATTGGCCACGAGGGTGGCGGTATCCATAAACGGAATTTGCCAACCGCCAAAGAAGAGGGTAATAATCACTGCAGAAGCCACCACCATGGCCACATATTCGGCCATAAAGAAGGTTCCAAAAAGCATGCCGCTGTATTCGGTGTGAAAACCTGCCACCAGTTCAGATTCGCCTTCGGCTAAATCAAAAGGTGCCCGGTTGGTTTCTGCAAAAGCACAAATAATAAAGACAATGGCTGCCAGGGGCTGGATAAAAATACCCCAGCGCGGCAAAAAGCCAAAAATAAGCTCTCCCTGCTGCTGCACAATATCGTTGAGCTGTACGGTACCAAAGGCCATAATCAGACCAATCACCGACAGTCCCAGCGGCAGTTCATAGGAAATCAGCTGCGCACTGGATCGCACACCGCCCAACAGCGCGTATTTATTATTGGAGGCCCAGCCTGCTAGCACCACGCCATAAACCATCAAAGAGGTCATGGCAAAATACCACAGCAAGCCCGCATCCAGATTCAGCGCCTGCATGGAAATGCTCATGCCGGGCAAATTAATAACGTCAGCAAAAGGCACCACTGGTAAGACGGTGAGTGACACCGCCGCAATAATAATCGGAGCAGCAAGATAGTGAAACAATTTCACGTTGCGCGGAATGAGCTGTTCTTTAGACAGCATCTTAAAGGTGTCCGCAAAGAGGTGCACCAACCCTCCGAGACGCACAAAACCAATGGCTGCGCGGTTAGGTCCAGGACGGTCCTGGATCAGGGCAGAAACTTTACGCTCCAACCACACCAGCAAAGGCACCAGCGACAGCGGAAACAGAATAAACAATAAAACTTTGGACAGTACAATGCCCACTTCGATCAAACTACTCATGCGGTCACCTCTTCGGGCGCTTCGGCGTCTTCAGAAGGTGCTTCTGGTTTCAGAGACAGGCCCACATCGGGAATTTCGTAAAAAGTCAGATTTTTCAGTGCATCCACTTTCGTGTTGAGCAGGGTCCACACGTCTTCTACGTCATCGTAAAGCGGGGCAGCCGTCAACAGAGGCGCAAACAATCCGGCCATCATTTTCCAGGCGGGACGTGCTTCTGTGGTAGCAAAATAAGCCTGATTTACCTTTTGCAGACGCATATCTGCATTCACATAACTGGCATCTTGCTCCGAATGCAGCGTCATGGGTAGAGCCACAAAGGCCTCCAATGACAGCGGCGTTTGATGCGCTCCAATGTAAATGATTTCTTTTTGTTGCAAGATGTCGCGCAGGGCTTCTGGATCCGCATCCAGACTCACCACCAGCTTCACTTCAGGATTGTTCAAAGCTGTTTCCAGAGTTTCGCGATCGGTAGAAATATCGAGCAATTCCAGACCGGCGGTATTCGGAGTTTTGTCCGCCAGGCGCAAAAAGTCGTCTGCTTCTCCGTGATGCTCATAGTTATGACTGTGTACTGCCTCTGTGCCCACAGCCTGCAACATCAGATGCTTGAGCATAAAATTATCCTCTAGCGATGCTGTAGAACTGGCAATGGCCACAACGGCGTTTTTACCGTGCTCCTGAACCGTGGCCTGAATTTTTTCAGCGGCCTTTTTTACCGCTGCTTTCACAGACAGTTCAGCCCCCTTATTCATAGCAATATCGAGGCGATTCTGGTGAATCGCTTTGTAACTCAGGCGGCCTTCGTCACACATCCACCATTCGTTAACGTCCGCATTCTCGCGGGGACGATACCGATAAACAGTTTCCTCTTCAAAGTCCAGGTAAATATTACAACCCCGGGCACAGCCGGTGCATACAGAATTCGTGGTAGATAAAAACCAGACCCGCTTTTTGAAACGAAAATCTTTGCTGGTCAAAGCACCCACCGGGCAGATATCCACCACATTACTGGCATAAGGATTATCTAATTCTCGGCCAGGAAAAGTTTCAATGCGGCTTTTTTCGCCCCGATGCGTAATGACAAGTTCGTGAGTATCAGTAACTTCTTCACAAAAACGAACACAGCGGGAGCACAAAATACAGCGCTCCTGATCCAGTTTAATCAGGGGCCCCACATCCACAGCTTTGGCTTTATTGACCTTGGGCACCGTGGAGCGGTTGGTATATAAACCGTAGTCCATATAATAGTCTTGCAGACCACACTCTCCGGCCTGATCGCAAATGGGGCAGTCAATGGGGTGGTTCAGGAGTAAAAACTCCATCACACCCTGACGCATTTTTTTGACATTGTCATTGTCAATCATAAATTCCATACCATCATTGACCATAGTGTTACAGGCAATGGTGGCCATGATGCCCCGCGGACTCTTCTGTTCCACAAGGCACATGCGGCAATTTCCGGAAACGCTTAAACCGGGGTGATAGCAATAATGGGGGATGGTAATTCCAACGCTGGCAGCGGCCTGAATAAGATTTTGGCCTGCTTCAACTTCGTATTCAACATCATCTATTTTAATAGTGGGCATGGCTGAAATAAATCTTTTCTTTAACTTCTGATTAAGTCGACCCTCATTTTAACACAAGATCAACGGGCTAAAATTTGTTGCGGCGCGGCTTCTTGCCTTTTTTACCGCCTCGTTTTTTAGAATAACCGTCGTAACCCCGTTTAGACAGCGGAGGAACTTTGCTACGGCGCGGTTTTTTCTCCGCATAGCCGCCGTTGCTGCCACCGGTATCTCGTTGTAAGTGCAGATACTGCCCTGACACCTGTGTTTTGGCGAGAGATTTCATCAAATCGCCTTCCTGGGCTGCGGGTAGATCCACCAGACTGAAATCGGTAAAAATTTTGATGCGACCAATGCGGCGACTGTGAATCTGAGCCTCGTTGGCAATGGCACCTACAATTTGACTGGGATTTGCGCCGTGGCGACGACCCACCTCAATGCGGTAGGTGACGAGCCCTTTATCGAGGGATTCTTTATCGGGACGTTCGCCCCGTTCCCGGTTTTTACGATCTTTGCGACGACCCTTTTTGGCCAACGCTTTCTCCACCGACTCAGACAGTTCTGGTGGATCCGGGGGCAGCAGAAGTTTTGTACCACCCTGAGCCATCATTGCCAATGCGCCGGCTACATCTTCGAGTTCCACTTCGTTTTCACGCACGTACTCCATGACCATATACTTATAAAAGTCAATGTCTTTTTCGAGAGTGCGGGTAATTTTTTGCTCAAAGCGGACCACGCGCTGGCGGTTAATGGCTTCCGCGTCGGGCAGTTCCAGAGGTTCAAACTCCGTGCCTGCATGACGCTGTAAATTACGCAATAAATGCATCTCGCCCCGGTTCACAAAAAGAACGGCGTCTCCCTGACGACCGGCACGTCCCGTACGACCAATACGGTGCACGTAAGATTCGCGATCAAAGGGAATATCGTAGTTAATAACGTGACTAATGCGTTCCACATCCAGGCCGCGAGCCGCCACATCCGTTGCTACCACAATATCTACTCTTCCGCGCTTCAAGCGGTCCACGGTGTGCTCCCGCTGATTTTGCTGCATATCGCCATTGAGAGGAGAGCACTGAAAACCTTTGCTGCTCAAAAAGTCTGCCACCTTCACCGTATCAGCTTTGGTACGCACAAATACCAGTACGCCGTCGGTGTCTTCACCTTCTAATAAACGCACCAATGCGGTACGTTTATCAAAACCGCGCACCAGCCACCAACGTTGGCGAACGGTGTCGGCGGTGAGCTGCTTGGCGGCAATTTTGATTTCCACGGGGTTTTCAAGGTATTTGCGGGCCAGACGATGAATCGCGCTGGGCATGGTAGCCGAAAACAAGGCCAGTTGACGCTCGTCAGGAATCTGGTCGAGCACCCATTCCACGTCTTCAATAAAGCCCATACGAAGCATTTCGTCGGCTTCATCTAAAACCAGAGTTTGTAACTCATCTACATCCAGAGAGCCCTTGCGCATGTGATCCATCACGCGGCCGGGGGTGCCCACAATAATTTGAGCCCCTTTGCGCAGCTGACGAAGCTGACTTTCGTAGCCCTGTCCGCCGTAAAGGGTTGCCATACGCAGTCCCTTCATGGATTTGCCGTAGGTGGAAAAAGCTTCTGATACCTGAATAGCCAATTCCCGGGTGGGAGCCAGCACCAGAATTTGTGGATGACGCAAATGGGTATTGAGTCCTGCTAAGAGAGGTAATGCAAAGGCGGCGGTTTTGCCTGTACCCGTCTGGGCCTGTCCCAGTACGTCTTTGCCTTCCAGTACGTGAGGAATCATGGCCTCCTGAATGGGAGTGGGTTCTGTGTAACCCGAGGCGGTAATCGCTTCCATGATGCTCTCAGGCAGATCAAATTGTGCAAAGCCGGAGAGCTCTTCTTGTGCTTCCGGTGCTTCTGCAGGAGCTTCTACTGGCGCTTCTGCCACGGTTTCTTCTGCCACGGTTTCTTCTGCCACGGTTTCTTCTGCCACGGTTTCTTCTGGAGCCGTTTCTGGTTCAACGGAGGTTTCCGCAGAGGTTTCAACTTCGGGACGTTCTTCCTGTGCATCAGGCGCTTCCACAGAAGTTTCTACAGGTGCTTCGGTTTCGGGAGATTCGGTTTGAGGGGGGGTGGGGGCCTCGGACAGGGTGGTCCGGGGAGCGGCTGCGCCGAAAGGCACAGCGGTGGCTGCGTTGTCGTCAGCCAGGGGGGAATGTAAAGTCATAAAAATATCCAAGTGTAAATTACTGAAAGAAAATTGCTGAATTCAAAAGGGGTGAAACGTTCAAAAAACAGGTTTTCA
>CAYFGW010000267.1:0-5958 GCA_964342365.1 uncultured Candidatus Sericytochromatia bacterium | reverse complement strand
TGGGCCATCAAAGACTGTCCCGATTTGAGAGGGGCCACCAGCCCTCCCTGGAGTTTTTGCCGCTCTCGCCAGAGTCCTGTCACAAAATCTCCGGCCAGAAAAGGAAAAATATCCGTTCTGAAATCAAGTCCCAGTTGGGCCATCATGCCCTGAAACACGTCCTCCTGATCTTCGCCCAGGAAAGACCGCCAGGCCATGGGTGTGGGATGTTCACTGGGAATGGTATTTAATTCTTCCAGGCTATTTAAGGTGCCTGCCAGCAGTACCTCCGCATCCGCCGGAAAAAAGGGCAACACCGTTTGCAAATTGTTTTGCTGGCGCTCTTTTTCTTTGATATTTACCCGCCGTTGATAATCACTCAAACCCGCGGGGTTGTGGCGGGTGGAAAAAGTCATGCCCACACCTTCAGACTCAGAATAGGTAAACATTGAACCACTGCGAAAATAGGCCAACGCATCTGATACCCAGGGGTCAGATATCGGTAACTCCGACAGCTCATATTGTGTCTGCATCCGCTCATAAGTCGCCAATAGTTCAGGCACCCTTATCAGCGTCCAGCTTCCCCCACGGCGAAGATAAGTTTTTAGTTCCTCCTGATAATCCGGCTGACTGCTCAAACGAAAGGAACTCTCCGGTGGGTGGACCTGCTGCAAATACAGAAATTCTTTAAGTGGCCTTTCGTCATGTCCCAGACTGCCAAACACGTATCCATTGTAAGTACTCAGCGCCAGCTTCATCTCCGGCAGGTCTGAATTCGGCAGATTAAAAATATGGAGCTCTCGTCCGCCCCACATCTCCTGAAGATTTGTTCCAGGCCACTGAGAAGCCAGCTGTTTCAATACTCGTTTGCCAGACTTATGTTTAACGGCAAACAGCATCTGCCCCCAACTATCGGCCTGCCCCCGGTACGCCAGAGAAAGCTCTCCATCCATTCCAGAAAAAAGCGTCTTCAATACCGGCATATCCAGCTCATCTAGCTCTTTTAAGAGGGTTTGTAATTCTTGTTGCACCTCTGCGGGACTCTGCGCAATGGCCCGCAAAAAATCCCCGGCGCGGAGTTCAGAAACCGTAAACATCGCTGTATTATCCGGATATCCTCCCACAGGGGAAGTCACTGGGAAAGCGCCTACCGGCAAAGTTAAGCCCAGAGTCAAAAAACAGGAAAGAAAAAAACGTGCTCGCATAAAAAACCACCAGAATAAGATATTGTACATTCTAGCAATTCCGTACTGTAAGATACTGTGTGGGATACTGCTCATATGCCAACCCTAAAAAAGCTTTCACCCCAAGATCTTTCTCAGTTTCGCAGTCTGAGGCAAAAACATCTGGAAATGTACCCCATGTCCGTAAGCACAAGTGCCTCTGCCTGGAAAAACGCTTCCGATACACAAATTTTGGCGTTACTCGAATACAGCGATCAGCAAAAAGACAATTGTATTCTGGGCGCTTTGGAAGATCAAGAATTGGTGGGCATGATCGGATTTAAAAGAGAAACCCAGAAAGCCACCGTCATGCACAAAGCCGTGTTGTAGGGATTCTTCGTACTCCCCCACAAACAGAATCAGGGCATTGGAAAGGCGTTGCTTGAGCACGTGCTTGATCACGCCCAAAATCTAAACTGGTGCGAAATGGTACGCGTCATGATCACCACGGACCAAGCAGCCGCCAATCATCTGGCAAAAGAGCTGGGATTCACCCACTATGGCCGCGAAAAACAAAGTCTAAAATGGAACGACAAATACGCAGACCACAACTACTACAGCTATCATTTCTCAGACTAAGAATCGGCCCCGGACAAAATCTGAAAGGCCAAAATCCGAAAGCCCCGAAGGTTCCTAAAACTAAGCAATAAAGAAGGGGTTCATACCCAGAAGGGGTCTTGAAGGCCGCAGCGCGCAGGATGCGTCAGCGCTGTGGCCGGAACGAAGTGAACGAAGGCCCACGGACGGGCCGCAGAGAACGTCCCCTGACGGGTGTGTCTTGTTTCATTTGTCATGGTCCCTATTAAACAGCGGGATCGTCGTCCCAGGGGACAGGTGTGACCTGACCTGATTTCCAGTCTTCGCGCAAAAGACCGTAAAGTACAGCGGCGTGAACACCGTTCCAGGTGCGACGAATATGTCCTTCTTTGGCGAAGTTGCATTTGAGAAACACCTTACGCATGGCGATATTGTCTTCGCGGGTGGTGCCCTGAATGTGAAAAAGATCTGGCCATTGCGTGAAAAGATAATCACTGAGCCAGCGAACGGCAATTTGGCCGACACCTTTTCCGCGATGGTCAGAACGGATACGTAAATCAAACAGGGGGGAGCCCTGATCGGCAATGTCATCCAGATCAAACAATTTCAGATAGCCAATACGTTCATCAGCGGCGTTGGTCATCCAAAAATAGGCCTCGTCTGAAGACGGGGTTTTGCTGTATCGACGCACGCACTCTGCCCGGGTGCTCTTTTGGTGTGCGTTGTGAAAGGGCCAGGGTTCGCTCAGCATAAAATCAGCCACCGCGGCCGCCTCCTCGGGCAGCGCAATGGGTACAAAGTTGTAACTCATGATTTTTGGGGTACTTTCATGTTGTTTTGAAGCAGTGCAATGGCATAGTCTCCCACCTCTTGAAAACCCAGAACCTCATAAGCACGAATGGCCGGAGCGTTTTCAAACCCGGTGAACAAAACGGCGTCGGTGATACCTTCTGCGATCGCCTGATGGAGAGAGCCTGCCACCACGCGGCGGGCGTATCCGTTGCCTCTGAGTTCAGGGGGTGTCCAGACGCCTCCAATTTGCACGTGGCTTTGGGTGCGGGTGTTGAATCCTGAACAGGCCACGGGTTGATTTTTGAGGGTCAGCACCCAGTAATTCTTCTCTTCTAAAATCTGCCGTCTGGCCTGCGTTCTACATGCTTTCCAGAGCGCCTCG
The DNA here is from genome assembly GCA_964342365.1 of uncultured Candidatus Sericytochromatia bacterium. Lineage (GTDB taxonomy): Bacteria > Cyanobacteriota > Sericytochromatia > UBA7694 > UBA7694 > CAXRDE01. The sequence continues at coordinate 3,045 of CAYFGW010000267.1, read as the reverse complement.
TCTTCTTTGGCATTGAGTGCTTCCTTGTTGTAATCTACTTTCCAGGCGGTAAAGAGTTCAATTTCTTCTGGCCGAAAGCGGCGTACGTCACTGTCAGGTAGCGCTTCGGGCAATTTCAGCGCGTGCAGGGGCAGATGAAACAAGCGCTCCAGAGAATTTAAGCGCAGACGGGCTTCAGGAATACGCAAATATTGAAGGGCCTGTTTGACCTGAGCTCCCGGTCCGATGATACCGTGCACATCGCGGGGGGAATGGGTAGGCTGTGAATCGAGCAGGGAATCGAGCAGTGCTTTAAGGCCTTTCGGGGCCTGCAAAATGATGTTGCCGTTCCAATAATGAGCCAAAACCCCCACCAGCCGTTCCTGCTGATAGGCGCCGAGATAAGTGCCCTGCAGGGGTTCTCCATGATCTTTTAGGCCCGCCTGTTCAGCATTGCCCAGTAAAAACATGGAGCTATTTTGATAGGGCTTTAAAAACGCGGTCAGGGCGTCTATTTTTGTGAGTGGACGAACGGTATACATGGTGTAAATTTTACATCAAAAATCCCAACCAGTTTCGGGTATCGCAACCCTTTCTCAGGCTATAACATAAAAAAGGAGGAGCGTATGTTTGAAGATAAAACCAATATTAAGACCGACGTTAAAAAGAAAAAAGATACAATTGAAGGTCAGCCCGAGGGCACCCTTCAGCAAAATCTGCACGATGCCAATCCCGGTGATCAGGATCTCAGCGGTAAAAAACTGAATGCGCTCAATAAGAACGGGGACGTAGACGGCATGAGCTGGACACAAATTCCCCATGAAGAGGTGCGTCCAGAACTACAGCGAGATATGACTCAGCCCTGAAACTTTGAACGTTCATGGTCAAAATGATCGGCTAAATGAACGGCCCCATTAAAAAACCAATCAGAAGCTGGCTGCCTCCGTATAAAAAGCCGCTGTAGACGTCTCTTACACCAGGCAGAAAGAACAGGGCCAATAAAAGCACAAAACCGTAGGGCTCTAAAGCGTCAAACTGCTGACGCAGGGAGTAGGGGAGAAAAGGGCGAATCACTTTACTGCCGTCCAGTGGGGGAATAGGCGTCAGATTGAGCAACATCAGCAGGGCATTGAGCAATGCTCCCAGCTGCAGGGTGCTCATGAGGCTCTGGGTATTGAAACTTGCCGGTAACGGAACGTACAGGGTAAGCACCATCAGCAACACGAAGAAAATCACCTGAGCTAAATTGGCCAAAGGTCCCGCTGCGGCAATAATTTGCTCCATGGTGCCCAGACTGAGTTTTTCGCTTTTTAAATTGTTGGGATTGTAAAGCACGGAACGTCCCCAGCCGAACCCTACAAAGACCAGCATGAGGGTTCCCATGGGGTCGAGGTGAGCCAGGGGGTTGAGGGTAAGTCTGCCCTGACTTGCAGGCGTGGGATCGCCAAAATAATCCACCGCGTAGGCGTGGGCGGCTTCATGAAGTCCAATGGAAATCACAAAAAGGGGTACCAGAATAAGAAGTTGATCAATACTCAGCATTTGCAAACCTTTCTGCCAGCTGTTTGGCCCGGGCAGTTTCCAGAGCCTGTGTAGGAAGTTCACCATTTAGTTTTTCACAAAGCAGCTGGTGCAGCATATCTTTAATATGAGGGCCGGGTGAAACCCATTGCAAGAGGACCTTGCCAGAAATTTCGAGATGGGTATGTTGTAGGTGCCTCGCATAGAGTAACATGCGATCTTCCATGGGCTCCCCGGTGTAAAGGGCCGCCAGTAAGTACTGGCACAGGGGTGACAGACTTTCTAAGACCTCATAAATTTCTGAGGGGCTATCGGCTTCTTCCAGAGCTTCGGGCACGAAACTCACCCAGTCTTCCCAGGCCCGGGCTTCTGTTTTGCTGAGTTCTAGCTGAGGTACTAGTGTCTTAGCATCTTTGAGCGGCAGATGCACCAGCAGTCCCAATAAGTACACAGAGGGTACACATTCGGGGCTCCAGAAGGCGGTCCATCGCGGCACCGCGTGACAAAAATTGACCAGAGACTCACACCATAAGGGATAATCACTCAAGCAGCGCCATACATCCAGTTCTTCTAAGCGTTGAAAATAAGGCAGCGGGTTGGGCTTTTTGAGAATTTTGCGTAATTCTCTCAATATACGTACGCTGAAAAAGAAATCAAAGTGCCCACTGGCCATGGCTTGCTGAATCCAGTGACGGGTCTGGGGGGTAAGCTGAAAATCAAGCCCCACGGAAAAGCGGGCGGCCCGCCAGCTTCTGACGGGGTCCTCTATGAATTTTTGATCATGAAGAGCTTCCAGGCGCTGTTGCTGCATGGCTTCAAGGCCACCAAAAGGATCAATCAGTTCCCCAAAACGCTGAGGGCTGATGGCGAGGGCCATGGCGTTAATGGAAAAATCACGACGGATCAAATCCTTTTCCAGACTGGAAAAAGCCACCACGGGATTGGCCCCGGGGGCGTTATACACCTCCGTGCGGGCCCGGGCAAAATCAAGCTCCAATTTTTCCAGGCGAAGCTTGGCCGTACCATACTGTTCAAAGTGTTGAAAGCTTCCGCCCCAGCGGTCGTGCAAATCGTGGGCCACTTCCAGCATGAGATCGGTTTCACTGACCAGGTCAATATCCCAGTCAAACTCACGACCGGGCAATAGCATGTCGCGCACGCTGCCGCCGATCAAATAAAGTTCGCACCCGTGTTCTTGTGCCACTTCTCCCACCGTTTTTAACTGCACCAGAATGTCCGGAGGGAAATACGCTTGCATGGCCTGTTTCAAATTCAGGGGCATATGCGTACCCTGTATCGACCGAGGCTTTTCCCGGCTCGCATGTTTTCCAGGTAATCTGGCACGTCTTGTAGTGAAATTTCAGAAGTCATTGTTTCCAGGTGTTCTGCCAGCGTCGGTGTCGCTTTCGCCAGGGTATCCCAGCAGGCCAGACGTTCCGCCGCTGGATACTCAGCAGAATCAATGCCCAGCACGTTCACCCCGTTTAAAATCCACGGGTAAACGGTGGCGGCAAATTCAGGAGAATCCACCAGTCCGCATACCGC
>CAYFGW010000266.1:0-6024 GCA_964342365.1 uncultured Candidatus Sericytochromatia bacterium | reverse complement strand
GCTCCCTATACTATCGGAGACTACCTGTCCAAGCAAACACCGGTAGATCCCACAGACACCTCTGATCCTGCTTTCCAGAAGTCTATCGACGACATTAAGGCACAAATGAAAAAGCTTTTGGATGTCAAAGGCAATAAAACCGTTCTGGAATTTCACCGAGAACTGGGTCTCAAGATGTGGGATTATGTGGGAATGTCTCGTACAGCGGAAGGCTTACAAAAAGCCCTGCAAGAAATCCCCAAACTGCGTGAAGAGTTCTGGCAAAACGTCATGATTCCAGGAGATGAAGCGGGCTGGAACAAAAATCTGGAAATGGCCATGCGTGTGGCAGATTTTCTGGAATTAGGTGAACTCATGGCTCGTGATGCCTATGAGCGAGCTGAGTCCTGCGGAGGCCACTTCAGAGAAGAGCATCAGACTCCCGAAGGCGAAGCGCAACGGAACGATGATGACTTCAGTTATGCCGCGGCCTGGGAATTTAGCGGTAACCCGAGTGCTCCGGTGCTACATAAAGAAGAGCTGAAGTTTGAAAACGTGAAACTCACGCAGCGCAGCTACAAATAAGGAGAACATGATGAATTTAACGCTAAAAATCTGGCGTCAGCCCTCTCCCCAGTCTCAGGGTCAAATTGAGACCTACCCGCTGGAGGGAGTGACCGAGCATATGTCCTTCTTAGAAATGTTGGACGTGCTCAACGAAAAGTTAATCAAATCTGGTCAGGATCCCGTGGAGTTTGACTACGATTGTCGCGAAGGCATTTGCGGCACCTGCGGTCTGGTGATTAACGGCGTGGCTCACGGCCCTAAAAAGCTTACAGCCACCTGTCAATTGCACATGCGGGAATTTAAAGACGGTGACACCATTACCATTGAGCCCTGGAAAGCGGAAGCATTTCCAGTCATCAAGGATCTGGTAGTAGATCGTTCTGCCTTTGATCGCATTATCGAAAAAGGCGGCTATATTTCCGTAAATACGGGTAATGCCCGTGACGCCAACGAGCTGCCTATTGGTAAAGAAGCTGCTGACCAGTCCTTCGATGCCGCTACCTGTATTGGCTGTGCTGCATGTGTGGCTTCCTGTCCCAACGCCTCGGCATCGCTTTTTACCAGCGCCAAAATTTCGCAGTATACCTACCTGCCTCAGGGTGACCCTGAACGGGAACGTCGGGTCCTGAAGATGGTGCAACAAATGGACGCTGAAGGCTTCGGCAACTGCTCCAATCACGGAGAATGTGAAGCCGCCTGCCCCAAAGGTATTTCTATTAAGAACATTGCCATTATGCGTCGTGAGTACGTCAAAGCCGCACTCAAAAACGGTTCACTGGTGGTCTAAACCACGCATACTTTTCCAAAAGGTCGCTGAGCTATTCAGCGGCCTTTTTAAGTGGCTAAAAACGGGGTAATCAAACACAAAAAGACAAAAAAAAGCCGATCTCAAGAGATCGGCCGTGACTCAAGTGTTAAAGAGGGAAGAAATGACTTTCCTCAATGCTGTGCTTGCAGTGCAACGGAGTCACGTCAGGTTGCGGTCTGCGTTTCTGAAGGAAGCGAGGTGGGGCTATTCTTCAGATATAAAGGGATATTTGGATCTTTATTATATATATTTTAGAGAAAGCTTACAAGCTTATTTTCACTTTTTAATGGATTATGTATAAGGACTTTCTACGTGTTGATAGTCTCATTATGCCTCATTTTCAGCGCCTTGTGCTTATGAAAAGCACAAGGTTAGAATAAAAAATCGTTAATTTTAAATTATAACGATCTTTACCTTAGTAAAAAGCCGACCTCTTTTATAGAGATCGGCCTGAATATCTATTGCAGTAAAGCTTACTTGTTATAGCCGTCCAGAATACGTTTGGCTTCGTTGCCCACGGGGTTTACCTGGCTACGAATATTGTTGATGCTGTTGGTGTTGACCCGGGCACGATCCAGATCGTGACTATTACGGGCATTCAGGGTTTCGTTATAGAGTCCCTGAGTGGCACCCATCAGCTTATTCTTGGCCGCATCCGGGTTGTACTGGGTCACATCTCCGGCAAGATCTCTGAGAGACTGTGCTTCACCCAGCAGGGCCTTGTCTTTCATGTTGCCTGCCAGTGCGCCCGCACCGCCACCTACTGCAAGACCGGTACCAAAACCAATGGCCGCGCTCTTAATGTTTTTACCACCAGCAAAGTAACCAATGGCCGCGCCGCCTACGGCACCCACACCTGCGCCAATACCGCCCCAGAGGCCGGTACGACCGCCGGATTCTGCCTGTACCTGATCTGCCAGGCTATTCAAACGGGTATGCACCTGTTGTGGCGTTTTGGCATGATTTTCAATAGCGTGAATGGCACCAAATGCGTTAGAAATGCTTTTGTCGGTGGCCTGAATGCTGCCCTTAACGTCGGGCAAATCGTTAGTTTGTTCTGCAATGGCCCGCAGAGTGGTGTTAAGGGTATTGTAAGCAATTTCGAGATTGGTATTGGCTGACTGCATTTGCTCCAGATTATAGTCGTTGGCAAAGGCACCGCCGAGTTGATCTACCACACTCATCCAGCGGTTCCAGGTGGTACTACGCAGTGCACTCTCAGCCTGAATATTAATAGCACGGGAGGTGGCGTCCGACTTACCGGCGGTCATATCGCGAATGGAACGCAGAGCCGATTCCTGACGATTCACCGCTGAACTGTAAGCGCGGTTGCTGTCTACCAGCTTATTAAAACGCTCATCAATGGTGTCATCCTGCCAGAGAGTGGGCGTATAAACGTGACCCCAGTTGTTTTTGGCGGTGGTACGCACGTTTTTAAGGGTTTCAAGACCCTCCACATAAATATTGCCGGGCTTTTTGGTAGTAATAGTGCCCTGGTTGATTTCTACTGCATCAGACTTTAGCGCGCCTACCAGTTCTCCCTGGCTGACCTGACCGTCGTTGTTGGTATCCACTTTGCCTCTGGCCTGAGGGTCTACTTTTAGTTCGTCCATGACACCGTTTTTGTTGGTGTCAAAGGACTTTACCAGCCACTGCTGATTCGATAAATTAATATTGCCTGCCATATGTTCCTACTTTCAAACGAACCTGTATTCACTATAGGTTATACGCTGCGTTAAGCGCAAACATGCTTAATTTTTTGCGCTTTTTTTACCATATACCGGAAATTTCTGACATAAATCAATCATAGCGCGCCGGGTATTTTCAGCGATGTTCTCGTCTTCAGGAGCCTCGATCATATCAGCAATGGCGTGGGCAATTTTTTCCATCTCTTCAGGGCCCATGCCCCGGCTGGTGACCGCAGGGGTTCCCAGTCGCAAACCAGAGGTAACAAAAGGGCTCTGAGGATCATCGGGTACGGTGTTTTTATTGACCGTAATGTGGGCAGCCTCCAACGCCTTTTCTAAGGCCTTACCGGTGAGCCCCTGTTTTCTCAGATCCACCAGCACCAGATGATTATCACTGCCCCCGGAGACCAGATCCACGCCCCGTTGCATCAGGGTGCGCGCCAGGGCCTGATTATTGTCGAGAATGCGCTGCTGATAGGCTTTGAAAGCAGGCTGTAAAGCCTCTTTAAAAGCCACTGCCTTGGCCGCAATAACATGCATGAGCGGGCCGCCCTGAGAGCCCGGGAAAACGGACTTGTCAATTTGTTTGGCAAATTCCTGAGTGGTCAGAATAATACCGCCCCGGGGTCCCCGCAGGGTTTTATGGGTGGTACTCGTGACAAAGTGAGCATGAGGCACCGGACTCGGATGCAATCCTGTGGCCACCAATCCAGCGATGTGAGCAATATCCGCCAGTAAATAAGCCCCCACATCATCAGCAATAGTCCGAAAACGCTCAAAATCAAGAATGCGGGGATAGGCACTGGCTCCGCAAATGATAAGCTTCGGCTGAAGCGCTTTGGCCTGTTCATGCAGTGCTTTATAATCAATCAAACCGGTTTCGGTATCCACACCGTAAAAGTGATTCTCAAAATACTTGCCCGAAATATTCACCGGGCTCCCATGACTCAGATGTCCTCCGTGAGATAAATCCAGCCCCAGAATTTTGTCACCGGGATTGAGCACCGCCAGCATGACACTCAGATTGGCGTTGGCACCGGAATGGGGTTGAACATTGGCGTGTTCAGCTCCAAAAAGAGTTTTTACACGCTCTCTGGCCAGAGATTCCGCCTGATCCACATAAACACAGCCCCCGTAATAGCGTTTTCCGGGCAAACCTTCGGCGTATTTATTGGTTAAACAGCTGCCCTGCGCCGCCATAACCGCCTCAGAGGTAAAGTTTTCGGAAGCAATCAGCTCAATATGGGTTTCCTGTCGTTCGTGCTCCCGATCAATAATAGCGGCGATTTCAGGATCTACTTCAGACAGGGGATGATTTAAATAGTTCATAAAGACTCCAGATCATGTATTTTGTCCACACGGCGCTGGTGACGCCCTCCCTCAAAGGGCGTATTTAGCCAGACGCTGACAATTTCTTCGGCCAGCAAGGGGGTTACAATGCGCTCACCCAGCGTAAGAATATTGGCATTATTGTGCTGCCGGGACAGACGTGCAGATACGGGATCGTGGCACTGGGCCGCCCGAATACCCGTCACTTTATTGGCGGAAATATTGATGCCAATACCGCTGCCACACACCAGAATACCCCGGGAAAAATCGCCCTGTGACACTGCTTCGGCAACGGGTTTTGCAATATCAGGATAGTCCATGGAATCAGCGTTAAAAACGCCAAAATCTTTAAAAGAAAAGCCCTGTGCAGTGAGCCAGTGAGCCAGATGATTTTTCAATTGCAGTCCGGCATGGTCACTACCCAGAGCCAGAACAGAAGAAGGTTCAGAAGTCATGGTTTTACTCCTTATAGGTTTAATGGTCATACAAAAAGGGCCGGACAAAAGCAATGTTTTGCCCGGCCCTTGAAAATAGATTTAATGAGAAGAGGCAAACAGATGCATACGTACAGACATTAACGTGCGCTGACCGGTAAGTCTCAGCAGACCCCAGTTCACGTTTTCAGCAGCATCAATCACCAGAATCACGGAGGGACTGGTAATCAGAATGGTTTTGCTACCGTTCTCTTTTTCGGTCAGAATTTGCTCGACCAGGCCAGAGTCGGTTTCTTTAGGCAGGTTGCGCTCAAAGTCAGCCACGGTTTGCACAAAAATACTGGCCATGGTTTTAATGTGCTCGTTGAGTTCTTCATGCTCCTGGGTGGAGCGATCCTGAACAATCATTTTGGCGCTGCGATCCACCAGGAAGGCAGAAATAACGCCAGGCAATTTCAGCAGCGGCTGTAGTTTTTCACTGACCGCGCGAGACATAAATTGACTGGGGCGAAAGCTCTTGGCTTCCACAATATCAATGGCTCCCTCATCCAGCAGACGATAAATGGCACGATGGGCATCGTAATAATTTAAACCACTCCAGAGTACGAGATCTTTAGAGCGGCGATGACCGTCGGTTAAGCCATATACCTTTTCTTCCTGGGGTGTTAGATCCATGTCACGACGTTTAATAGGTTGCTGCTTAAATAGCTGGTTGGGCAGGCCAATACGAGAACGCACCCGGGGCCAATCCGGCCCGTATTCGGTAATAAAGGCCATCCAGTCGGAAGATGTGGGAAGCAGCTCAGGGGCTCCAATTTTGGGCTGGTTACCGTCTTTTAACTCATAACCCACTTTTTCCCAGTCCATGATCTCAAACAGGGTTTCAGCAATTTGATAGGCCCGCACATAGCTGATCACCTCAGCAGGAATGAGCCCTTTTTCGATCAGCAGTTTATCCAACATGGAATCCTGTAAATAAGAAGGGCCGTCCACTTCTTTGAGCAGATCGTCCAGCTGATCGCGAGATAACAATCCCAGAATCACAAGTGCTTCTCCAAGATTGGTGCTTTCGGATGAGCGGGCGTACTGAACCCGTCCTTCCGCAATCCAGATAGTGGCAAATACGTTACTGGTATTTGCTTCTAATGAGCCAGTAAACTGGTTATCTCTCATGGTTTGTAAAATAGCGATCAGATCTTGACCACCCATGGTTTCAACA
>CAYFGW010000265.1:0-6073 GCA_964342365.1 uncultured Candidatus Sericytochromatia bacterium | reverse complement strand
TTTATTGGTGCGGAGAAAGAAAAATACCCCAACTACCGGGAAGCCTGCGTGGGACGTTTGAATCCCGGTGGTTTAATGGTGGTAGACAACGTGTTCCTGGGCGGTCGGGTGATTCAGCCTGAAATTGAGGCTGCTCACGCAGTAGATGCCATGAACAAAATGGCCCAGGCAGATCCTCGCGTGGAATGTTCCATGCTCAGCGTGCGGGACGGTGTATTGCTTGCGCGGCGCGTGTAAGCCTATAATAAGAGCAAAAAGGAGTCCTTTATGCGTCCCACTCAACACCTGAACCGTTACGGCCTGGATATTGAAGCCATTGAACAAGATAAGCTGAGCTCTCGCCTGCGTACGCTCTGGCACAAAGGCCAGGAGCTGCCTGATATGGCGGCTCTGAAAAAGAAGGCCGACGCTTTTATGGATAAGGTACAGTATCTGGAAGATGAATTAAGAGAGGTAGAGCAGGACAACGTTCGCCAGGCCGTTGTTTTACGCAGTGTGCGTCCCCTCGAAGAAAAATCTACCCGTTCTTATTATGAAGTGCTGGTGCAGCAAAACGGAGAAACCCGTTTGCAGCGGTTGCAATACGACGCTCGCAGTGGTGACACGGAGCCCACCGACTTTGTGATGACCGACCGTTTGCTGGAGCGTCTGGCGGGAGATCTGGAAGCGCTAAGTGAGCAGTGAGTGAGCTGTGAGATAAACAGGGATAAAATTCCCAAAACTCCATAAAAAACCTGTAAAGAATGATCGGATTTATGTTAAAAACGGCATAAATCCGGTTCTTTTTTGAAAAACTGCGAAACAGATTGTTCGATTATTTAAAGTTCAATAATATGCCTTAAAATTTTTGAAAATAGCAAAATATACCGCTTGTTATTCAAATATTTTGCTACTAAAATAAGCTTAGTTTCTGAAAAGATCAGATGACAACGGAGGCTGTTATGCAAGTGAATTACGGACGCTCAGGCGTCTCGATGGATGTGTCTTTTTTCCTGGAAAACCCCGAAGAATGGAATACGGGTGGTATTGAAAAACGACGTAAATCTACAAAATTCAAACGTGATCGAAATTTTCCTACACGGCATAAGTCTCAAATGCGTGATTCTCACGCGCAGTAAATAAGCCCTTATTATGATTCAAAAACCCCCGGTTTTTACCGGGGGTTTTTCTTTTCGGTATTTGAGGGGCAGCGTGATAAACTTAACCTGCTATCAAATGCCTGAGGATCGCCATGAGCATAGAAGATATTTTGCCGGAGCCCGAAGACTTTGAGCTAGAGAACGATGCGGATTTAGACATTACCGAGCATCGTTTTGCTCTCCTGGAAACTCTCGGTGAAGGGGCTATGGGTAAGGTGGTGCTCGCCAGAGACGAAGATCTTTTGCGCAAGGTGGCCGTCAAAAAAATCAAGGGTGAAGTGTCTCAAAACCAGTTTTTACTGGATAGCTTTGTGACCGAAGCGCAGATCACGGCCCAGTTAGAGCATCCCTGTATCATTCCTGTTTACGGTCTGGAAATTAATCAGGATGGCGACATTGCCTATTCTATGAAGCGCATTGAAGGTCATACGCTGAGTGAGCTGATTGAAACGGCCCGCCAACAGTATGATGCCCGGGGTGATGTGGACGATGATCACGATTTGAACGCTTTTTTAGAGCACTTTCTCAAAGTGGCAGATGCCGTGGAGTACGCTCACCAGAAAGGCGTAATGCACCGCGATCTCAAACCGGATAATATTATGATCGGGTCTTATAACGAGGTGTATATTCTAGACTGGGGCATTGCTCGCCCCATGTCACAACCTCCTGAAACCATGCCGGAAGACACCCGTGTTACCGTAGCGAAAACCGCCGAAGATTTTGATGCTTTCGAGGGCAGTGACGTGTACGGAACGCCCTGCTATATGTCACCGGAGCAGGCGGCAGGCGGCAACGCCTTTTTAAATGCCCAGAGCGATTTGTACAGTCTGGGGCTGATTCTCTTTGAATTGGTGTCTCTGAGAAAAGCCTATACCGCCGACCCGGATTATAACCAGACCATCGACAACTCCGTGGACGGAAAAATCAATACGCTGACGCCCTATCATCCGGCCATGCCTATCCCCAGAGAACTGGCCGCCATTATCCACAAGTCGACCCAGCGCACCCGCAAAGATCGCTACGCCACCGTGAACCACATGTCTGATGAAATCCGCCGCTATCTGCGAGGAGAAGCCGTGCTGGCGCAACCGGACAGTCCTGTACAAGCACTCCAGCGTTGGATCAGTCACAACCGAGAAAAAACGCTGATCTTAATTCTCGGTATCACCCTGCTGAGCGCTTCTGTGATTGCCTGGAGCTTTTACAAGCGGCACACGGACAATATCCGGGCTCAGCAGCGAGAAGCCACTCAGGTGCAGTTTTTAAATCTGATGCGCGACAAAAGCCAACAAATTAACGCCCAGTTTTTAGATATTGCCGGACTGACTCAGGAATTCGCCGCGGGTGTGGAGCAGGTGCTGGCTGCCCCCCAAATTGACGACTCCGAAAACACCGCACCGGTCTATACTTTCGCCATGGCGCAAAAAGGACAGCGCCCTCCCGATGTCACCACTTCTGAGCAGTATCCCTCTTCGGTGAGTCTGGACCACTTTGTTTTTAAAGCCGCTGAGGGTGTCTCTCAGGAAGCTGTGATGCCCATCATGCAAAAGGTGGCGTCCTATGCGCCTTTTATGAAACAGCTCTTTTTGCTGTCCCATGGAGATCCTTATCTGGCGGCTGATTCTCCAGAAGCCAGAGATCTATTGCTCAACAAGGGAGTGCTTTCTGCGGATACCTACGCGGGCTTTGAAGTGGGCTTTGGCTTTACGTACCCTATGTCTATTACCAACGCAGGCTATGATGCCCGTGAGCGTCCCTGGTATCAGGTGGCCAAAGGCACGCGCGGTGTACAGTGGGGACAGCCTTATTTCGATAGCGCGGGCCTGGGTTGGGTGATTCCCAGCACTGAGGCATTGTATACCTTAGACGGCACTTTTCAGGGGGTCGTGGGCATGGATATTAAGCTGCCGCGCATTTCTGAGCAAATGAAAATAAACCGGTCTTATGTGAAAGACGTTTATTTGCTCAATGGCAAGGGCGAAATCCTGATTCAGGGCAGTGCCGAGGCCAAAAACTATCGCTCTGGAGATCTGGTGAATACCCTCGAACAGCTAGAGATGTTTCCTGAAGCGGAAGTGGTGCAAGCCATTAAAAATAAACAACCTTCGGGGTATTTTCGCGCGGGCAACTCCAGGCAGTCAGGAAGCATTTACGCCTATCAACATTTGAGTTCCAATCAGTGGTATTATCTGGTGGAAGTGGATGCGCAACAACTGTTTAGCAGTGGGGAAGCACAGTGAATTTAAAAGATCTTGAAAACATTGCAGGCCAACACGCCAACGCGCGCAACATCAGCCGGCAGTCCGACTTTGAAGCCGCTTTAAATCAGGGTTTGAACCTGTTGTCGCAGGCGCAGTCAGAAGGCTATCAGCATACAGAGACGCTCATGCAGGCCTCCGATACGCTGATTGACGCTATTTCCCTTTCTCGTAGCGATACCCGCCCCTATTTAGCCCTGGCCTACCTGTTCAGTATTCTGGAAGACTTTAGAACCGCCGAGGAATACGCTTATGCAGCCATTAAAATAGAGCCACAAAACCATGAGTTGGCAGACTTTCTGGCCAAAATTCAGACCTTTAAAAAACAAGTGGCCACGTCCACGTCCGTAGACGCTTTTGAAATTGCCGTGCCTGAAATGACGGCTCCTTCTGAAACGGCTCCCAATTATCAGAAGCTTTATAGTGATTTAGAAGTCTTTATTCTGGACAAGCTCAAGCATCTGTTTTCCACCAGTCATGCTCAAATTGAACCCACGGTCAATCCTCAAAAGTACAAAATTCTCCTCAAAAGCTATAAAAACCTCAATCAGGTGATCAAGTATATGGAACAACAGTTAGACGTGATTGCGAAAAGTCTGAACGTTTCTGCGCTTAAAGAAAAAATGATGCCTTTTCAATTGCTTAAAAACCGCCACGTGAAGGCCTTAAAAACCTCTAAACAGCTGATGGAAATTCATGACACCATTGAGCTATGGAGTTTTAAAACTGACAAGCAGGTGCAGGTGGTCAATCAAAATCTCACCATGTCAGCCCTCACCTATGGCCGGGTCGACGTGGATCGCATGATGGACGGCTGTGATTTCATTGCAGACCAGCTAGACCAGCTGTCCGAAGACGAAAATATAGATATTTCCCTGGTGGAAAACTCTTACGAAAAGCTGTTGGGGCTCGTGGAAAGCCTGAACAATATGGTGGATGATGCGGGGGCGACCCAGCAAAACGCCAGCAAACTCTCAGATATTTTAGGTTAGGGGTAAAGATTATGGTGGGTGGTGTTCATCGAGCGGGGGGCGGGCAGGCGCAAATTATTGCGCGCATGAGTCAGCAGCGTAAGGCAAAACAAAAGCAGCAGGTGACGTCCCCTGAGCAGGGGACCTCTGTGTCACAGGCCGCTACCGTTAAAACCCGTCAAAAGGCCCTGGCCACGAAGGCGCAGTCTCAAAAGGCCGAAGCGGCGCACAAATCCGCCACCGACAAAAGCGGTAAGCAAAAAAAAATTCAGCAGCAAACGCAGGCCGTCTCCGCTGAAAAAATAGACGGTAATCGTCAAAAGCTAGACGAATCCCTCAGCAGCACGTCTTCCGATACCGATACGGGCAAATTTGTGGGGCAACTGTCTCGCACCGCCAAAAAGTCTGAAATGGCGAAAAAAGTACAGGCTGCTCAAAAAGCCCATAAGCAGGAAAAACTGGCCAAAAAGCAGGAAGCGGCCCGTGAATCCTTTGATGAAAAAGTGGATCAGGTGGGGGATCTGGCAGAAAATGTCGGGGAATTTGCCGAAGAGATTGGCGATGAGCAGCTGGGAGAAATCGCCGAAGGTGTGGGTGCTGCCACCACGGGCTTAAAAGCCGTGGTGAGTCTCAAACGCATGATTCAGGACGGCCCTTCTACAAAAGAAGCGCTGAACCTGGGTACGTCTCTGGCGGATCTCACTGGTTATGAAGACGTGAAAGCCGTGGGTACGTTGGTGGGTGCTGCCAAAGAAATCTACGAAAAACAGCAGTCGGGAGAAATGGATACGGGTGTGGCGCTGGAGCAGCTCACAAAGGTATCGGATCAACTGGGTAAGACCGCTACAGCCATGGCCAAGGGCGAAAGCCTTAGTGGGGCTCTGACCTACTCTACGGTGGAGAGTGTTTCTTCCTGGGCTGCCAGCTATTTGCCAGACACCTCTTCAGGCGTGTCCTCCTGGATTCCGGGACTCGCCAGTGCCAGCGCTGCTTATCAACTGTATTGTGACGGTCATGAATACATGTACGGTGACAAAGACGGTAAGCCCGTTAAAAATGCGGGAAGCAAAGCCGTGTTGAGCGGTCTTAAGCTGGCCAGCAGCTTTTCGCCCGCAGGCAAGCTAGTGGGCATGGGCTGTGATCTCGTGCGCTGGGGCATTTCAGGATCGAGTGAAGGGTAAACACCATGTCGCAAAATATTCATTACAAGCTGCTGGGCACCAAACATCAAACGGACTTTGTGGACTTCACCCACGAAACGGTTGCAAATCAGTCGTTGAGCAAATCTCAGCGCATTGAAGCCTGCCTGGCCCATTACCTGGAGCAGGAGCAGCAGTCTATCTGGTGTATGCCGCGCATTCAAAACCTGAAAACCGAGGGCGACACCCTGAGTTTCAGAGCCCTCTTTGCGCGCTTTCCCACGGTGACCTTGCCTGAAGAAACCCACATTGATGTGGAAGTGCCTGAACTGACCTCACCCGATGAAGCGGAAATTCAGCGTCATATGGACGAGTTTCACTTTCGTTTCCAGCAGCAAAAGCCCGTTGAGCGTGCTGCGGACTGGGGAGATCGCGTCACGCTAAATATTTACGGCGTGTGTGAAAATCAGCTGATTCCTCGCAGTGCCCAGAGCAATTTTCCGCTATTACTTAAGCCTCCCGCTACTGGAGATGTGGATCCCATTATGGCCGGAATTATCGCCATG
>CAYFGW010000264.1:0-6149 GCA_964342365.1 uncultured Candidatus Sericytochromatia bacterium | reverse complement strand
CAGTGCAAAACAAGCCATAACTACAGCTACAACTCCAGCGTCTCCCTCCATGTCGAAGGTATTGGCCCACCAGAATAAAAAAGCGCCCGAAAACACCACATGCGCCCCCAACAAAAGCAGGGTGCGCCGGGTGTTATTTGAGATGTTGACAGCGTCAATACGAGATTGTTCGCCAAGAAAAGCGTGGAACGCTTCAGGAGGAAGTTCTATTTCACTCAAAACCGAAAATGTAGTCTTTGTCCTGAGCACCTTTGTGGCAATTGATGCAAAACTGGATTTTGCCTTTTTGACTGGCTACACCTTCTGGTGACATAACGCCATAAAACCAGTCGCCGTTACCGGGGTCGTAACCTTCAATTTTTTTCATCACGTAGAGGCGGCCAATGGGACCGGTGGGAGAATTGTGGCTTTCTTTAATAGATACAGTGTCATTGGCGTAGGGAAAGCTTTTGCTTTCATAAGCTTCAAAGGCTTCCGGGTCCAAAAAGGTTTTTACGCGAGACCCGTGAATATTGCTGGGTTCCAGTTCTCCATTGATGGCTTTCAGGGTATTGACGTAATTGCCTGCCAGCGTTTCTAATTCTGCATCCGTCATTTCTGCCGGAGCTGCTGCAGGGGTTTCTGTGGTCGTGTCCGTGTTATCTGGCATGCCGGGGCTGGTGCAGTGGCTGAGGGGAAAAATACAGAGTAATGTGGTCAGACAAATGAGTTTTTTCATGAAATGCTCCTTGGGCTTTATTATACCGGTTAGTACACCGCAGACAAAGTGGCTTTTTGCTATGCTGTACCCTCGGGAACATTAGCTTCCTAAAACACGCTCAGGAGAACGGCATGCTCGTTAAAAATCTGGAAGAAGAGTTTTCACAGCTGATCGCCTACTGGTCACCCCAAATTATTGAGAGTTTTAACGGCCAGTTTTTTAAAATAGCGAAACTCAAAGGCGAATTTCTCTGGCACAATCATGCGGAAGAAGACGAATTATTCTGGGTGTACAAAGGGGAGTTACGCATCAAATACAAAGATACAGAGGTTCATCTTCGTGCCGGCGATTTGCACACGGTTCCCCGGGGTACTGAGCATTTACCCGTGGCTGATGACGAATGTTGGGTGGTGTTAATTGAGCCTCACAGTACACAACATACCGGAGCCGTGGTTTCATCGCGTACCCGTTCCGTGGAAGAACAATCATGCCACCTCAAATTTCACGCCTGATTTCTCACTGGGCACAACGTCACGGCATATCTATAGAGCAGGCTCAGGAGCTGTACTGGGATCTGGCTAAACAATTATCTCCCGGTCAACTCAGTCAGTGGCTTATGCCCATTATGCAACAGCAAAGTGAACGCTTAACACCTGCTGAACTGTTTCGGCGTTGGTCAGAACACGGTCTGAGTCAGCCCGCTGAGGACACCCTTTCTCTTAAAGAAGAAGAACTGCAGCTGTTGAGACGTGCCAAAGCAGAGGGCTTTTCACCGGTTTCTCTATCCCCGGTGACGCCCCTGGGTACGGTCAGCGCTTATGAAAAGATCAGCCAGCATCAGGTGCTTTCAGCCCTTAAAACGGCCGAGGTGGTCTCTGATTCCTCTAACGTGCTGGCGCTTTTGCTCACGCATCGCTGGAAGCAACGCCAGCAAGATTTGCGTCTGTCTACGGTACACCGGGTGCTGCGCCCGCTGGCGGCCAAAACTCCGCAACACAAGGCCCACTTTCTCATGTTTACGCTGGCAGAACTGATCCCTCAAAAGTCTCCTGAAGCACTGATTGCCGGAATGATGCGTCAATTGAAAGTGCAGACCCACGCTCTGGCCTCAACACCTCTGCGCTTGCGTTTGCTGGCTTATCCCGGTGACCACCGTCTGTTTGAACGTCTAAAAAGCGTGCTCGGAGATGCTCAAAACCTGTCACCGCACTGGCATCTGGAGTGGGTGTCAGCTCCCGCGCAAAACACCTATTATCTGGGCTGCCGTGTATTGATCGACGTTCAGCGTGATCGGACGTGGTTGAATCTGAGCGATCTGGGCATTGTAGACTGGCCTGCCCGTCTGAGCGGTCAGGGGCATTTGCGTCTGGTGATCAGCGGAACGGGTGTGGAACGACGTCTGGGCCTCAGAAAAGGTCGTGAAGAGCGTGAAGATGATTAAACAGGGGACTCTCTATCTGGCCGGAGGTGGCAATCAGCAGGATTCGTATGTATTGGATCGTGATTTTGTCGCACATTTGCCCGAGCCTACCTTGCTCTATATTCCCCTGGCAAAAATGGAGCGCAATACTTACGCCGGGGCCTATAACTGGTTGAGATCCGTTATGGAGCCGCTGGGCATTGATAGCATTGACATGCTTAGTACACCTGAATCCTTGTGCTCTGCGAAACTCGAACATTATGGCGGTGTCTATCTCGGAGGCGGTAATACCTTTCATTTGCTCAGCCTGTGCAAACGCTCAGGGTTTGACCGCGCACTCAAAGACTATCTGCATCACGGGGGTGTGGTGTACGGCGGCAGTGCAGGGGGCATTGTGCTGGGCAAAGATATTTTAACCTGTGCCCATTTAGATACCAATGATGAACAAATAACCGAGTTTGCGGGCTTTGATTTACTCAGCGGTCACGGGGTCTGGTGCCACTATATCCCTGAAGATATTCCGCGGATTGAACACTATGTACAGTCTAAAAATATACCCGTGATAGCTCTTTCTGAGAAGTCAGGGCTGCGTATAGATAATGCTGTGTGTGTGGTTGGCACGGAGGGGGTTGAGGTTTTCTATCCCGGTGTTCAAAGGCCTCAGCGAAAAACTGTTCTTCCGGGAGAAACCTTCACTTTTTGAGTTCTGTGGTTTTAAAAGCTGCTGCCGGGTTGTTCTAAAAAGCGTTTTTCTGCTTCTGTGGACGTTCGCCCCAGCAGTTCATTGCGATGCGGATAACGACCAAAGCGCTGAATAATATCTGCGTGCTGTCGGGCATATTTCAGGTTATAGCTCAGGGCTTCAGAAAGCGCGCCTTCGGTGTCTTTGACCAGTTGACTAAATTGTTGGAGAGATTGCTCCTGAATGTCCATGTCCTCACTGTGCATCAGGGGCATATACAAAATGCTGCGCTCCACTGCGTGCAGGACCACATCTTGCTGCGTTTGAATAGCGTTGAGGGTGTGTTGCAAGGCCAGCGGGTCATACTGCCAGGCTTTTGGACTGTTGCGGTACAGATTGCGGGGGAACTGATCCAGCAAAACAACCAGTGCCAGACGGCCTTCAGGAAGACTTTCCCAGTGTTTAAATTCGCCTTGTGCCGCTTGTTCTACACGATCTCCAAAGCGAGAACGAATGGTGTTGTCAAAGTCAGGATCTTTTTTAAACCAGCGCGAAGTATAGGCAGAATCGGCGGTTTTACCGGGGGTCAAGGGACCAAACCAGAAGGCGTTAATTTCTTTATAAATCGTGGACATATGTAAATTATACTGCAACCAAACCGGCGTGACCCAAATCACGTTACAATGCATAACATGATTCGCTATTTAATTATTGCCGGACCCATTGGCGTTGGAAAATCCACTTTAACAGAACGGGTGCATCAGGAATTGGGCTTTGTGCCTCAGTACGAAGAACCCGATAAAAATCCGTATATTGAAGATTTTTATGCCAGCAATTACCAGGACAAAGCCTTTGAAACCCAGCTGTCTTTTCTCGGGCAAAGGCTGCATCACTGTCGGCAGATCCAGAAGCGCCTCAAGCAGGGACAGCGGATTGTGCAGGATCGTTCTATTTACGAGGACTGCCACATTTTTACCACCCATCACCATCAGCAGGGACTGATTTCAGATCGGGATTTTCAAACCTATCAGTATTTGTATCAGGGCATGATTGACTTTTTGCCGCAGCCGGACCTGATTGTTTATCTGTCAGCCCCCGTCGAAAGTCTTTTGCGTCGTATTTCTGAGCGGGGACGGGATTACGAACAGGATATTTCTGCCACGTATTTGCAAGACCTCAACGACTTGTACACCCGCTGGTATCAGCGTGCTCACAAAAAGGGGCTGCCCATCATTGAAGTGTCTACGGAAACCCATTCCGCAGATCGCGTGTTCGCACTCTTGCGGCAGCAAATTCAGCAAATCCAGTTGAGCGCCTGAGTTTTAAAAGAGTGTTAAAAAAGGGGATGTTATGCAATTAGGAAAAGTGATCGGCCATGTGGTGGCCACTCAGAAAGTCAAAAGTCTTGAAGGCATTAAGCTGATGATTGTCCAGCGACTGAGCAGTGAAGGCCAAAACGTAGGAGAACCCTATATCGCCATCGATGCCACAGCACAGGCCGGGGTGGGAGATCACGTGTTGTTAGAAGGCGGTCGGGAAGCCGCTGTAGCCATTGCCCCCGATTTTAATCCGGCGGATCAGGCGATTCTGGGGATTGTGGATACAGTTCACATAGTGGACGCGTCGTAAGCGATTGACTGCCCTCTAATGCCTGCAACAGAGGGAGCAGATCCTGTGGCAAATCGCTGAGGACCACCTCACCATTTTTATCAATCACAATTTCAATGGCGTTGGTAGTTGTAGTCTCCGGTGCTGTCAGTTCCGCTGGCGTAGTATTCGGGTTTAAGCTGTCGTTCATCTACGGCTCCTAAAGCGTCTTCGAGGGCACGGGTTAAGTCTTTGCATCCGGGGCCCTGAACACCTTTGACTTCGATTTCTACTTTCCCCTGGGGAGTAATCACAATTTCAAGCTCTGGTTGGTTCATCGTGTACCTCTTTTCTCATTCTAAGGGAGGAACGCGCTCCGGCGCAATATTCCGGCTTGACACAGTCTTCTAAAGTCGTTAGTATACGCTTGAATACATAGGAGTCCTCTCGATGAATACCGCCACTGCTTCTGAAAAACTCGACAAACTCTGGGATTATAACGCCCCGGAAAAGACCCGTGAACAATTCCTGGAGTATCAGAAAAACGTAGACAAAACCACTCCCATGTACCTGGAATTGCTCACACAGCTGGCGCGCACGCACAGTCTCCAACAGCAGTTTACCGAGGCCCACGGCCTGCTGGATCGGGTGGAGTCCGAATGGACTCGCGCAACGCCTGTCGTTCAGATACGGTACTTTCTGGAAAGGGGCCGCACCTATAATAGTGCCGGAGACAAACAATCTGCCGGGCCTTTGTTTCAACAGGCCCTCGAGGTGTCTACAAAACACGAGCTCGATTTTTATGCGGTGGATGCGGCCCATATGTTAGCCATTGTGGCGGATTCAGAAGCCCAAATAGCGTGGAATCTCAAAGCCATTGAGCTTGCGGAAAATGCCAAAGAAGAACGGGCTAAGAACTGGCTGGGATCTCTTTATAATAATCTGGGGTGGACATATCACGATTTGAAAAACTACCCAGAGGCACTGCAACTGTTTGAAAAAAACGTGCGTTGGCATCAGGAGCGTAATTCCAAAGAGGGGTTGGTCATTGCCCTGTGGAGTGTGGCCAGAGTTCAGCGTTCTCTGGGCCATTATGAGCAGGCGCTAGCAGCACAGCAGCAGGTGGTACAAAAAAGAAAGGACCTGGGTCTTTCTGAAGGTGGGTACGCTTATGAAGAAATTGCTGAAAATTTATGGGCGCTAAAAAGAGCACGGGAAGCCCGACCTTTTTTCAAAAAGGCTTATGATTTACTGTCTCAGGATCCGTGGTTACAAAGCCACGAGTCAGAACGTTTGAAACGCTTAAAATCACTGAGTGAGTGAATTCTGCTGCTTAAAGGGCACCAGACGGTGATGTTGCTCGTCCCAGAGGGCGTATTTAAAGGTGGTCAATCCTTCCCACAAACTCAGGGTGGGGGCCCCGTGAAATTGGGGCAGGGCCTCGTGGCAGGCTTTAAGTTTATAACTGGGAATTAGAGGCGAAAGATGGTGCAAATGGTGGTAATTGGTGTACCCCACGCACCAGGACAAAACGTCCGGCAGTTGCCAGAAAGAAGATCCCTGCATGGCCACCTGATAATAGTCCGGGGTGTTGTGCCAATAGGTGTTTTCATACTGATGGTGCACAAAAAAGAGCATGGATCCCACCACCACGCTCAGCCACCAGATGGGCAATTGAATCAGTAAGAACCCCTGCCAGCCCGCCAGATGAATCCAGAGCGCAATCAGTGCTAAAATCCCCAGATTATTGATCCACACGC
>CAYFGW010000263.1:0-6199 GCA_964342365.1 uncultured Candidatus Sericytochromatia bacterium | reverse complement strand
CAGTGCTAAGGGGGCAAATGCAAAAGCGCTAACCCCCCGTGCGGTAAATTGGAATAGGAAGCCTTCATGGTGATGGTTCGTCCTGTGGCCATCATATACTGATTCAGTCCCTGCCAAAACACCCGATCTTCCGCCTGACCCTTGCGTCCGGAGGCAACGGTGCGCACTTCATTACCGTGAATGTGAGCAATTTCTTTGACCATTTTGAGGAGCAGCGGATGGCTGTTTATTTCAATAAACACGTGTCCTCCGGCTTTCAATGCGCTGGACACCGCCTGCATAAAATGTACGGGTTGCCGTAAATTGTTGTACCAGTAATGGGCATCCAGGGCCTCGGTTGCATCTAGCAGATCTCCAGTCACGGTGGATATCATGGGCACAGAGCCAGAATCCGTGGGCAAATCTTTGAGTTCCTGAAGCAGTTCTGATTTCATAGGTTCTACTCCCGGTGCATGGGAGGCAGCTCGCACCCTGACCGGGCGACAAAAAATGCCTTCTGCGGTGAGTTCCTGCTCAAGCTCCGCAATGGCCTCCGGAGCGCCCGCCACCACCGTGGATTCGGGACTGTTATATGCGGCAATGGCCAGTTCCTGAGTGCGCTGCGGTGTATCAAGTCGTTGGGTTATCGCTTCTGCGGATAAACCGGTCACCAGCATGCCTCCTTTTGTCTGACTCAGACATCGGCTGCGACGGCACATGATTTTTATCCCGGTTTCCAGCGATAGCCTTCCCGCCACACAGGCTGCAGCCACTTCTCCCATGCTGTGCCCTATCACCAGATCTGGCTCAACGCCTTTGTCTTTCCAGCAGGCAGCCAATCCTACCTGAATCGCAAAAATGAGGGGCTGAACGATAGTCAGATCATCAAAGTTTTCGGAGGTGGGGTGCTGCAGGGTCTCTATCAGACCCCATCCCGCTTCTTGTTGTACATAAGGTTCAAGGGTTTGTAGTGTTTGCGCAAAAGTTGTGTTGCTCTTGAGCAGGGTTTGTCCCATGCCCTGCCATTGACCGCCCTGGCCGGGAAACACAAAAACCACTTTGGATTCAGAGAGGGCAGGTGTGGGCTGAAGGTGAGTGTTTACATCGTGATCCAGGCGA
This sequence comes from uncultured Candidatus Sericytochromatia bacterium, assembly GCA_964342365.1. Lineage (GTDB taxonomy): Bacteria > Cyanobacteriota > Sericytochromatia > UBA7694 > UBA7694 > CAXRDE01. The sequence continues at coordinate 5,101 of CAYFGW010000263.1, read as the reverse complement.
AGGGCCAGTTCTGATTGGAGCTGTTCGAGATGCTCTACGGTAAAGCTTTGTACATAAGACATGGCCGTTCTGTGCTGGTTCAAGGTGAGGGCCAGTTGGTGCAGTTTGCGTTGGGAGTGGGCTTTTTTAGTGGGCGTGTGGTGAGTCAGCCAGTGGTGAAACTGGTGCAAACGGGCGTTCAGCGTTTGAGGGTTATGGGCAGAAAATAACAGGGGAACCCTCTTTTCTGAAGGCGTCTGTTCTGTGGTGCTGCCCGCCCGCTCTGAAGGGCTTAGCAAGATATGGGCGTTGGTGCCGCTAAAACCAAAAGAAGATACGCCTGCCATATCTACAGGCGTCAGAATGTTTTCTGTGGGAAATTTCAGCTGTGCATGGACGGGTAAGCGAGGGTTCAGCGGTTCACTGTTGAGATTGGGGGGGATTTGCTGATGCTGTAAGACCAACACGGTTTTAAGCAGGCTGGTGAGCCCGGCGGCACTTTCTAAGTGGCCCAGATTGCTGCGGATGGCCCCCAGATAAAGGGGACGTTCTCTGTTTGGAGTGATCAGCACATCGTGCAGGGCCTGTACCTCAATGGGATCCCCCACGGGAGTACCGGTGCCGTGGGTCTCTACAAAATCGATGTTATGGGGTTCAAAAGCACTGGCTTGTAAGGCTTTTTGCAGCAGTTTGCGCTGGGCTTTGGCGCTGGGAGCCATGAGTCCGTTGCTGTGTCCATCATGGTTCAGAGCACTGCTCTCAATCACTGCCAGCACCTTATGACCTGCGGCCCGGGCGTCGCTCAGGCGTTGGAGCATCACAAAGCCGCCGCCCTCGCTGCGCACAAAACCGTTGGCGTTTTCTGAGAAAGTTTGGCAGTGCCCTTCCGGTGACAGGGCTTCCACCTGAGAAAAGTAGATGTGGGCCTCAGGCGACAGTATCAGATTAACCCCTCCGGCCAGGGCCAGGCCGGATTCTCCCGCGCGCAGACTTTGGCAGGCCTGATGGACGGCCACCAGTGCTGAAGAGCAGGCGGTGTCCAGGGTCATGGCGGGTCCCTGTAATCCCAGGGCGTAAGCAATGCGTCCTGCTGCTACCGCCGGGGAAACTCCTGTACCGCTATAATGGCTGATTTGTTCGGGGCTGCCGTGCATATTGCGCAGGCTGTAATCCTGATTGGAAAGCCCTACAAATACGCCCGTATCACTATCCACATAGTCTCCGGGCAGTAAGTGGGCCGATTCAAAAGCTTCCCAGGCCAACTCAAGCAGCAGGCGCTGCTGGGGATCCATGTGCAGAGCCTCCGCCGGAGAAATCTGGAAAAATCCCGCATCAAAGTGTTCCACGTCTTTTAAGAAACCGCCGTGGGCGGCATAGCTTTTTCCCGGGGTGCCCTTTCTGGAATCAAAAATAGCCTGCTGATCCCAGCGCCAGTGCTTCAGAGGAATTTCACTGATGCCGTCGCCACCGGCGCATAAAAAGTCCCACAGGGCCTGAGGGGTGCGCAGGTCCTGAAGTTCGCCTTCCGGGCTGCGCCCTGCGGGCAGGCGGAGGGACATGCCGATAATCGCGATTTTTTCAGTGTCTTGAGTAGCGTCTTTAGTGTGAACTTCAGCGGCTTGTGGAGCCTGTTCTTTAGGCGCATCATTGAGGTATTGGAGCAATTGTCGCGGGGTGCTGTATTCCCAAAGCAGGGTATCAGGCAGTGAACGGCCGCTGAGGGTTTCCAACTCCGCCACCAGACTCACGCTGCGTACCGAATCCAATCCGAGGGCTTTGAAGTTCTTATCAAGCGGTAAGCCGGGTAGATTCTGACGGGTTTCGCGATTGATCCACTCCAATAATTCCTGAGCGGTAATAACATTCTCAGAGGTAACGACCGTGGGAGCTTCGGTAGGTTGGATCTTAAGGGGGTTGATAGCACTGTCTGAGAAATTGCGGCCGTAGGCCTGCCGTGCGTTTTGACGCATCAACTTGCCACTGGAGGTCTTGGGCAGCGTCCCCGGTTGCAGCAGAACGACTTCTTTGAGAGGAATATCGTGTTGCAGGGTCAGGGTGTGCTGAAGGGCGGCGCTGATTTCCGCGAGTCGTTCTGGCCACCGGGATTCTGGCAGGTCTTGTAGAGCGCGGAGATGAACTTCTTGTAAAAACACCACGCTTTCACTACCGTTGGCATCATCATGTCCAAAAGCCACGCCACAGCCCGGGCGAAGGGCCGGAAACCTTGCCGAAAGGCGGTCGGCGGAGCGTTCCAGATCCTGGGGGTAAATATTGCGGCCGCGCACAATAATCAGGTCTTTTTGTCTACCGGTGACATAAATCTGCCCGTCTCGCAAAAAACCCAGATCTCCGGTACGACAAAAGGAGCCGCTTTCTCCGGGCAGGGTGGCTCCAAAAGCGTGGGCGGTTTCTTCAGGACGCTGCCAGTAACCGCTGGCAATATGGGGGCCCTGCAACCAGATTTCACCCACCCGATTATCGGGCAGGAGCTTCAGGGTATCGGGATCCACCACGCAGATCTTTTCGGCTTGCCAGGCCTGTCCAGAACTCACCAGGGTCGTGGTTTGGGAAGAGTCTGTAGCATCGGCTGAAACCACCCGCCCCTGAGCCAGCGCTTCAGTATCGAGGGGCAGGTATTCGGGGCGACGTTGTCGCAGGCTGCCACTAATAAATACGGTGGCTTCTGCCATGCCGTAGGCGGGATACATGGTGTGGGGATCGTAACCACAGGGCGCAAAGTAATCAATAAAACGCCTGATGGTATCCGCTTGTATGGGCTCTGCACCGTTCAGAGACAATCGCAGCGAAGATAAATCCAGCGCATCTCGCTCTGCAGGCGTAATTTTGCGCACGCAGAGATCATAAGCAAAATTGGGCGCACCTGTGGAGGTGGCGCGGTATTTTGAGATCATTTGCAACCAGCGCAGGGGCTTCTTGAGAAAGGCCACCGGCGGCATAATCAGGGTTTCTCCGCCTACAAAAAGGGATTGTAAAAGATGGCCGACCAATCCCATGTCGTGGTAAAAAGGCACCCAGCATACCAGCACCGGCTCCTGCTCTTTGTGCTCAAAAGCCTCCTGAATCATGGCTTCGTTGACCAGCAGGTTTTTATGGGTGATCATAACGCCTTTGGGATCCCCCGTGGAACCCGACGTATATTGTAAAAAAGCCAGATCCTCTCCTTTGCGCTCCACGGGTTGCCAGTCAGGTGCAGGTGAGAGCGTATCTGTGGCCAGCCAGGTTACCGCCGTCAGGGATTTGGCCTGCTCTGCGAGGGTTCCCAGTGTGAGTACCGCGGGAGATTGCGCATTCTGAATGATTTTTTTTAACCGCTTCAGGGTGTGGGCCAGTCGGTGAGGCTCCGGCGGATAAGCGGGAACGGGTACCATGCCCGCATACAGGCACCCCACAAACGCCACAATAAAGTCCAGTCCCGGGGGGTAAAGCAGGAGCAGGCGGGTGTCGGTGGGAAACTTTTGCTGTAGATGGTTGCCCAGCGTACAGGCCCGCTCGTGGAGTTGTCCATAGGTGAGTGTTGTACTTTCGTTTTCGCCATCGGGAAAGTAGCGAAAGGCCATCTTGTCAGGATGTTCCTGCGCCCGCCACTGGAGTAAAGCATTAAAAGACGAAAAAGAAGTATTCATGCATTCAGCATAGTGACGTTCTCTCGGCATTAAAATACCGAGCATCGTAAAGATGCGAGAGATTCCTGCTTCACAGAGCGTTCTTGCGCCGCCCGTAAGGGCATTGCAGCGGAACATCTCTCCACAGGCTTAATGTCGGACTCGTCCAGTCCTATCTGCACTATATTGAGTGCCGCATTTATGTCTCGGTCATGCTTAGAGCCACAGCCAGAACACGTCCACGTCCTCTCGGACAACGACAAGTCTCGCTTCACCTCTCCACAACTTGAACACATTTTACTCGAAGGAGCAAACCGACCAATCCGGGTCAGCTTTCTCCCGTGCCACAAACACTTGTACCTCAACTGACGTACAAACTCAGACCATCCGCTATCTCCTATGGAGCCAGCCAGTCTACGATTCTTCATCATGCTTTTAACATTCAAGTCTTCGATAAATATCTCTTGGTTTTCGAGAACGAATTTATGACTTAACTTGTGTAAAAAGTCTTTACGCTGGTTACTTACCTTCTCATGAAGTCGTGCAACCTTTTTACGTTGTTTCTTTCTATTACGAGAACCCTTCTTCTTTTTAGCAAGGCTTCTTTGCGCACGTTTTAAACGCTTCTGCTGCTTTTTGAGGTACTTGGGTGAGTCGATTTTCTCACCCGATGAAGTCGTAACAAAATGTTTTAGTCCCAGATCCAACCCCACAAGCTCACGTGGTAATGCTTTGGGTTCAGGAATTTCTTCTTCAACCAATATCGAAACAAAGTATTTTCCTGTGGGTGTTTTAGAGAATGTAAGGCTACACCATTTTTTGATGTGGCCAAATTCACGGTGCATTTTGATTTTGAGGAGGGATTTCAGTTTCGGAATTTGGAGGGTTTGCTTGTCGGGGTCAACGGAAAAGTATTGAGGTACATGAAAAGTATTTTTACCGTTTTTCTTCTTAAACCGTGGATAGCTTGCCTGCTTCTTAAAAAACCTCTGATACGCTTCCTCAAGGTCAAGGGAAGCTTGTTGAAGTGATTGAGAATTTACTTCTTTTAGCCATGCGGTTTCTGCTTGTCTTTTCCAGACTGGAATTAACTTTTTGGCATCTCGGCCTGATAGTTTACCACCGTTTTGGTAGGATTTTTGTCGAGCATGAAGTAAACGATTATATACAAAACGTACAGAGCCGAAGTGCTTATTTAAGAACACTTCTTGCTCAGGTGTGGGATAAACACGACATTTGTATGCTTTGTTGACGATCATTGTATGCTTTTCTCTCTTATTACAATAACATGTTCGAGGGATCGATTCATCCCGGAACTAAAGCGCCGAGGATTCTCTGAAAAGACCTCCTAAAATAAAAGCAAAACAGCCGATCCTTTTGGATCGACTGCTTCATTTTGCTAGCTTCGCTTGCGAGGAAGCTTAAATATCGAACTTAATACCCTGGGCCAGCGGTAAGTCGCTGCCGTAGTTGATGGTGTTTGTTTGACGGCGCATATA
>CAYFGW010000262.1:0-6215 GCA_964342365.1 uncultured Candidatus Sericytochromatia bacterium | reverse complement strand
TTAAGTCAGTTTGAAAACCAAAGCTGCGGGCAATCATGGCCGCCGAAGTGGGACCACAATCGCCTTTGGTGGAAGGCAATCCCGTATTGTACTGATTCAAATACCACTCCGGACGCATGGCTTCTCTGAGAGAGTTATTACTGAAGCGTACGGCACCGGGATCGGTAAGAGGTGTGTCCGCCACCTGTCTTATCTGACTGCGTTCCTGTGCGCGTGCCACGGGCGCGCTGGCGGTTTTGAACTGATGCAGCAAGCGCTGTGCCAGGGAATTACCTGATGCCACCGCCTCCAGAATCGCCATATCCTTGGCTGAAATAGGCTGACGGTTGCGGAAAAAGTTGTCTGCGGTAGAAGCATCACCCAATCCCCGAATGATTTCCTTTACCGCTTGCTTATCCGGACCAGACAGTGAGGACATGCGATCAATAGCGCGGGTCAGTTCGTTGACTTCACGGGGGGCAATTTGCCGATCCTGTGAAGCCCGACTGAACTCCCCCGTTACAAATCCTGTAAATTGTGAACTCACCTCTGTCATGACACGTCTCCGAAAGGCTTTTCATTTTAGTTTAGCAGAGGCAAATCTGCGAAAACAACGCTATCAGGGATCAATCCAGTGCTCAGCAGCCCGTAAAAAGCTATAATGTTTGAGCTCCAGAATACCTGCATCCACCAGTTGAGACAGATCCGTAATCGGCTGTACTTGAGAAAAGTCTGATTCCAGGGATAATTCCATACAGGGTGTTGCGACAGGGGGCAAACGGGTGGCCACAGGTGGCATCAAAGCCTTGAGCTTAACCATACTCTCAGCGTCAAACATCACCGTGAGTACTGCTCCCCGGATCCGCTCTGCAGGATCCAATTCAAGACGAATGTGAGCGCGTGTGGCCCGCAAAGACTCCCCTTTATAAGGGGTGCTAAAACCGTCCTTGAGATGATAACTTAAACGTGACTGAATCATTATTGTCCTCCTAAGGTAAAGCGGCGACCGTATTGCACTTCAAACTTACCGTAAACTTCTGCTCCCCAGCCAGCACCGGGCGTTCCTGCACCAAATTCGGCTTTGGCATCAAAGCCAACGTCCAATGCCAGGTTGCCGTCATTGTCTACCACCACTCTGAAGAAGGCGCTGCTATCAAGACCATTATCGTCATCGTCACCAGAACCCAGGTCCAACTGGCTCACACGACTGGCCAAAATAGCGTCGGCACTGGCATGCACAAAGAGCGTGTTAATTTGCTCCTGTAGTTCCAAAGCGGGAACATCCGCAAGCGCTGGATTGCTTTTCTGCAAGTCCTGAATCAGGCTGGAGGTGACCGCAGCGGGCAGGGCTGCGAGTGCGGTCTCTCCGGGAGTAATCATTTTTTGTAACAGGTCTCCGTCCAGAGAAATGGTCAGCGAAGCTTGATGAGCTTCTGACGTGGCTGAATCTGGATCTCGGGGACTTCCCATGACCGCCAGGGGTTTTGTCATCTCAGGATCGCTGAAAGAGTAGCTGCTGGCGGTAGAGATTTCCACATTGACACCGCCCACCGTATAATCCCGGCTATTGGTAACCGCTTTAACATATTCACGGGTTTCATTGCCCGTGCGATAAGCCTGCGTGATGGGAAAGTCGCCGTAGTAGGTATTGGTAGAAGCTCCAACTCCCGCCACGCCTTCGATTTCGGCCTCCGCATAAGCAGTGGTATTCTGAGCGCTATAGCTGTTCTCTACCGCCTGAACCGCAATCCGCTCCGCTGCGGCATCAAAGGCTTCTGTGTCGTCATTTTGGTAGGCTTCAATCATCACATCAAAGTTGTCGAGATAGTTTTGTACATCCTGGGGCGTGCGGAAAGCGATCCCTGCTAACGTTTGTTCAAACTTAATCCCCGCTTTGGCCTCAAAAATTCCAAAGAGTTCGCCGCGCGCCTCTGCATCAATATGAAAATCTGCGTGAAAGAGGTAGCCGGGTCCCTGACCAGAACCCTTCTCAACGGTGGCACTCAAACCAATGCCGGCTTTGACTTCTGCTTCAGCAACCCAGGCGTCAACACCAAACTTAATGCTTGCGCCCACTTCCACGGTGGCATGGGTGCCCGGTGCGGCATTTTCCAGGAAAGTCCCCAGATTGTCGAGGGTGCGGTCCGCACTTTCACTCTGCTGCTGTTGCAGTGTGCTAACATTGGCCTGATTGGCTTCAATTTCTGCTTGCACTGCCTCTGCACGACCGACATTTTCAGTATTATCGCCTTCTAACTGACGCAGAGCGTTACCCTGGAAACCACTGACATCCGCAAGTCCCACATCGTCGTTGAGCGCATCCGCGGTACGATTGGCAGTGAGCACTTCTCCCACTTCTTCATCAGTACTCTGGAAATCAACGCGCAGGTCCCGACCGTACTGACGGGCCTTTTGATCAAATTCTCGCACAATATTGTTAGAAAAGTTTTCTCCAGCACTGTCCCCAAAAATACCGCCGAGTGCGTCACCCGCTTCTGAGGCTTGTTGAACCACCTCAGCACGTTTTGCGGCGATATCCTGCGGGGTTAAATTGTCCTGAGCAAAAAAGGCGTTGACCTCATCAGAAATGGGGCCTAACTTATTAACCACCACATCGTTATTTTCAGCCAAATACTCAGCGTGGGCCACGTCAAATTGATCGCCATAAATCTTTTTGACGGTTTCTACCCGATCCTGTTTTACAAAATAGGTGCCGCTTTCCGTTTGGAAGCTTTTATCAATTTTGTCCATGAGTTCGGCACGACGGTCGGCGATGGCATCGGGGCTCAGATCCTCACCGGCAAAGAAATTATCCACCTCCTGAGAGAGTCCTTCAAAACGACCGGCAAAAATATCGGCATCTTCTTCACCCTTGCGAGAAAAGACCACAAAACCATCTGCATCAGGCGTCTGTCCCCGGCGATTAATATAACCCCGCTCGGGGTGAGGCCAGTCAGACTTGCTCAGGCCTTCCCGGAAAGCTTCCCCATTTTCAGCCAGTTCCACATAGCTATCGTATTGAGACAACATGCCGTTGGCGTATACCGGACGGTCAATGGCACGCTGGGTCGCAAGAACGTCGGTATTTTGCGCAAGTTCCACCACGTCATTCACGCGACTGGCGGTGCGGACACCCTCGGTTACCACATCCTGTATACCTTCTGGCAAAAACTCGTCTCCGTCTGCACGAATGGCGTTGACTTCGACTTCGAGGGCTTCTGTGGCCAGCGTAAGTTGCTGACTGAGATTCGTTAAATTCTGTAGTTCTGTGGGAGAGTTGGGTCGATTAATGTCTTTGTGAGTGGATAGCTCTTCATGAATGGCCTGTGTAGCGTCTACCACGGCACGGGTTCCTTTGAGTAATTTCAAATCTTCCGTGAGTTCTGTATAAGCGGGATCCTCTGTGAGCCCTTTGGCTTCCATTTCTCCGAGCAGAGATTCGACTTCGGTGACTCTGGCCGTCAGGTCCTGACTTTGCTCAGACAAAACACCGGCTTTCTCCTTGTGTTGCGTGGAAAGTCTGGCGGTGGGATCGCTCACTTTCACATTGATGGTTTGACTGGCGTCTGCAAACACTTCCTGATTGCGCAGAGAGGCGGCTTCTATTTTTTCTTCTAGAGCAGGGGGTAGAGAAAGACTTTCTACTTCTGCTACATCAATACCCAGCGCCGTGGCCTTTTGGTCCAGAGCCTCCAGGCTTTTGTTTTCCAGCCCCGTACTTTCTTTCATGAGGGGGGGCGCATTTTCATCGGGAACCCCCTGGGTATTTACTTCAGAAATGTCTTTTTCGGGCATAACGGGCTCAGGCGTCTGACGCACCGTTGTGGAGGGAGAAGAAGAGCTTTTTACCGTCTCTGATTTTTTAACGGGAGCCGTGCTTTTGATGCGGGAAACAGGGGTAATCGAAGATAAACCGGGATTGCGCTGGGTGCGAATACTCATAAAAATTGACCTTTGCTGATGATAGATTTACTCTACCAAGAATCATACCCGGATTGGCACAAAAACTAACCGGAATTTGCCACTTTTTCGTCAAGTTTTTCAAATATTTCACTTAACGTGTCGTAGGCCACATGATGGGTGTGAACGGGCTCACCTTTTGCCTCTCGTTGCTCAATTTTAGCTAAAAAATCTTCGCAGGCTTGAAAGGCTTCTTCCAGAATATCGTCGTAAGCACTCGCGTCTCCGGGACGGGCATTCCAACGCAAATGATGTCGTTCTAATTTCTGCGTCAGTATTTTCATGTCCAGAAGCAGTTGATCCGGCGCATCCTGACAATAGGCCAACAGCTCATTGATAAGCGGGTGGCCCGGCTCCAGACGCAGCGCTTCTTTGAGGTACTTAACCGCAAGCTCTTTGTTACGGCAGCGTAAGAAAATATAGGCACATTTGATATAAGGGGCTGAGTAGGTACGATGGGTAGCAATAGCTAGCGCATAGCATTTGAGTGCTTTTTTAAGCAGAATGGCGGCCTCAGGTTGAGGCGTTTTCAGAGCCCGCTGCAGGTATTCTGTGCCCAGCATATAGGCTTCGCTGGCTTTTTCATGGCGATCAGCGGCCTTTTGCATATTTTCTTGAGCGGCTTTTTGAAATAAACTAAAATCCATAACTGTAATCCCAATGATTCTATTCTGATGATGGTGATATTCACAGAATACATGAAAACAAGGACCAAAAACCTTGGCAACAAAAATTTTGAGACGCTCACCTTGACAAGAGACGATGTGTCTTTTATGTTGGAGACACATCGTCTCTAAAGGAAATCAAACCATGACATATCTCGATCCCTCTCAACCGGTAATGGTGACCGGAGCCACCGGCTACGTGGCGGGCTGGCTGGTCAAAAAACTTCTCGATGAAGGCTTTACGGTGCATGCCCCCGTCCGCTCCCCGGACAAACCGGAAAAAATTAAATACCTGGAACAACTGGCCATTAATGCGCCGGGCAGTATCAAGTATTTCAAAGCTGACCTGCTAGATCCCGGCTCTTATACCGAAGCTATGAAGGGCTGTCAGGTGGTGTTTCACACCGCTTCCCCTTTCACCACCAATGTTAAAGATCCTCAGAAAGATCTTGTGGACCCCGCATTAGAAGGCACGCGCAATGTCCTGGACAGCGTGAACCAAACCCCTTCAGTGAAAAGAGTGGTACTCACCAGTAGCTGTGCGGCCATATACGGGGACAATCAGGATTTACAAACATTGCCCGATCAAACCCTCACCGAAGACGTGTGGAACACGTCTTCCACCCTGCACCACCAGGCCTACTCCTATTCAAAGACCGTGGCAGAAAGAGAAGCCTGGAAAATAGCGGAAGCGCAGGATCGCTGGGACCTGGTGGTGGTGAATCCTTCCCTTGTCATTGGCCCTGGCATTAATCCCATGAGCACCTCCGAAAGCTTTAATCTGATTAAGCAAATGGGAGACGGCACCATGAAGTCGGGAGCGCCAGATTTAGAAATTGGTGTGGTGGACGTGAGAGATTTAGCAGAAGCCCACTATCAGGCGGCGGTAAGAGCTGAAGCTAAAGGTCGTCATATTGTATCCGCCAAAAACAGCAGCATGATAGAACTGGCCCGCATGCTTCACAATAAGTTTGGTACGGCTTACGCTTTTCCTCAGAAAACCCTGCCCAAATGGTTGGTGTGGTTGCTGGCCCCCACCGTGGGTCTAAAGCGCAAAATGGTCAAACAAAATTTTGGCTATCCCTGGAAAGCGGACCATAGCAAAAGCAAGCAAGCTCTGGGACTGAGCTATCGCCCGGTGGAAGAATCTATTACAGACTTTTTCAGACAAATGATTGACCACGGCATTGTGAAAGCCAGGTAAAATTCATGGCGAGTTTTGAACGCGCACGCAGCGATGCGCAAAAAAAGCAGCGAGAAAGTGATATTCTCGCTGCCGCAGGTCGTCTGTATGCCACGGATCCCATTGAAGCCATTTCTTTGCAGCGCATTGCCGCAGAGGCCGACTTTACCCGCTCTAACGTCTACAAGTACTTTCGATGCAAAGAAGATATTTTCTTATGCTTGCTGGCTGAAGACATTGAGAGCGTAACGCGAGAACTACTGGGGGTACTCAATGCCTCAGGCGCTTCCAAAGCCGCAGCTATTCCCACATTGGCTAAAAACTGGACTGACGCTATTCTGAGTTTGCCGCGCTTTTTGCGGCTGATGGGCATTGTTTTTAGCCACCTGGAAAAAGGGGCCAGTGCAGAAGGGTTTTTACGCTATAAA
>CAYFGW010000261.1:0-6249 GCA_964342365.1 uncultured Candidatus Sericytochromatia bacterium | reverse complement strand
ACCCACCAAGCTGCGCTATGGCGGGAGCAGCCCTGCCCTTGGGGTACTAGGAGGCTCTTTGGTAGTATACAACTCACGCCTTAAGATTCAAAGGGGTGTGTCCTGCCCTGATGTATTTATATGGACCGCCGACAGTTTATGAAAAAAAGCCTTTACGGACTGGGATCTTTATTTGCCAGTTTCTCACTTTTGCAGGCCTGTACTCAAACGAGCACTCCCACCGGCGGCGGTGAAAACTGTCCCCTCTCGCCCCCGGAAACGAAGGGTCCCTTTCCCATCAAGTCCCCGGCAGACTGGGTGCGCAGTAGCATTGTGTCTAACAGAAACGGTGTGCCTTTGATCATGAACATAAAATGCTGGCCAGCAACTGTCGTCCGCTGGCCAATGCCCGGGTAGATGTATGGCACTGTGATGCGCAGGGCGCCTATTCAGAATATGGCGGTAATCGGTTCCAGCCGGATGACTACAGCAACGCTCACTTTTTACGGGGGAGACAAACCACCGATACCGAAGGACAGATGAGCTTTATTAGCCTTTACCCCGGCTGGTATCCCGGACGCGCGCCCCATATACATGTGGAAGTGCTGAGCAACACGGGGCAATCTCTGCTGGTGTCTCAAATTGCTTTTCCCGACGAGGTTTCGCAGCAGGTCTATACCATTGCGCATTATCCGGGAGCTGCCGATACCGCCAGTGGAAATGCTGCGGATGGTTACATCATTACTAAAGTTTTAACGGTAGAAACCTATATCAATCTGTCCAGGGGGTGTTGATCAATCGATCTTCTACCAGGTCGTCAAGCTCTTCTCTATCTCCAAAGATAAAATTGTATAAGCTTGAATCTTGGTTTGCGAAGTCTTCGCTGGTGGATTGGCTAATTTTTTGATCCCATGCAATCACATCAGTTTTCATAGCGGCTTCCCATTTTTGCTCAGATTGTCCAGTGGAGCAGGAAGCAAGTACACAAAACCTGAGGTTTTTACTTGCTTTTTTCGAGTCTAAAGAAGACGGGTAAATAGGGCCATCATTTGCTTTGATGGCATTGGGACTACCGTGTCCAGTGAAATAAATTCCGGCGGTTCTTTGATCATAAAGCGCTTGTTTAAAGTTTTCAGAAGTCCCTTTTGACACAATGATTACGCTGTAGCCATTGTCGCGAAGTTTTTGAATGTCATCCAATAGCTCATAGGCTTCATCTCGGAACATTTTGTTTTCTTTTACACTGCCTGTATCGAAACCTGAAATAATATAAAACGTTTTACCGTCGCCATTTCCTGTTTTTGTGGGAGCTAAAAAAAAGGTGTGCCCAAGGTCTCTCTTACTCTGGGCTGGAAAAAAGTAGCCACTTACCTCTATCGGGTCCGGGTCAAAAATATGGAGCTGAGTAGCCGAATTAGATGATGTGGTGAGGGTGGCAGAGTCCACTTGTTTAATAGAGACATTTTCAAGAGGTGATTCTGTTATTTCAGCAGGAAGTGTAGTTACCTTCTGTGTGGAACTGGGAATAATTGCTCTGGAACCGGATATCTTAAGCACTTCACTACCTGTCTTTATTGTTGCCTGAGTCAAGTATACGGGGTTTGATGTTGCTATACAACTATTTCTTGTGCATGATTTGTCGTGACGCTAAACAATCCGAAAACTGTCAACGAGTGTGCAGCGGCGATCCCGGGTAAAGGTCTGGGCGTTGGTGACGCCATCACCGGTAGGACTGGCAATGGTAAAGGAGGTATGTCCTTCACCACCAAAACCAATGCCCGCTACCGCAGGACCGTTTTTCACAAAAATGGAGGTGTTGATCACCCGTGCCATTTTGGACAGCTTTTCAATATTATGGGAATGCATGACGGCCGTATGACCAAAGCCGTGTTCGGCTTCTTTGGCTAAAGCAATGGCATAGTCCACGTTGCTTACTCGCACCATGGGCAACACCGGTGTCAAAAGCTCGGTCCATACAAAGGGGTGATCTTCGGGCGTTTCTGCAATAATCAGGCGAATACTGGGGTCGGCCTGAATGCCAATGGCCTCCAGAATCACGTGAGCGTCTTTACCAATCCACTCTTTGTGGCTTACGCTGTGAACCCGGGGGCCCTTGTTTTCTTTGAGCAAGAGCTTTTCTAGCTGCTTCAAGTGCCAGCCCTTGACTTCGTAAGCCCCGTTATTGAGCATTTCTTGTTTGAGGCGGGTGGCCACGGATTCCACCACAATCAGCTCTTTTTCGTCTAAGCAAATAATATTATTGTCCAGACTGGCACCACGCACAATATCGCGGCCCGCCTGCGTCAAATTGGCAGTTTCGTCCACCACCACAGGGGGGTTTCCGGGACCGGCACCAATGACTTTTTTACCACTCTGCATGGCCTTGTGCACCACGGCGGGGCCGCCGGTGACCACCAGCAGGCGCACGTCTTTGTGTACCATCACTGCCTGAGCCTGCTCAATGCTGGGGGCTCTGAGCGAAGTCAGTAAGTTGGGGGGGCCCCCCGCCTGCATAATGGCCTGATTAATGACGTTAATCATATAGTTGCACACCCGTCGGGCAGAAGGGTGGGGGCAAAAAATAACCGTATTCCCACCGGACAAAATGCTGATGGCGTTATTAATAATGGTTTCAGTGGGATTGGTGCAGGGCGTAATACTGGCCACCACACCAAAAGGAGCGCGCTCATTGAGAGTTAACCCCAGATCGCCACTGCGGGCCTGTGTTGTGAGCACCTCCGGGCCGGGGGTTTTGTCGATAGCGAGCACGTTTTTGGCGATTTTATCTTCATAGCGACCCAGGCCGGTTTCTTCCACCGCCATGCGCGATACCATTTCCACCTGGCTATGACAGGCTTCGCGAATGGCCTGAATCATTTGTTTGCGAAAATCAAAGGAATACTCAGCAAAGTGTGAGAAGGCAGTATTCGCGGCCTGCACAGCGGCGTCTACATCTTCAAAAATACCCAGATCACCGCTGTTGAGCACCTGAGACAAAACCGGCGCGGGGGCGGGAGCCTGAGATTGCACCCGATGCACCACCCGTTCTACAATGGCACGAATTTTGTCTTCAGAAATATCCATGGCTCGCCTCTACTTTTCGCTCTGTTCTTCAATATTCCATTCATCCACAATCGCCATAATCACGGCGTCACAGGGCTTATTGTGGGTGACTTGTGTCTGGCGGGCCGAAGACCCCGAAGCATACATGACGGTTTCACCCACGCCTGCTCCCACGGCATCCACGGCCACCACATAAGCTTTGCCCGGCGTGCCGTCCATGTCCAGAATTTGGAGGACCTGAAACACCAGGCCTTCCAATTTGGGGTCTTTCTGACTGGCTACCACGGTGCCAATAACTTTACCCAGCTGCATTACTTCTCGCTCTTGCGACCGTCAGCGCCGCCGTGATTTTCCTGGCGACCCAGAGGTAAAATGCTTTCCACATTGGAGTGGGGGCGAGGAATAACGTGAACGGCCACCATTTCTCCGATTTTTTCAGCAGCACGGGCACCTGCTTCGGTGGCTGCTTTACAGGCAGCTACATCGCCACGAACCACCACGGTGACGTAACCACCACCGGTTTTTTCGTAAGTCACAAGCTCAACTTTGGCAGCTTTTACCATGGCATCTGCCGCTTCTACTGAGGCGGCAAAAGAACGGGTTTCGATCATTCCTAAGGCTTCGGTCATTGGTTTAGTCCTCTATTCTTCCATCAATATCTTCAATAGCGGCCAGCGCAGCTTCTGCGGCTACCACAATATCTTTTTCTTCACCCGCTAAATACACGCGCCCAAAGGCACCGGCTGCAAAAATATTCACCACGTTAATATTGGCGGCTTTTTCAGCTTCGTTAGCGGCAATGGTGGCGTAGCCAGCGGGGTAGGTTTCTAAAATAAACAGGCTCTGGTCAGCCAAAAGCATCATGCCTTTACGGCCGTAGCGGTTAATAAGCATGGCCTGGTGGGGGTCTACTTTACGAATAATCTGGTGAGAGACTACTTTCGGCTTGATGCGATCTTTTTCGGTAGCCCCGATTTCGCGCAGAATGGCTTCTCCGGCTTCTCTGACGTCGGCCTGAGAGTCTGAATGAAGCTCTAACATGCCGTAGCGTCGCTCTACAATTTGTTCAGCCGGGGTTACATTAGTGGATTTTAAAGCAATGTCCATCAGGCGGTTAATGGCCATGCCCGGCGCAATTTCTACATAGAGGGCGGTTTGCCCCTGTACGGGCAGATAACCCTGAGCCACGCTGGCGGAGTAGGCGGCAAACTGGGGCTGCATTTGGTCTATAAATACGTAGGTGCGAAGTTGTACTTTTTCCATAATTGTGCTCCTTCAGGCAGTGGCAATTATATCACAGCAAATCTACTTGCGAAATAAACGTTAAAGTTAAATCAAATTTCCTGCTTCCTTAACCTGCGTTCGGTCTTTGTTAAAGCCTTATTAAATGCAGTGGGTCAAGATTCAGAATCCTTGTAGAGCACTGTATATAAGGGGAGTCAGCGTTGCTCGCAGCGCAGAACTCAAGTCTTTATATTTCAAGTGTTAAAAGGAAGTGAATCATGTCTAACGTAACCTTAACCCCCTATACGAGTACCACCGGCAAGGCTGCCACCCTGTACGCCACCCGGGTGAGCCAGAATGTCAGCACCGAAGACGTACGCAAGGCCACCACCAACAATATGCTGGACGAAATTCTGGTACAGGGTGACGACGGCAATCGCTACCTGGTCTACGCCGATGAAATCAAGTATTCCAACAACAAGTTACCCACTGCAGAGCAAAGCATTTCGATTCCCGGTCTGGATATTGAGGGCGAGGTCATCTTTGCCAATGACGATAAGGACGCCAACTGGAGACGCCAACTGCGTGGCGCTCTGAATGCCACAGGCCTTCCAGGTGTTATGGGAGCCGCAGCGGCTGCCATCAGTTCTCAGGGCCTCATGACGGTAGGCGCTGCGGCCATGGCCACTGGAGGAAAGGTTGCTGCAGGAAGTGCCGCCGCAGGCGCTGCCACCGGCGGTACGGCACTGCTCGTGGGCGGAGTCGCTCTGGGCGTGGGGGCGACTGTACTGGCTGTGCGTAACGGTCGTAACGAGATTAAGCGCTTCCGTGAAAACCCCGAAACCTTCAATGACGCCGCGATCCGACGCATGACCGACGGCATCAAGTCCGTTAGCGAGCCCACTGCAGCAACGCTTCAATAAAAACGGTGGACCAGCTGGAATACCTGATATAGTGCAATGATGATCAGTTCTCATCATGATATCGAAAGTCTGGGCAGATTTTCACCTGACAAGCCGATGAAAATTTTGCTCAGCGCTTGTCTTTTGGGTGACAAATGTGGCGTGGATGGAAATGCCTATGGTCCCTTTTTTTACATTGAAAAAATAGTCAGCCTCAACAATGTCAGTTGTGTTAAATTTTGTCCCGAACATTTTTCCTTTGGAACCCCGAGAAATACGCCAGATATTGTAGGGGGGAATGGTTTTGATGTTCTAAAGGGCACGGCTCGCGTGATATCAAGTGAGGGGGAAGACTGGACTGAAGGCATGTTAAAAGCCGCAAAAGCAATGTTGACTTTGGCTATTAAAGAAAATATTGATGTGGCTATTTTGACGGATTTTAGTGCAGCTTGTGGACCTCAGGTGATTTTTGACGGAGTCAGAAACAAGGAAGCTTTAAGATATCAAAAAGGGCCTGGAGTCTGTGCTGCTCTTTTGGTTCAAAACGGCTTTAAGATCATCGGGCATAAAGACTTTAAAACCCTTGGTTTTCTCCATAAGAAACTTGATCCTCGCCATCAATTAAATCCATCTCAAAGAGATCAGCACGAAACGGAAGAATACTTAAAGCTTTTTGGGCATCCCTGAAGTTCAGGGCACATTAAATCTACATCACCAGTAGACTGTCTCTGGTTTCACACATCCGCTAAAATATCCGCCTCTTTGCCTTCCACCACGTAATACCAGCCCAGTGCACCAATCCGATAATAAGCAAAGAGCCGCTCCCCTTCGCGCAAATACCCTGAACGCCCCGCTTTAATTTCAGAGACCACTTCGGCGTTTCCAAACACGTTGCGGGTCTTGATTTCATTGGAAATATTTTCAAAATCCTGTTGGTCTTTGGAACTCAGAATTTGCTGGCCCGACTCATCGAGTAAATAAATAGCGTCTACGGTTTTGTTATCCGCTTTTGAAAAACCTTCAGGACTCAAAAAACGTTGTTTAACATAGTCAAAGGACATGTCCAGACCCGCCACTCCCA
>CAYFGW010000260.1:0-6313 GCA_964342365.1 uncultured Candidatus Sericytochromatia bacterium | reverse complement strand
GGCCACCGTAGACCGTTTGTTGAACGGGGCTCGCGAGCGCAAGGCAAAAGAGGATGTACTGGCCAATATAGAGATCAAAAGCCTTGTGGTGCCCCATGCGGGGTACGTATACTCCGGCGGCGTGGCGGCCAGAGCTTATGTGGAATTGGAAAACTTGCCCAAAAAGCGCTGGAAGGTTTTTTTACTGGGGCCCGCTCATCGGGTCTATGTACCTTATGCTTCCGTGGCTGCTATTCAGAGCTACGCCACACCACTGGGTGAAGTATCCATATCTCCCGTGGCGCGTTCTCTGGCCCTGAAAGCCGGCTTTGTCCCTACAGCCCACGAACAGGAGCACGCTCTTGAGGTACAGTTACCGTTTTTACAGCAGGTCCTGCCGGACTTTGAAATTATTCCCATGGTGATTGGCGGGGCCGATTACAAGGATCTGGCGCAATTGATTACGCCCCATCTGGATGAAAATTCTCTGCTCATTATTAGCACCGATCTGAGCCACTTTTTAAGCTACAAAGAGGCGGTGGCAGTCGACGCGGTGGCCAATAAAGCAGTACCCGCTTTGGACCATGAAGCCTTTCTGACTTATGGTAATGCCTGTGGAAAAACCGGAGTACTCACCGCCATGCACATTGCGCAAAGCCGTCAGTGGACAGGGCATTTTTTAGACTATTGTAACTCTGGCGACACCGGCCCCGATCGCTCCCGGGTGGTGGGCTACGGCGCATATGCCATGGGAATAGAACGTGTGCAGAGAGAGGACATAACGTGAGTTTTATTGAAAGCAAAAAAGCGGCCGTTCACAAAATGCACGCCCATATTGAAGGGCGGCAGGCAGAAATTGCCGCCGTAAAATACAGCCTGAAGCAAATGCAGGCACGACTCCAGCACAAGCAAAAAGTTAAAGACTACGCCAATATCTTTTACTTTTATGGGGTATCCGGGGTGGGTAAATCCACCCTGTTGCAGGCCATTTATCAGGATTGCGAAAAAGGCGAACTGGGGTATCGACCCCTGACCGTATGGCTGGATTTTCATCTGATTAACACCTCCGAATCCGCAGGGCGTGAAGCATTTCTTATCGGGCTGGCCCACGCCATGATCGACATGAGCGAAGAACTGGCCCCCTACTTTCAAAATCTGCTGGCACGCTGGGATCGTTTTAACAAAGAAGCTTCCGCCCCATCGGGTTCCGCCAGCCAAATTCCTGAAGCACCCACTGGTGGCCCTGCTCCCCGGCGCACCGCCAGCAGTTCCGCTTATGCCACCATGGCAGGTTTGCAGGGCGCAGGCAATCGCAGTGTCAAATCCATTGCCCGCAACGTGAACCGTAATATCCAGGCCATGGAAGCCAATAAGCGTCCGGTGGTGGCGCGTCCGCAGGGGACTCAGGAAGTCCTTAACGAATTGCTCAGCCTGTTTGTGGCCGCCGTAGACAAGATTTCGGCTTCCTGTCCCGTGCTGTTTTTGCTGGACCATTACGAGCAATTTGTCAAACACGATCAGTGGTTTCGTCAGGCTTTCTTACCCGCGTTTCAACGGGAAATGGTGGTGGCCATCGCCGGAGAAGATAATCTCCATCAGGCATTCAAAATCTCCTTTGGCAAGGTCGCGGCCTGTATGCGTTTACGCACCTTTGCTTCCTTTGAAACCAGTCTCTATATGAAACAAAACAACCGCCTGCAAGATCCGACCCTGATTCAAAAAATTCAGGATCTGACCGCGGGCGTTCCTGTGGCCGTGGCCATGATTTCCAGCGCCTTTCAACACATGATGAGTCGGTCTACTCCGGCGCAGCTGGCAGAATTTCTGGAATACCCGGAAGAAGACTACGGCGATCAAATGGACAAGTATATTGCCTATATTTGTCTCGATGAATTTCCGGCCACCGATAAAAACATGCTGGCTACCCTTGCCATTATGCGGGACTTTCACCCGGAGTTGTTTCAGCAATTGTCAGGGGTCATGAACGTCAAGCGAACGCTGGAGCATTTGTCCCAGCGGTACCCCTTTGTGAGTGCCAGTGGTCATATGAGCGATTTTGTTTCTCGCACCCTGCGCAGCTACTTTAAGCAGGAACTTCCCACCCTCTTTACGGAAATCAATCAGAGTGCCTATGCCTACTATCATACTCTGATTCAGGCTCATCCCAACGAGGCTTCTCTGTTTTTTGACTCCCTGTACTATTACTTCCATCTGGATGCTCACAAGGCCTATCAGAATTTTATTCAGCTCATTTCACATTACTTACACAAGGATTTAGATATGTGTGATGAAGTCTGTCTGGCCGCCATGGAAGCTTCGATCCCCAAAAGCTGGCGCGAAGAAGTCTGGCGCATTGCCGAAGGATTGGGTGGCTTCCGCAAAAAAGACAGCAAAAGCTCTCAGGTGGTGCTGTCTGCCATTTCAAAAGAAACCCCACCCCAGGACGACAATTACTATCTTAACTATATTGAGGCCATGTCATGAGATTCTTAACCCTTTGCCTACTGCTGACCCTTGCAACTCCCGCTGTTGCCATGGAAGACTACACGCCCGGAGAGCAGGCACTGACCCTGTTTTATCAGGGACAGGTATTTGCCCGAGACAATAATTTTGCGGCCGCTGCCGATGCCTATTTGCAGGCGCTGGCGCGAGAGCCCAAGTACGAGCAAGCCAGACTTTCGCTGGCCATTCTGTATGGAAAACACAAAAAATACAAAAAAGCGTTGCAGGAAATTGCGTATATTCAAAAGCAAAACCCAAAAAACTACCTGAGCTACAAAGTTCAGGGCCTGATCTTGCAGGACAATAAACAAAATCAGGCCGCTGCAGTTGCTTTTGAAAACTATTTAAAGTTGGCCCCCGCCAAACAGGTCAAAGACGCTCAGGAACTCATGCAGCGTATCGAAAAACTTAAAAAAGAAGGTTAGTTTTATGGCCACCTACCGATACCGTTATCTCAGAACCATGCACGACAAAATTGTGGGCGTGGCCGTTCAAAAGCCTGGTGGCGAGTTAATTATGCAAATCGGTCGCCAGCTGATCGAATTTGGCGCAGACGCTCCCAGCTTGAATATGCTCAACCACTACGTGGAAACCATTGCGGAAAAACCGCAGTTCAAGGCCCTGAAAATCTACGATGTGAGCAAGGTGTATACCACAAACGCCTTTCGCAGCTGTCAACAGCTCATGGATGAGGGCAAAAATTTTCTCATTGAGTAATAGGATCCCGCCGAAAAGAGGAAATAAGACCTTCTAGCTGCTCCCGCAGTCTCGTATGGTCAAATAAATGACCCACGGCCTGCTGACAGCGGGATTTGGCGGATGGATCCCGGGCCAGCGCCACAGCCTGATCCACATAGGTGGCTTTGTCCTTTACACAGGATTCCGTCCAACCCAGATGTTGATAAAGTGCCGTGCCCCAGTCCGCAGCACCCAGCGGGCAGGTGATAATGGGCGTTCCCAGCGGAATGAGTTCCCAGAGCAAGTAGCCCAACCCCGTATAGGTGGGGTCCAAAAGCACGTTCACATGCTGCACCAGCGAATGACGAGCAATATCAGGCATGGGCGGTAAAATATGACAGCGATGAACCACATCAGGATAGTGTTTTAGCATAAACTCACGCCAGCGATGCTCTCCAGCAGGGGTGTCAGAAGCTTCCACAAAGAGAATACCCTCAGGATCGTGACGTAGCACCTCCACAAACCAGTCATAAAAATGGCGGTGCAGCTCAGGAATTCCCACGGGACAATAATAGTAATTTTTGGTGGTGTCTAACTTAAAAGTATCTCGGGATAGCAGGCTTTCCTCTCGGATAAGCGGGGCTGGCGGCGTTCCAGACAAAAGCACCTGTTCAGAGGTCACAAGCGTAGTCGGAGACAATACGGTAGCAGCGTAGTTCCACCACTGGTCAATGGCTTCCGGCACGTAATCCACCGGTGATGTAGACCAGAGACATTGACGCTTTGCCAGCCGTTGAGTGGTCATAAACCGTTGCCCCACACCGTCATAACGATCCTGTAAATAGATTAATGTATCCGCGTTTTGTAAAGCAATGGCGTTGTGCAATTGTTCCAGATCACCGTGCACATCAATCAAACGCATCCAGTGTTCTTCTTCAAAATCCAGCGGAATCCCTCCCACACACATCACCGTAATACTGAATTTCCGGCAAAGGGAAATCCAGAGGGGGATCAGCGCCGCCACGCCGGGCCTTTTGAAATTCCCCACCACCACCACGCGGTCTTCTTGTTCAGCAGCAGAGAGCGGTGATTCCACAGGTTCAAATTCATGAGCGATCAGATATTGTGTCCGTTGTGCCGCCTGCTGATAGCATTGGTGCTGAAAATGTTGATAAACGGGGTCAGCCGGATCCACGTGATAACGCCAGGCCTCCACCGGCCAGGACAAAAGAATATGAAAGGTGGATACTTCCAAATACGCGGATAGCCCTTCCACCTCTTTTGATACTGCTTCAAGAGCCTCAGAAGACGTCTCTCCTATAAAGGACAGTGCTGGCACAAACGTCGTTTGCAGCAGTCTCCATTCCCAGCTGGCGTATTCCTGAGCCAGTGTTTCAAGCACTTCGGAAGCCTCCGAACGCCCCATGCGATCCAGGAGCATGAAGTAGCGAGAGGCCGCATAGCGACGCAGAATGTTTTGCTCGGGATAGTGCTCTAAAAAAAGCTTAAAAGCGTTGACTTCCTGCGGATATTTACGCAACGCATCAAACACCTGAGCCAGAAAATAGGGAATTTTTCCCGGCTGTTGCGATTTTTTCAAAGCCACCCGCAGCATCTTTTCAGCGTCTGCGTATTCTCCTGTGCTCATCATGATATGAGCCACTGCAGAGAGCACTTCACTATGCTGCTGATCATCATGCTCTGTCCATTGCAACAGCTGATAATAATACTTTAATGCCAGAGAATAAGAACACACCAGATGATAGTACGCGCCCACTTTCCAGAGGTCTTCCACGCGCCAGTCCAGATGTTCGATATCGCGACGCAGCAGCGAAGGGGTGATGCCGTCTTTAAGTGAAGGTGCAACTTCCTCTATTTTTTCAGGAAAAAAGAGCAGGGTTTCAGCGGTTTGGGCAGGGACCGTCATGGGCGTATTCTTTCTATCAATTGGAGTTCTCTGGCAATCAGGGGTTTAAAGGCGAAGGGCTGCACATCAGGAGCAGGCTGTTGCTCAAGGTCACGAATAATAGGAGTCAGAGACTCGGTGTAATCCTCCAAAAAAGCCACCCGCTGAAAAGGAGCCAGCATTTCGCGACAAATGGGTAAATCCGAGGTCATAAGCGGAATCCCGTAACTGGCCAACTCACACATCATCACGCCCTGGGCATCTAAACGGGTGGGCATAAGCGCACAGCGATATCGGGGCAGAAGATGCATCATTTCTTCAGGTTTTAAAAAACGGTTTAACCACACCACGTTGCGGGGAGTGAGATAGTGGTCAAAGTAATTTCCGTGACCAAAAATATGAAAACGCAGCGCCGGATTGCTGCGCGCCAGTTCACACACCTGATCAATGGCGTACTTGGAGTTGTCCAGCGGACGAATCGTAATAATGTCCGCATTAAAAGGCGCTCTGGGTCGCCATTGTTCTTGTAAAAACCGCGGGTGCACCGCATTTGGAATGATATGGCTATGGGGTAATGCCAGTTTTTCATTCACCCGCACATTTTCAAAAAAGGCGTTTTGCATCCACTGGCTCACAAACACCAGTTCCAGATGCCCCTGTTCTAGCCAATGCTCAATACGGGGTCGAAGTACTTTGAGTTTGACAAAGTCATAGGCGCGGTCCGCCACACGCCACAGTGGATGTTGCGTGGGTTGATAATCATAAGGCGGGGGGTAATAATTTTGTTTTTGTAACACCTCGTGACCGTGAAAAAAGAAAAGCCAGCGGGAAAAATGATCGCCGTAGCGTTTAAGAAAGCGCAAATGATTGCGCAAATTGGGAGCATGAGCAATGAGCACAGGGTAATCGCGGGCCGTGCGTTTCCAGGTGGCGGAAGAAATAACGGGAATACCTTCATAAACGTAATCTTCACCGCAGGCAAAGTTTAACACCGTCACATCAATACCCCGTGCAACGTACCCCAGTAAGCGGGTATGCACGTAAGCCATATTATAACGATCGTTAACTTCAGGGTATCCCTGCACCAGAACCAGAACCCGCATAATGTATATTGTAACAGTGGATAATCAAAACAGCGCAAAAAGCCGCATTCTCTATCTGGGGGTTTTTGATGGCAAACCCTGGCGGGCAGAATACCCCATGGCGCAGGGCCTTGAACAACAGGGGCACACGCTGCACCCCGTTAAT
>CAYFGW010000259.1:0-6317 GCA_964342365.1 uncultured Candidatus Sericytochromatia bacterium | reverse complement strand
GTCTGCCACCGGCCTTGCTAGACAAGGTCCGACAGGTAGACGGCGTACAGCGGGCCGAAAGCGCCAGAGACGTGCGTCTGGATACCACAAATTATGGGGTCATTAATCTAATTGCCCTGACCCGGGATATTGCCCGTCAGCGTCGCTATGTGTGGCTTGAACCGAAGCGTGAGCGCGTCTGGTCCACGTTGGAGGCGGGCAGTGTGTTGGTGTCTCAGCCCTTTGCCACTCGCAACGGCCTGAATAATGAGCCGGGTCAAACCATCACCTTGCCCACGGATCAGGGAGCCAAATCTTTTGCTGTGGCGGGTATTTATTATGACTATGCTTCTGAGCGAGGCAGCGTTTTGTTTGCGGATGGGGTTTATCGAGAGTACTGGAAGGACCCCTTTATTTCTTCGCTGGCCGCTTTTGTGGCCGCCGATGCGGAGGCCAAA
This sequence comes from uncultured Candidatus Sericytochromatia bacterium, assembly GCA_964342365.1. GTDB lineage: Bacteria > Cyanobacteriota > Sericytochromatia > UBA7694 > UBA7694 > CAXRDE01. The sequence goes on along the minus strand of CAYFGW010000259.1, from coordinate 5,880 downwards.
GCCGTCATGCAACGCTTAAAAGCACTCACTGACGGCCAGTATCGGCTGGTGATTCAGTCCAATGTGTCTCTTAGAGACGGCGCGATCGAGGTGTTTGACCGTACCTTTGCCATTACTTCAGCTCTGCGTTTACTGGCGATTGTGGTGGCATTTATGGGAATTTTGAGTACCCTGATGGCACTGTTGTTAGAACGCACCCGCGAGTTCGGTATTTTACGTGCTCTGGGCATGACCCGCCGGCAGATTGCTGCGCAAATGCTGTTAGAAAGTGGCCTCATGGGGCTGACCGCCGGTCTGCTGGCTCTGCCTCTGGGCACCGTACTTTCGCTGTTTTTGATCTATGTGATCAACTTGCGTTCCTTTGGCTGGACCATGGACTTTTTGGCCCGCCCCGCCTTTTTTGGACAGGGCCTGTTGCTGGCGGTAACTGCAGCGTTGCTTGCCGGGATTTACCCGGCAATCTATTTATACCGCACGCGACCGGCGGAAGCGCTGCGTTATGAGTAAGGGTCGTCAGCCGCTGCTCATCTGCTGCTTATGGGCAGCATGCCGATGACGCCACAGGCTACCCGGGGACCCGCATCTCCGCTGGGCTGAGAGTTTAAGTCGTCGGGCTTCTGATGCACAATAACACCCCGCCCCACAATGCTTCTCTTGCCCTTCAGGGTTAAGTGGTCAAAGAGTTTGTCCATGCGTGCCACGCCGTTCACGTCCGCCATAATATTGCCCAGGTCACCGGTGTGGTGGTCGCCTGAGGCAGGACTTCCGTGATCGCTGTCGCCAGGGGAAAAGTGGCCCCCTGCAGAACTGCCGTCGGGGGCGCTACAATCTCCGTACTGGTGAATGTGGAATCCGTGAGCCCCCGGCAAGAGTCCTCGAATTTCTGCTTTGACGCGCGTTTTACCAATGTCTTCAGGAATGAACTGGACCCAGCCGGTCACCCGTTCGTTTTTGGTAGGGCTGAGCATGGCTCCGGCGGGCTGTTTGTCTGAATCCGGCTGCATGGCATAGCAGGCCGAGAGCAGAAAACTGAGAGATCCCAGAAGAAGCGTTTTGCGAAAATGAAACATGTTTAAAATACCTTCTCGTTTTTTTGCATTCTAACGCGGGATCTTTGGCTTCACGCAGGAGTTTCAGGAATTTTTCCAGAATCTTGATATTTCCTTGATCCCTTTCTGATGGGCAAAATGATAATTTAAAATCAACGAGGAGATATCATTATGAAAAAATTAGTTCTAACATTTGGTCTGGTGGCCATGAGTCTGGGTTTTAGCAACATCGGTAGCGATGTGCAGGCCCAAATTCGCAACACGGATACCTCCGCAGCCAACACTTACCCTGCGGATTCCCTGCGAGCTCAGGCCAATACCCGCATGAATAACAACGGCCCCGATATGCAGAGAGCACCGGGGGCCACCACAAATATGGCTCCCCCCGGTCAAAATATTCAAAACAATCAGCTACGGATTCGCACCACGCAGCCCAATGACCCCAGAAATAACGGGTTAAATAGCGGGTTAAACAATGGTTTGAATAACGAGTCAGTAACGCTCGGAAACACGACGCAAAACACACAAAACGAAGCCGCGGTTTCTGTGGGTGAACAGTCCATCCGCATCAATAACGCCAACGGGGAGCCTATTATTCAGGTGTCCCCCGTACCGGAAGGTCAGATGTTGACCCCTCCGGATACCTTACCCACTGCCCAGGGTGTCTTACCTGATGACCCCGGTAAAAGTGCTACTGTGCCTGCAGACCCAAATACCAGTGAGCCAGGCATCAACACGCCCATTTATTCTGATGAAGGTACGCTTAGAGAGCTGGCGGTGGAACAGGAAACACTCCAGAATTTAACCGCTGCTGAAAAGCAGGAACTGGCCCGCTTACGCATTGAACAGCGAAATACCACAGACACGACCGTGCAAACGGTGGCAGAGTCTGATGACAATGATATGGAAGAATCCTCTGCGACACTGACCCTTACGCTGTGGTTGTGTGCGGCGCTGGCGGTGGCTGCCGGCGGCTACTACATTTATCAGCGCAACGAGAGTTTCGGATAAGGAAGACTTTTTAGCGCTTCTTGAGTCTGCACATGGTTCGGGTGCAGTTCAAGGAGCGTTTTCCATGTTTGCTTTGCCTGACCATTTCGGTTTGTACGCTGGTAAAGCAACCCCAGATTATAACGGGCGTTCAGGTGTTTAGGGTTCATTTTGAGCACCTGAAGAAAAGCCCGTTCCGCTTCTGACCATGCTTCCAGATGAAAGCGGGCCAGACCATAGTTGTAATGAATACTTTGACTCTGGGCACGGGACAGAGATTGCTTCAGGGCCTGTTCAAAAAAATGGGTGGCGGCAAGATAATCCTTGTGCAGCAGAGCAAGCACACCGAAATCGTTGAGTAAACCCGGATCTTCAGGAGATGCAGTTAGCTTTTGAAGCAAAAAGAGATACTGCTGATCCATTTGCGCCCGCTCAGGTTCTCGGTACCCGCGTCCCTGTAAGTATTTATTGAAATGCTCAAGGGCTGCTGTATAGTCACTCTTACTGGCCTGCAAGCGGGACAATTTTAAATAGGCTCTGGATTGCACCATGCGCTCGCTGTTGAGCGCCTGATAATAATATTTGGAAGCCTCTTCAAAAGACTGGTTATGGGTAGCAATGTCTCCCAATTTCAGATAAATGGCCCCCCGCGAAATGCGGGAGTCAGAACTCGGATTCCATTGCGCCAGAGCCTGTTTTAGATAGTTTTTGGCCGCCTCATAATCTCCCTGCGCCAGATTGAACTTGCCCCGCACAAACGCCAGAGACGCATTATCAGGAAAAACGCTTTCCGCCTGACGAAAATAGGTCATGGCCTGATCCATTTTGCCATTTCGCCACTGGGTATAACCCATCAGCAAACTGTTGTAGCCAAAATCAGGGTTCAGGCGCAGACTGGTTTCTAGCCAGGCTTCCACTTCCTTTTGATAAGGGCTATACATCAAAGTCTGGGCTGCCAAATAGGGCAACAAAAAATTATCGGGGTCAAGAGAGACCGCAATATTGGCCTGCGCCAGAGCTTTCGGGTAGTTTTCTTCGAGCAAGTACACTTCTGCTAACTTGAGGGGAATAAAGGGGTACTTTGGCAGTCGGGCACGGGCCTGACTAAAGAGGGCCCGTGCAGACCGGGTGTCTCCCTGAAGCGATTGCTGAGCTTCTTCTAAAAACTTTTCTCCCAGCGCAATTTGAATCCAGGGGTCATTGCGCTGTTTAAGCGCCAGGCTCTGGTTTAACGTGCTGGCACTCTCATCGCTGTACTCCAAATAAGCCACCCAGTTTTCAATGCTGTCGCGATTGCTTTTTAGAGCTTCTGCTATGGCTTGTCTTGCCTGTTCCCGCTCACCCCGAAGGGCATGGACTTCTGCTATCGCACGATAAACACTGTCAGGTTCTGCTGCTTTTTTAAGGGCCTCATCCGCCAGTTGCAGTGAGCGGCTAAGCATCGCCTCAGTTTGCTGCGGGTTTTCGCTATAGCGAGCTTTAAGGGCCAGCATTTCTGCCAACATGGCAAAAGCTGTGCCGTAATTGGGGTCTGCCACAATGGCTTTTTCCAGGTGAGACACCGAGTGTTCCAGATCCAGAAGGGTGCCCGTTCGTCCCAGTTGAATGGCCTGTTGGCAGAGCACAAAAGCTTTGTTAGATTTCGTACCCAGCACCACGGGAGCACGTTGGGGGGTTAATGCAAAGCTTTGTAGCAAGCCCTCATTCAGGCGGGCCTGTAAGTTGAGCACGTCTTCTGCATTTCCTCGCACCTCGGTAATCAGTTCCCGATCCACACCGCCGGTTTCCACATCCACCACCCGGGTGGTCACCATAAGGGTATTTTCAATTTTCTGGTAATTGCCCAGCAAAATTTTATTAGCTCCCAGCAATTTGCCCAGCAAGGGAGCGGTTTCAGGATCCACAAAGGCCGACTGATTGAACTGCTGTTCTTTAAGCACTGACTGAATTCGGTTGCGTTCAATAACCTGCACCCGGGTATTTTTGGCCAGGGTCAGGGTGACGTTTTCCGAAAAACTTTCGCTGAGCCAGGCGTCTTCGGGACGACGGGTGATGTTTTTAAAAGGGAGTACCACCAGTCGCAAGGCGGGTGTTTCAATGACGGGTGTGTTCACGTTTTGTGCCAGCACAACAGAAGGGAAAGACAGGCCAAGGGTGACGGCCAGAACAATGGGTTTTAGCATAGCTTTATTCTAACAAAAGGCTCAGGTATGCACTATAATAAGCACCATGCATGATGTGATTATTATTGGAGCAGGTGCTGCCGGGCTGTTTTGTGCCTACCAGGCGGCACAGCGTGGACGTCGGGTACTTTTGTTAGAACATATGCCAGAACCCGGCAAAAAAATCCTGATTTCTGGTGGCGGGCGCTGCAATTTTACCAATATGTATGCCAGCCCCGAACAGTATATTTCTGACAATCCGCACTTTTGCAAGTCGGCAATGGCCCGCTATACGCCCTGGGACTTTATTGATCTGGTTTTAGAACATAATATTCCCTATCACGAAAAAAAACTGGGGCAGCTTTTTTGTGACAATAACGCCCGGGATATTGTGGATATGTTGCTCAATTTGTGTCAAGAGGCGGGAGTGCGCCTGTTCACCGGGGTAAAAGCAGAAGATGTGAGCCGTTCTGAAACAGGCTTTAAAGTCCACACACCGGGACAGGTGTTTGAAGCTCCTAAACTGGTGCTGGCCAGTGGGGGGCTGTCGATTCCCAAAATCGGAGCCACGGGACTGGGGTATCGGCTTCTGAAAAAATTTGACCATCCCCTGGTGCCCACGCGCCCTGCTCTGGTGCCCTTTACGCTGGGGTCTGAGGACAAAGAACTGTTGACCTTACGAGGCACGGCCCTGGACGCGGAAGTCTTTTACGGAGCGCATAGCTTCAGAGAAAACGTTTTGTTTACCCACTTCGGGCTCAGCGGTCCCGCTATTTTACAGATTTCCTCGTACTGGCAACCGGAGCAGCCCATTAAGATCAACTTCTTGCCTGAACATCCGACGGTGTTTGATGAAGGAGAAGGGACGCTGTATCAGCGTTTAAAACAGGCCACGTCCAAGCGTTTTGCTCAGTACTGGTACAACACGTATGCAGACGCAGAACAGGCTTTTACCCAGTTTCAAATCACACCTTCTGGCACTTCGGGTTATGCCAAAGCAGAAGTTACCGCCGGAGGAGCCGACACCCGCTATTTTTCCTCCAAAACCATGGAGTCCACGCAGGTTCCCGGTCTGTACTGTATTGGTGAACTGATGGACGTTACCGGTTGGCTGGGCGGGTATAATTTTCAGTGGGCCTGGGCCTCTGCTCACGCCTGTGCTCAGGCCGTCTAAAATTTTAGTGACCTTACCCGTCTGAAAAGGTCTGAGAGCATGCTAAGATGTAGAAAACCCACATTCGAATCAGAGTTTAGTTAATTTTTAGTTAATCGTGTGAGCAATTTTATTGGGGATGGAATCAAGGGAGAGCCGAAATATGGAAAACGAAGAGTATCAGGCATCAGAGAACGAAGATCAGGACACCGAGCGTTACAATCGTAAAAGTCATTATGAAGATCGCCGTGGGGGCGGCTATCGCAACGACTATAATCGCAACGACCGTGGGGGCGGTTATCGCAGCGATTACAACCGGAATGACCGTGGCGGCGGTGGCTATCGCAGCGACTATAACCGCAACGATCGCGGAGGTGGCTATCGCAACGATTACAACCGGAATGACCGTGGGGGCGGCTATCGCAACGACTATAACCGCAACGATCGCGGAGGCGGCTATCGCAGCGATTACAACCGGAATGACCGTGGGGGCGGCTATCGCAACGACTACAACCGGAATGACCGT
>CAYFGW010000258.1:0-6322 GCA_964342365.1 uncultured Candidatus Sericytochromatia bacterium | reverse complement strand
GTGATACTCGCTTTATCTGGGCCCAGCGTCATCTGGACGCTGCGGTGGCACTGGCTAAAAAAGGTGATTTTGTACAGGCAGAGCGTGAAATCGGTTACGGGCTACACAGCATTCAGGACGCCTTTGCCCACGGTCATATTCGCCTGGCCTCTCATGCCATTACGGACAATATTCCTGACGGTGTAGACTATAATCCGGTGGGAGCCTATGAAGCCACGGTGGCCACCATCGGTTATCTCAAAGCGTACATGCACCAGATTCAGAACTTATAATTTCAGCAACCGCGTTGGATTCCCCGTGTCCGTGTGGTATATTGCGTGACTGCGATATCCATTCACGAGGAGCTTTTTTATGCATTTAGTTCGCATTGCACTGGCTGTGACCCGTATGCAGGCCATGCGTCACTTTTACAATCAGGTCTTTAAGACCGAGTTTGAAGCAGTAGAAACCCCCGAAGGCACTTTTTATCAGGGACATCTGGGAGATTTACTACTGACCCTGGTGCCCAACACCGTGGCCAAAATCGAGGCACGCCAGAATCGACATCAGCTCACCTTCTGGGTGGAAGATATCCAGGCCACACTGCGTCTGGCAGTCCAGTCGGGCGGTGTCAAAATGCAGCAGAGCATGGAGAGCGAAGCGGGCACGCTTCTGGCCATTTTAGACCCCGATGGCAACACCATTGAATTTATTCAGCGCAATGTGTGACAATGGCACAAGTGAAAGTGCAAAGAAGACGTTAAGATGATAGAGAAAGCAATAGCCTTGAAGCATTACTCAGTAATGTTAGAGGAAGTTCTTGAATTTCTCTCACCGCAGCCTGGTGAGCAATTCCTGGACTGTACTATTGGTGGAGCTGGTCATGCGTCTGAATTATTGACGCGAGTTGGCAAGGAAGGGTTTTTATGGGGCCTGGAGCGAGACCCCAGAACACTTGAGCTAGCGACCCGACGTTTGAGCGCGGTGGGTCACCCCTTTCAGCTAATTCACGGAAATTTTGCAGACCTTGAACACTGGGTGCAAAAGTTTGAGATTCCGCAGTTGGACGGGATTTTGATGGATCTGGGAACCTCTATTTTTCAGCTCAAAGAAGCTGAACGGGGATTCTCTCTTTTATCAGATGGACCGCTGGACATGCGCATGAATCCAGAAGAAAATACGCCTTCAGCAGCAGATTTAGTCAATTCGTTGAGCGAGAATGAGCTAAAACAACTGTTTAAGGAATATGGCGACGAGCGTTTTTCGGGACGCATTGCCCGCTGGATTGTGGAAGCTCGTGAACAAACGCCCTTTACCCGCACCCGCCAATTGGCAGAACTGGTGGCTAAACGTCTCCCGCAACGGGACAAAATACATCCGGCCACCCGTATTTTTCAGGCCTTGCGCATCGCGGTGAATCAGGAGTACAAGGCTTTGGAAGACGTATTGCCCCTGGCAGTGCGTTTGTTGAAGCCCGGAGGAAAAATCGCGGTGATTTCTTTTCATTCGGGCGAAGACAGACGCGTCAAACAAGCGTTTCGTGACATGAGTCAAAGCTGTGTGTGTCCCCCACGACAGCCCATTTGCACCTGTGACACAGAGGCACTCTTGGCCAGACCCGGCAAACTTCAAAAGCCCGGTACATCCGAAATTCAGGAGAACCCGCCCTCGCGCAGTGCTAAGCTGCGCACCGCCCGCCGGATTTGAGCACCCGGCGTTAATGAATTGGATTGAGTAGAATAGGAAAAGCATGGCTGCAACACAAACGTTATTGAATCAGACCCCCGGACTGTCTCCCCTGAACCCTTCTGTAAATGAAATTCGTCATATTCCCATTGGCAAACGCACCCGCGTTACCCGCATTCCCAATGTGTGGATTTTTTCCGTATTTGGTCTCCTGATGTTTACGTTCTTACTCTACTTTCATACGGTCATCGTGGAGAATCAGGCCAATCGCAAACAACAAGAAATTATTCAACTGCGCCAGAGCAACGACGCGTTGCATGCGCAGCTGGCAGAATTGAGCAGCCTGCCCACGGTAGAACAGCAGGCCAAAGCCATGGGCATGCAGTCCACAGACAGCTACCGCTACATCAACGTGTCTTCTAAACTGGTGGTATCGCAGACCCAGCATCTCGATGTAAGCGCACCGTCTTACCCCATTCAACCCCCCCTCGGGTTTTAAAGGAGAGGATTTAAAACGTCGCCCATGACGCGCAGTAAAATTATTAATCAGCGTGCCCAGCAACTCTACCTTCTGGTGTTGTTGGGTTTTGTGGTGATCGCTTTACGCTGCGGCTACTTGCAGGTTTTCAGACACCAGGACTTTAAAGCCATGGCCGCCGAACAGCAGAAAAAAGTGGTCAGCATCGCCGGTAAGCGGGGCATTATAACAGACCGAAACGGACATAAGCTAGCCATTGATCTGAAAGCTTACGCGATATACGTGGACCCCAAATATCTGGAGCCCGAGGCCACCGCTGAAAAAACAGAGGCCCTGGCAGACATTCTGGGACAGGAACCTGAAGTCCTTAGAAAATCTCTCAAAAAAAACTACTGGCATTACCTGGCCCGTAAACAAAGTGAAGAAACCGTTAAAAAACTGCGTGAACTCAAAATGCCCGGCATTGGCATGCTCACCGAGAGCAAAAGGGTGTACCCTCACGACACCATGGCCGCTTCCTTACTGGGATACACAGATATCGATAACAAGGGCAGAGAAGGTATTGAAAGCTCCTTTAATGAATACCTTGAGGGCGGCACCCGCAAGGTCAATATTTTAACGGACGCCTACGGTAATGAGCTACTCCGTAGCGAAGGAGACATGCCCTTTTTAACGGAAAAAGTCAAAGCCAATAAGGTCATGCTCACCATCGATGAAAACGTGCAGTACATTGCCGAGCGAGAATTGCAAAAGGGCATGGAATCTACCAAAGCAGAGCGGGGCGTGGCCATTGTCATGGACGCTAAAAACGGTGACCTGCTCGCCCTGGCCACCAACCCAACGGTAGACCTCAACCATATTACCGCCAAGGGCTGGGACCCCCGCATTAAAAACTGGGCCGTCACCGACGTTTATGAACCCGGTTCCACCATGAAAATTTTCACCATTGCCGCGGCTCTGGAAGCAGGAAAAACAGACGTAGATGAGGTCATTCCCACCCCCACCATGATTATGCTCGACGGCTGGCCGCTGCACGATCATCATCAGCCGCCGGGCAAGGTGCGCAATTTAAAACCCTACGAAATTTTAAAGGTGTCCAGCAACGTGGGCTCAAGCATGCTCGGACGACGCATGAGTGCCGAGCGCTTTCGCGGATTTATGACCCAGTTTGGTTTTGGGGTCAAAACCAGTTCCGGACTCTATGGCGAAGTGAACGGCATTCTGCCCAAACTTCCCTGGCGCGAGAGCACCCACTCCACCATTTCTTTTGGTCAGGGGGTAGCGGTCACGCCATTACAGGTGGTCACCGCAGCTTCAGCCATTGCCAATAAGGGTATTCGGGTAGAACCTCGCATTATTCAGCGCATTGTGTCCCCTGACGGTGATATCTTAAAGGAATTTCCTACCAAAAAACACCGTACCCTCTCTGAAGAAAACGCGGAAAAAGTATTGGCTATGATGCGAGAAGTGGTAGAAGGCAAGGGCGGTACTGCCCGCAACGCCAAAATCCCCGGCTATCTCCTTGGAGGTAAAACGGGAACGGCAGACAAAGTCAAAAACGGCCGCTACAACGGGGAGGTCATGGCTTCTTTTGTGGGGGTGCTTCCGGCGGATAAACCAGAGTACGTGATTTTTGTGCTCTTTGATAGCCCTAAAACCGCTCACTTTGCCACCCTTACAGCGGTGCCTGTGTTTAAAGAAATCTGCCAACATATGATTCGCTACAAAGGGATTCAACCCTCACAAACAGAAGAGCTCAACCCTCTAAAGGTACCGTAAGACTATTCTGTGAGATCTAACTCAAAGGTTTTACGGGGCAAGAGTACTGTAAAACAGCTGCCCTGTTCAGAGGTTTCCAGCTTTAGTTCTAGCTGCAAAAGCTCACACAAACGTTTCACAATGGAAAGTCCCAGGCCCGTAGAGTCTTCGTCTCCGGTGGGCCGGGCCGATAAGCGGGCGAACTTTTTGAACATTTGCTCCCGGTCAGTTTCGCTAAAACCGGGGCCAGAATCCTGGATGGCAATGGCCACACACTCTGTTTCTCCGTTGCGGTAGGGTTTAACACTGACGCTCACCTGACTCTGGTGGGGCGAATATTTGAGGGCATTGGACAAAAGATTATCCAGAGCCTGCTGCAATAAACGCCAGTCGGTTTCAGCAAATAAAATGTCGTCACTGGCCTGCCAGCGCAAGTCAATTTGCTTTTTGGTAGCGTGGGCCTGATGATCTTTAATGAGCTGGCCTACGGTTTCTACCAGATCCACCAGCTCAATGTCTGCGTCTTCTTTGCCCGACTCCAGACGCTGCATATCCAATAAATTGCTGACAATACCCAGCATTTTTTCGCCGGACCGCTGAATGGCCTGACCGCTTTTGTGATTTTCACCCTCTGCCTCATTGCGATCCATTAAGGCCTGCGCATGCATTAAAATAGCGGTCAGGGGATTTTTCAAATCATGGGCTGCAATATCCATAATCTCGGTTTTTTCATCATTGAGAGACTGAAGCTCCCGGTTATAGTTTTCAATGGAGTCCCGGGCTCGCTTTAACTCAATATGGGTTTTGACCCGACTCAACAACTCAGCGGTATTAAAGGGCTTGGTGATATAGTCAATGCCTCCCGATTCAAAACCAGCCACCACGTCTTCTTTTTCGGTGCGGGCCGTTAAAAAAATAACGGGCACGTGGGCCAGGGGCTCCTGGGCCTTAATTTTTTGACACACTTCAAAGCCGTTCATGATAGGCATCATCACATCCAGAAGCACCAGATCAGGGGTTTTCTTTTGCAGATATCGCAGGGCCACTTCGCCACTGTTGGCGGCAGCAATACGGTAATTTTCTTTTTCTAAGGTAGACCGTAACACCTGAAGGTTTTGTGGTACATCGTCCACAATCAGTATTAATCCCCGGTGGTTGGTTTTACGTCGCGCCAAGATCTTTCTCCATTGTTGCTAATTTTTTGTCAATCTGCCCAAAATCGTTTAAGTAATCATACACCTTGTCCATGGCAAAAGCGTGGCTGGCACTTAAAATTTGATCCGCCAGCTGTTCAATAAAATGCTGACCATACTGAGAACCCACGGCCTTCAGATCTTCAGCAAAAGCTTCAATATCTTCCAGTTCCAGCGCATCTTTTACCTCTTCCCATTCTGAAGACAGCGAGCGAATTTCAGTGCGCAGGGCTTTCAAGTCCGCCAAACCAAGAATTTGATCAGTCGGCTGCGCCTGAACGTCGGCGTCAGCAGATTCATTTACCTCATGAGGAAGAAATGGTGCCATTTCTTTCACCAACGCTCTTTTAAGCACGGGCTTACGCAAATAGCCATCAAAACCATATTCTTTGGCAATGTCTTCTTCATGCATCATACCTGAAGCGGTCAGGGCAATAATGGGAATATCCGCAGTTTCTGGATTGGCCTTCAGGCGTTTAGTGGCTTCGTACCCCGTCATTTTGGGCATTTTGAGATCCATTAAAATGAGATCGGGACGGGTTTCTTTTGCTTTTTTAATCGCTTCTTTGCCATTGATGGCTTCTTCAAATTCAAGGGGGGTTTTGTCAAAGTAATTTTGAATCAACTCCCGGTTTAAAGAAACGTCATCGACCACCAATATCGTGGCCGGTTCAAAATCCACTTTTTCTTCTATTTTGAAATCGCTACTCTGCCCCTCTGGCAACATGGACGCAATAGACAGTGACGGAAAATGCACCGTAAAAGTACTGCCCACTCCCTGTTCGCTGTCCAGGGAAATAGCTCCTTCCATGGCCTCTACAAGACGACGCGTAATGGCCAGTCCCAGCCCCGTGCCCCCGTACTGACGGGTGCTCTGCCCTTCCTGCTGTTGAAACGCTTCAAAAATGCGCTGCTGTTCATGGTCAGGAATACCAATACCGGTATCTTCTACCGCAATATTTAGACTCAGGCGACTGGTATCATCACTGTGAAAATGCTTATCTACCTGGAGTTTAACGTGGCCTGAGTCGGTAAACTTAATGGCGTTACCCACCAGATTAAATAAAATTTGACGGACGCGGGTTTCGTCCATGACCACCGCCTGAGGCAATTCGGGATCAATTTCAATATGAAAGTCAATGTTTTTTTCTTCAAGCAAGGGCGTAAACACGCTCTGCACATCCTGAAGCAGACGATAAGGGTTAACGGCATTGGGCTGAATTTCCAA